>CAYNUD010000077.1:0-8030 GCA_964400315.1 uncultured Clostridium sp. | reverse complement strand
ATGCCCGCACGCAGGGGTGTTCCTCAGATTGAAGTTACCTTTGATATTGATGCAAACGGTATTGTTAATGTTTCCGCAAAAGACCTCGGCACACAGAAGGAGCAGTCCATCTCCATTACCTCCTCTACCAACATGTCCAAGGAGGATATAGATAAGGCGGTTGCCGATGCCGAGAAGTATGCTCAAGAGGATAAGCAGCGCCGTGAGGATGTTGATACACGCAACGAGGCCGACCAAATGGTATATCAGTGTGAGAAGCTTATCAGCGAAGAGGGCGACAAATTCAGCGATGACGAAAAGAATGCCGTCAACGAAAAGGTAGAGGCTCTTAAAGAGGCTCTCAAGGGCGATGACATCAATCTCATCAAGAATCGTCGTGAGGAGCTTCAGACGAAGTTCTACGAGATTTCCGAGAAGCTTTACAAGGCTGCTCAGGAGGCAGCTCAGGCACAGGGTGCCGCAGACGGTGCGGCGAATGATGCTCAGGGATATACGCAGGCTGACTTCACTGATGCAGACGATAACAAATAATTTAAACAGGCTGTCCCCGCCGATGATGTGCGGCGGGGACAATTTGGGCTTTTATAAATTATATTAAACGGAGTCGGAAATCCGATTTACGAGGGAGAAATACCTTTGGCAGATAATAAACGAGATTATTATGAGGTTCTCGGCGTTCAAAAGGGCGCAAACGAGGACGAAATAAAAAAAGCATACAGAAAAAAGGCGAAGCAGTATCATCCCGACTTGAATCCGAACAATGCAGAGGCGGAGGCGAAATTTAAGGAAGTCAATGAAGCCTATGAAGTGCTTTCGGACAGTAATAAGAGGGCAAGGTACGATCAGTACGGTCACGCGGGCGTTGATCCCAATTACGGAGCGGGCGGTGCAGGCGGCTTTAACGGCGGATTCGGCTTTGACGATTTGGGCGATATATTCAGTTCGTTTTTCGGCGGCGGATTCGGCGGCGGAGCAAGACAGTCTAATCCCAACGCCCCGAGGAGAGGTGAGGATATTCAAGCGAGAGTCACTATTTCGTTTGAAGAAGCCGCAAAGGGCTGTAAGCGCACCGTCGAGGTTACGAGAGTGGATACCTGCCACGAATGCAAAGGTACAGGCGCAAAGGCGGGAACATCACCGAAGACCTGTCCCGATTGCGGCGGCAGAGGCTTTGTCAATGTTCAGCAAAGAACGGCGTTCGGCGTGATTTCCACGCAAAAATCATGTCCGAAATGCGGCGGCAAGGGCAGAGTAATTGAAGATCCCTGCCAGAAATGTCGCGGAAGCGGACGAGTATCAAAGCGAGAAAGCGTTGAAGTCAATATCCCCGCGGGCATAGACGACAGACAGGTGTTCAATGTCAGCGGTGCGGGTAATTCGGGCGTAAACGGCGGACCGAAGGGTGACTTGAAAATAGCTGTTTTTGTCAGACCCCACCCGTTCTTTGAACGTGACGGCTATAACGTATGGTTGGAACAGCATGTCAGCTTTACACAGGCATCACTCGGAGACAACATTCGCATTCCCACGCTTGACGGTGACGTTAAATTCGATTTGCCCGCAGGAACTCAGTCGGGCACGGTGTTTAACTTAAAGGGCAGAGGAATACAGAATGTGAACGGCAGAGGCAAGGGCGATCAGCTTGTCAGGGTCATTGTCGATACGCCGAAAAACCTTACACAAAGGCAAAAGGAACTGCTGCAGGAGCTTGAAAAGGAGCTCGGAGTTAAACGGGGAGCACCTGTCGGAAGCAGTCAGAAGAAGAGCGGTTTCTTTGATAAATTTAAGAATTAACTAAACGGAGAAAAGCAATGAAGTACGATGCCGTAGTTTTTGATCTCGACGGAACTTTGATAGATACGCTCGAGGATTTGCAGGACAGTGTGAATTACGCCCTTGACAAATTTGATTTTCCGCACCGAACCTACGAGGAAATCCGTTCCTTTGTGGGAAACGGAGTGCGCCGTCTTGTATATTTGAGCGTACCCGAAGGTACGCCCGACGAGACGAGTGAAAAATGCCTTGAGATATTCAAGGAACACTACAGACAGAATTCAAGAAACAAGACGAGGCCCTACGACGGAATATGCGATTTGCTCAGCCGAGTTTCTCGGGAGGGCTTCAAAACCTGCGTTGTTACCAACAAAATGCAGGATGCCGCCGTTGAAATTATCGGCAGTTTTTTCGGCGATGATATTGACGTGATAATCGGTCAGATTGACGGCGTTGCGCAAAAGCCCGAGCCCGATGGGGTTTGGCTTGCACTTAAAAAGCTCGGCGTTACGACCGACAGGGCGGTTTATATCGGGGATTCCGAGGTGGACTGCCTTACGGCACACAATGCAAAACTTCCGTGCATCGGCGTTACATGGGGCTTTAGAGGCAGAAAAGTTCTTGAGGATAACGGAGCGGAGTTCATTGTCGATACTCCCGAAGAAATACTTTCGATAATTAAATAAAAAATCACCGCTTCGGTATGTTAAAAATACCTTGGCGGTGATTTTTATTCTAAAATAATGTAGCCCAACGGGAACGGCTCAACCTCGGGCGTGTCCAAAAAGGTTTTGAGCATTTTGTAGAATACGAATTGTCTCGGTTCGGTGCCGTTCTTTGTCTGCCAATCGCTGAGCTTGATTTCTCCTCGGAGCATGGTTATTATGTCGCCGTCCTTGTCACAGAAGGACTGTAAATGCACATAATCAAAATCGGGCAGACGGTAATCCTCCGCGAATTCCTGCCGACTTGTTTTTGGACAGAGATATACGCCTCTGTCGTTTTCAAGCAGCCAAAAGGCAAGACGGCGGGAAAATTCCTTTTCACTGAGAAGCTCCGGAGTCATTTTGATATTTTGAGCTGTGAACAGCATTCCTTAACTATGTTCACCATTTCATCATAGTGCTTTTCGATTTCTTCAACAAGCTTGAATTGTGTTCTGCAACGCACGAGGTTATGTTCGGGATATTCAACCTTAAAATACGTGTCGCCGTTTATAAAGTCACCGAGGAAACGCATACCGCATTCAAGCGTCATAAGCTTTGCGGAGAAAGCAAGGTTTGCAATTTCATTTTCGTTAAGACTTTCGCCTGCCGTGGCAAGAAAGCCGAGGGTAAATGCCTTGAAATTCTCAAGACTGAGCTGTACTTTCGAGAGGTCCTTTTCGTCCTCTGCGGCGGTATTCGCACCGAAACGAATGCTGTCGCCGAAGTCATAGAGCGAGAGTCCGGGCATTACGGTGTCAAGATCAACAACGCAAACACCTTCATTGGTTATATCGTCAAACATAACATTGTTGAGCTTTGTGTCGTTGTGAGTTACTCTGAGAGGAAGCTTACCCTCATTTTGCATATCAACGAGTACGTGGCAGTCGTTTTCACGGCTCAGGACAAATTCAATCTCTTTTTCGGCAAGATTTGCTCGACCCGAGAGGTTGTCCGAAACCGCTTTCTGAAAATCGGCAAAGCGTGAAACGGTATTATGAAAATTCGGAATGGTATCGTTCAACTCATCAATGGGAAAATCCGCAAGCATACACTGGAATTTTCCGAAAGCTTTTGCGGCGTTGAAGAATATTTCCGGTGACTCAACGGATTGAACGGAATGAGTGCCGTAAATAAAATTGTAACAGCGCCAAAAGTTACCTTTGCTGTCTATGTAGTACGGTTTGCCGTCAACGGCGGGAAATACATGCAGGCTTTCCCTGCCGGAATCTCCGCCGACGGAATCTACGGCTTTGCGAAGATGCTCGGTGACTTTTACAATGTTTTCCATGACCGCAACAGGCTGTTTAAATACAAATGTATTGAGCTGTTGAACGAGATATTTGCAAGTGTGGCCGTTTTCTTCAAGAAATTCAAATATGTAGGTATCGTGAATGTGACCGTCACTGAGCTGTGAAATTTCTTTCAATTCGCCCGAAAACGTAAAAGCTCCGAGAAGCTCGGATACCGTATCTATTTTCTTGTTCAACGATGTCACGCCTTTCTTAAAATAATATTGCCGAAGCACGACGGATTATGAAATCCGAGCTCGGCGGAAGCAACGGGAAAGCGAGCGGCAAAATGCGGAGTGCGTGAAAGGTCGGCGCATTTGTAGAAATTGCCCTGAAGCACGCCCTCCTCTGTGCAAAAGTGCGAGTCGAAAAGTTCCGAGATAAGACTGTCGGATATGAACATGTCGAATCCCCATGCAGTTCCTTTGTTTTTGTGCACTGAAATCGGAGTTATCTGTGGTTCAAGAGCCGTAAGTTCCTTTATGAGTGTTCTGTTTTCACGTTTTTCTCCGATTTCGGAGAGATAAACGCCGTTCTTATTAACTTCAAAATTGACATAGCGGCTGTCGTTCTTGAATGGCTTTATGAAAAGCTCTAAGCAACTGTCGGTATACACGGGCTCATCTCGCCGTACACATTCACAGCGAACATTTTTTTCGAATGACCACATACGGATAAACAGCCCGACTTCATGCACACCGTACAGCTTAAAGTAGCTTTCGGGGCGTGAAAAGCCGACCTTCTCCCAATGAAACGAGTTTATTGCCGCAGGGAGCACTTTACTCGGCTCTGCCGAAGCGACAGAGCCGAAAAGGGGAGCGATGTAATTCAGAGTATCGTTAAGCATCAAAGAGCGGAAACTATTTCAAGAGTATCCTTTGCTATCATAAGTTCTTCGTTGGTGGGGATAACAAGGAGTTTAACTTTTGAATCGGGCACGGAAATTTCTATCTCTTCGCCTCTGACGGAGTTCTTTTCTTCGTCAATTGCGGTACCGAGGAAGCCGAGTTTTTCCGCGACCCTTGTGCGGTAGTGGGGATTGTTTTCGCCGATTCCGCCGGTGAAAACAACGGCGTCAACGCCACCCATTGCGGCGGCAAATCCGCCTATGTATTTAACAAGCTGATGGCAGAGCATGTTTTCAACAAGCTGAGCCTTTTTGTCGCCGTTCTTTGCAAGTCCCTCTATCGTTCTGTTGTCACTGGTGCCGGCAATACCGAGCATACCGCTCTTTTTGTTCATGAGAGTATCCATTTCGGCGGGAGTGAGATTCTTGGCCGCCATGACGGTCGTAACGATTGCGGGGTCAACGGAGCCGCAACGGGTGCCCATGATGATGCCCTCAAGCGGGGTAAGACCCATGGTGGTGTCAAAGCATTTGCCGTCCTTTACCGCGGAAATGGAAGAGCCGTTTCCGAGATGGCAGGTAACTATTTTCGTACCCTCTGCTTTGCCGCCGAGCATATCAATTGCTCTCATGGAAACATAGCGGTGAGAAGTGCCGTGAAATCCGTAACGGCGAATACCGTCCTCTTCATAAAGCTCATAGGGGAGGGCGTACATATAAGCGTAGTCGGGCATTGTCTGATGGAAGCCTGTGTCAAATACGGCAACCTGGGGAACGTTCATTATCTTTTCACATGCCTCTATACCTTTGAGGTTTGCGGGGTTGTGGAGAGGACCGAATTTAAAGCACTCTTTGACTGCGGCTTTAACATCCTCCGTAATAAGCACGGAACCCGAGAATTTCTCCGCACCGTGGAGAACTCTGTGGCCTACTGCGCCGATTTCATCCATTGAGGAAATAACGCCGTGCTCCGAGTCGACGAGAGCATCGAGAACGAGCTGAATTGCCGCACTGTGATCGGGGATGGGACGGGCGGCTGCTTTGATGTTTTTGCTTTCGTCGGCGGGAACCTTATGCGTGAAAGTCGAATTTGCATCGCCTATTTGTTCGCAAATGCCCTTTGCAAGCAAATTTTCACCCTCCATGTCGATAAGCTGATACTTGAGAGATGAGCTGCCTGCGTTGATAACCAGAATTTTCACTTTTAACACTCCAAATCGTGATTTTTTGCTTGATTAAATTTGTAAGCTATTATATTATATAATCATTACATATATTTTTCAAGAGTTTTTTATTTAAGATACAATAAGAAAAGGAGAAATAATAGAAATCATCGCATATCGCGTGATCTTTATTATGTGTGCGAATATGAAAGCGGTCGGAATAGTCGCGGAGTACAATCCGTTCCATAACGGACACGCTCATTTGATAAAAAAGGCAAGAGAGTCGGGAGCGGAATCGGTGGTTGCCGTCATGAGCGGCAATTTTGTGCAAAGGGGCGAGCCTGCGATATTTGATTTCGAAACGAGAGTACGGGCGGCAATCGAAAGCGGAGTTGACCTTGTGATACAGCTCCCTGTCATCTATTCCGTTTCTGGAGCACAGCGGTTTGCGCGGGCGGCAATTCGGCTGCTTGATGCGCTAGGCATAATCGACACTCTTGCTTTCGGTTCGGAATGCGGCGATACGCAAAAAATCGTTTCGGCAGCAAAACTGCTTGATACCGATGAATTCTCCGAATTGCTGAAAAAAGAGCTGACAGGAGGGATTCCTTTTGCGGCAGCAAGAGAAAACGCATTGAGAAAGCTTGACGGCGAATGTGCGGATATTATATCCTATTCAAACGATATTCTCGGCGTTGAATATGTTTCTTCGCTTATAAAAACGGGAAGCAAAATACAGCCCCTTGCAATACGCAGAGAGGGCGTTGCGCACGATAGCGACAGCATGCACGGGGAATTTGCAAGCGCATCAAGGCTCAGAGAGCTTCTTCGAGAGAAAAAGGATATTTCGGCTTACGTTCCCGAAAGCGCGGCTGAAATATATATGAAGAGCGAAATGCTCGATGTACGCAGAATCGAGCGGGCTGTTCTTTACAGGATGAGAACGGTAACGGCACGGGAAATCGCACTTGCTCCCGATGTCAGCGAGGGAATTGAAAACCGAATCTTTGCGGCGGCGAAGGAGGCGCGAACGCTTGACGAACTGTATTCGCTTGCAAAATCAAAAAGGTATTCGCACGCCCGCATTAGAAGAATAATAATCAATACTTTTTTAGGCATTACGGAACAGCTTGCTTCGTGCGAACCGCCGTATATCCGCATTGCGGGCTTTAACGAAAACGGAGCGGCGACGTTAAAAAAAGCGACGGAAACGGCAAGACTTCCGATACTTGCAAAAACAGCCGATATTGCCGCACTTGATGAAAAAGCAAGGGAGGTTTTTGCCGCAGAGTGCAGGGCGGGGGATATAGCTTTGCTGTGTATGCCCGATGTTGCGCCGTGCGGAGCGGAAATAAAATTTCATCCGATTTTTGTAAAGTAATCATTTATGCCCGTTCGCAAAGCACCGAAAACACGCCATTCAAGGCGGATTCGGATGCGTCGGTTGCGACTAAGCGATACCGTCACTTTCGCAGTGGCGGTATTTCTAATGTAATAAGATGGTCAAAATAAACAAAACCGAAAAAAAGCTTAACAAAAATTAATTTGTAAAATTTAAAAATTTCGTATGCATGCACAAACTTTTTTTATTCCGCTTATTTCTATTGACAGAACGCATTTCGAGAAGTATAATATTGTCCCGTATTATTTATAATGGATAAATACCCCTATAATTTATTTTATATTGCGCTTTATATAAATAAATATGTGGGGGATTACGCAAAATTCGATTTTCCGAGAGAGAAACGGAAAGTCAGAAAGAACGGAGTGATTTTGCCTATGCTGAAAGTGAAGCCCGTTACGCGAGGAAGCTGCCGACGCATGAGCTTCGGAAAAATTGATGAGGTCATGGAAATGCCCAATCTCATCGAGATTCAAAAGGCGTCGTACAATTGGTTCATCGAAAAGGGACTTAAAGAGGTTTTCCGTGATATGGCGGATATTACCGACTACACGGGAAATTGGGTGCTCAGCTTCATTGATTATCGCCTTGACGATAAGCCGAAGTACACGGTTCGCGAGTGCAAAGAAAGAGATGCAACCTATGCCGCACCTATGCGCGTTACGGTTCGTCTCCAAAACAAGGAGACCGGTGTTATCAAAGAGTCCGAGGTCTACATGGGAGATTTCCCGATAATGACCGACAGCGGCACTTTTGTTATCAACGGTGCGGAGCGCGTTATCGTATCACAGCTTGTTCGTTCACCCGGCGTTTACTACGGAATGACACACGACAAGACCGGTATTGAGC
>CAYNUD010000076.1:0-8173 GCA_964400315.1 uncultured Clostridium sp. | reverse complement strand
GGACTCAAACATTGGGTTTCTCTTCGTCAATCGGGTATTCTCTATGCTGACATCATTAAGAACATGGACCCCATCATGTATCACGTTCCTCTTAACGGCGTTCTTGAATGGGCAACGGTTGAAGATTCCGGCAGACTTATGGTTAACATCTGCACACTTGACCTTCCCGAAGAATTCTGGAGAAACTTCTACAACATAGGCAGTGGTGACGAATACAGAATTACCAATTACGAATTTGAAACGCTCCTTCTCGGCGCTCTCGGTGTTGGTAAAGTTGAAAAGATTTTCAACCGTAACTGGTTTGTTACCAAGAACTTCCACGGTCAGTGGTATGCCGACGGTGACAAACTCGAGGAGTATTGCCATTTCCGTGCCAACATTCCCGTTAAAAAATACTTCAAGGGTCTTAAGGACACCGCTCCCGCTTACATGAAGCTTGCTCCCGCAGCACAGCTTTTCCCCTGGGCTGTCAAGATGTTTATGAAGACACTCACCGAAAAGGAAACCTACGGTACCAACTGGTGGCTTGCGAACAATAAGCAGGACAGAATTTCCGCTTATTGGGGCTCAATTGAAGAGTACAACAAGATAGGCACATGGAAAGACTTTAATCCCGATGCTGACCGTCCGTCAAAGACCGTTACATATCTTGACCACGGCTATGACGAGACAAAGCCCGTTTCCGAGCTTACTGTTGAGGACTTCAAGAAAGCAGCTACATTCAGAGGCGGTGAATGCCTTGCAACCGAGAGCGACTATGTTGACTTCTACACTCCCATCAAGTGGAAGTGCGCACACGGTCACGAGTTTATGATGTCTCCCAACCTTGTTCTTAAGGGCGGACATTGGTGCCCGCAGGAAGTTCCCACCGATTGTGAAGGCAAGAAGTTCCTTTGGAACTATGACGAGGAAGCGAAGGTCAATCCGTTCTTCGCACAGGTTTGGTATTCACATCACGGCAAGGACGAGCACAATGTTTATACCGAAGAAATCTTCAAGGGCTTTGAGGGCTTTAAAGACTGATAACATTCCGAGCAGGGGGCATAAGCTCCCTGCTTTTTCGTAAAACGCCCGAATTTGATTGACACCCTGACACGGTATACCGTTTTACCGTAAAACAATAATTCACATTAAAAAAGAGGCTGCCGCCGCTCGCACAAACGAGTGGTGACAGCCTCATATGATTTTAATTTTTTATTTAATGCTTTCAGCAAGGTCGGCAAACGCTTTCATTATCGAAGAAGCGGTAACCTTGCCCAGAGAAATAAGCTCCTGATAATGGTCATCGACAATTGCAAGAGAGTAGTCGTTGTCGGGAACAACATAGCCTATAGCGTCGTTCATAAGACCGAAGCAAATGGTGTCTTCGCCGAAGAGCTCGCGGATGGTCTTGTAGCCGAAATTCTTGCCCGTATATGAGCCCTCTGCGGTAAGCGAATCGCCGCCGGCAACAAGGTCCTGAACGATTTCACCGGGCATAAGAGCTATTTTGAGCTCGCCCATTTCCATATAACCGATTTCGGTGTCAATGCAATAATCGCGTCCGTCTTTTATAACCTTGTAGTTTGCAAGCTCAAGCTTTGCGACAAGCTTGATAAGGGGATTTTTAACGGTAATTCTTGCGGTCGAAAGGCGAATATTGAGCAGAGGTTCAAGCTCTTTTTCGGTGGTGGGAGTCCAGCCTTCAAACCAAAGGGTGTAGCCGTCACCGCCGGCTTCTTTTTCTGCATTTATCTTGTCCCAATCGGCGTTTGCACTTATGTATTCATAAGTGTTTGTGAGATTGAGAGCGATGCTGCCCATTTCTCTGCCGTAACGCTCGGACTGCTGATATCTGCGTTGCATGGGAACGTTGTCGTTTGTGAGACTTCTGCCTGCGTAAATACCCGCAATAGCACCGTTAACAAACATAAAGTTGTATCCCGCCTGTTCAATGGTGTCTCCGAGGTAATACACATAGTCGCCCGAAAGCTGTCTGCCGTTGTCTGTGTCATTTACGGCAAGGCCGGCAATGTCGGGATGTGCGGCAATATTGATAAGCATGGTGGGCTTTGCCGAAGAAAGTGACGGAGTGAAGATAATTCTCGTCATATCATACATTTCGGCGGTTGAGGACTTTCTGTTTTTGTTGTTGAAATATTTGCCGTCAAGTGTTTTAACGGCATAGGTCATTGTGCCTTCCTTCATATCGTTTACGGCACGCTTCATTGTTTCCGCAACGGTATGGCAAAGGAAATCAATGTATTCGGCATCAACGCCGCTTTCCATTTCGCCGAAGGGAAGATATGCCTTGAGGAGGTTTTTGCCGAGCTTTGAGAAAAGGTCGGTCCAAAGACCCTGAGTATCTATACAGCTGTGGCAATGAGTTGAAGAAACATTGATTGAATTGATTTTAACGTCGAGGTTCATTTCTTCAAGATATTTACGAATTGTTTTGATGTCGCCGTTTGCAAAGCCGATGCTGTCGATGTTTGCAAATATCGAAATGCCTCTGCCCGAGCCGTCGGAAACGGCAATGACTCTTGCCTGCATATCATCAATGACTTCTTCAACCTTGTTGCTCATTCCGTTTTCAATGGAAATGAAGCCGCCGAGGTAATAGTCCTTCGTTTGCCAATCGGCGGGAACAAGCGAAGCCTTTGCATATCCGAGCGACCAAACGGCGTTGTCGGCAGGCTTGTCAAGCATGGTGTCGGTTCCGGTGTAGAAGTATTCGTTCTTATAATCCGACACATCAATAAGATTTTTTGTGTCGGGAACAACGGCGTTTATTGCGGTGAGAAGAGTTGTAACTATGCCGTCAAGAATGCTTACGCCTACATGAGTGAGAGTATCTCCGATATCCGATGCGGCGGAAGCGCCGACAGCCGTGAAGCCGGAGAATACCATTGTCAGGGCAAGAACAACGCTGACAATTCTGATTGTGTGTTTCTTCATTTTCAGTCTCCTTAAAATGATATTAACGAAGCGAGCTCCGTGTATTCACTATATTTTAGCACTATTTTGCTCAAGTGTAAAGAGTTTTTTAGTAATATAGTATAATTTAATTTAGAAAGAGAAGCTAATCTGTTTCTTTTTAACAAAAAGATTTTTAAGGTTGAAAATTCCGACAAATGAGAGTATAATAAATAAAATTGATGTGAAAGGCGGTATGGTCATTTTGCAAAAGCGTTTAGCGGCGATACATGATATTTCCGGTATCGGCAAATGCTCGCTGACTACCGCTTTACCGATAATTTCCGCTGCGGGTATTGAAACTGCCGCTATGCCGACTGCTGTACTTTCGACACATACGGGTGATATCAGCGGCTTCACATATCGTGACCTTACGGGTGATATGCCTGCGATTGCCGCCCATTGGCACTCGCTCGGAATAAAATTCGATGCCGTATACAGCGGTTTTCTCGGCTCGACGGAGCAGGTTGACATTGTTGCCGATTTTATTGACAAGTCAAAAACAAACGAATGCACCGTTATCGTTGACCCCGCAATGGCGGATTCGGGTGAAATGTACAAAACCTTCAATTCGGATTTTGCCGGCAAAATGGCGTCACTTTGCACGAAAGCCGATATTATCATACCGAACATAACAGAGGCGGCAATCCTTTGCAAGTGCGAATATATCGAAAACCGCCACACCGAGAAATATATTTTTCAACTGCTTGACGGACTTTCAAGCTTCTCTTCAAAAGCGGTTGTGCTTACCGGCGTGTCGTTTGAGGACGGAAAAATCGGCTGTGCCGTGCTTGACAAGGATAAAAATTTTGTCTCTTATTCGTTTTCGGACAGACTTCCCGGGAAGTATTACGGAACGGGCGATATTTTCGCCTCGGCTCTTACCGGTGCTTTTCTCAGAGGAAAAACAGTTTCCGAAAGCACCGACATTGCAACGAAATTTGTCTTTTCCGCAATAAAGAGGACTTTTAACGCGGGAACCGACCCTCGCTTTGGCGTGAATTTTGAAGAGGGTCTCGGAGAATATATCAAAATGCTGGAGGAATGAATTATGAGCTTCGCCGACAAGGTCTTTATCGACACCTGTAAGGACATTCTTCAAAACGGAACATGGGATACCGATTGCGATGTCCGTCCCCGTTGGGAGGACGGCACGCCCGCACATACCATTAAGAAATTCTGCGTTGTCAACAGATACGATTTGAGCCGTGAATTTCCGATATTGACACTGAGAAAAACCTTTCTCAAAAGTGCCGTTGATGAGCTGCTTTGGATATGGCAAAAGAAATCCAACAACATTTCCGATCTCGGAAGCCGTGTTTGGGATCAGTGGGCGGACGAAAACGGCTCGATAGGCAAGGCATACGGCTATCAGCTCGGCGTTAAGCATCACTATAAAGAGGGCGATATGGATCAGGTTGACCGTGTGCTTTACGATTTGAAGCATAATCCCGCAAGCCGCAGAATATTGACTAATATATATGTTCATCAAGATTTGAGCGAAATGGCGCTTTATCCCTGTGCATACAGTATGACCTTTAACGTGACTGGTAATAAGCTTAATGCAATTCTCAATCAGCGTTCGCAGGATATGCTTGCCGCAAACATTTGGAATGTTTGTCAGTATTCGGCTCTCGTTTGTATGTTTGCTCAGGTCAGCGGCCTTGAACCCGGTGAATTTGTCCACGTTATCGCCGACGCTCACATTTACGACAGACACGTTCCGATAATCCGTGAGCTTATAGAGCGTGAGCCTTATGACGCTCCGACGTTTATTATGGATAAATCGGTCGATGATTTTTATAAATTCACCAAAGACAGCTTTTCTCTCGAAAATTATAAATATCACGAATTTACAACTAAAATTCCCGTGGCGATATGAAGGAGACAGGTTATGAAAGCGATAGTGTGCGTTGATAAGAATTGGGGCATCGGCAATGCCGACAGCCTGCTGTTTCATATTCCCGAGGATATGGCGTTTTTTAAGAGCAAAACCATAGGAAACGTTGTGGTAATGGGTCTTGCCACATTTCTTTCGCTTCCCGGACAAAAGGCTTTGCCCGACAGAGTAAATATCGTTCTTTCAAATGATGAAAATTGGTCTGCCCCCGGGGTAATCGTTTGTCATTCGACAAATGAGCTTTTTGAGATTTTACAGAGATATGATTCAAATATCGTCTATCTTTGCGGAGGTGCGTCCGTTTACGCTCAGCTTCTGCCTTATTGTGACACTGCTTACGTTACCAAGGTTGACGCTCAAAAGCCTGCGGACAAATTCTTCCCCGACCTTGACAAGGATGATAATTGGGTTCTTGCCCGTGAAAGCGAAAAAGCGGAGCACAAGGGGATAAGCTATCGTTTCACAACATATAAAAGCGTTTAATGTTCGCCGCAGCCTGACTTCGGCGGACTTCAGACCGCGGCGGGCAAATGCGCATCGCAACCGTTCGGTCTGTTTTTTATAAGAAAATTTTTAGGAGGTACATATTATGTCAAAGAAACTCGGTTATGCAGTAGTAGGTCTCGGTGTAGGTAAACGCCACGCGGAAGCGGCGGCAAAATCGGAAAGAGCAAATCTTATAGCGGTTTGCGATCTCCAGCAGGACAGGCTCGATGCAATCACACAGATGTATCCCGACACTCTTGCTTATCTCGATTTTGACGAAATGCTTAAAAATCCCGATATTGAAGCTGTAAGTATTGCCGTTCCCAGCGGTATGCACGCTGATTTTGCAATCAAAGCAATGAGAGCGGGCAAAAACGTTCTTATTGAGAAGCCGGTAGATATTACCGTTGAGGCTGCCGAAAGAATTGAAAAGGTTCGCCTTGAAACCGGTATGAAGGCCGGTGTCGTTCATCAGAACAGATATAATCCCGATATGCCTCTTATGCACGATGCTGTTGTAAGCGGCAGAATCGGCAAAGTCCTTTTCGGTGATTTTGCCGTTAAATGGTTCAGAACTCAGGAATATTACGATAACGGCGGTTGGAGAGGCACTTGGGAAATGGACGGCGGCGGATCTCTTATGAATCAAGCTGTTCATACCGTTGACCTTATGCAGTGGCTTATGAACAGTGAAGTTGAGAGTGTAACCTCACAGACAGCTATATATAATCACGAAATCGAAACCGAGGATTTTACCGCTTCTCTCATACGTTTCCGTTCCGGTGCAGTGGCGACCTTCATCAGTACCACCTGCGCATATCCCGGTCTTTCAACGGATATCAGAGTTTACGGCACAAACGGCTCAATGGAAGCTGATCAGGATAAGCTGAAGCTTTGGAAGTTTGCCGATGCTCACGAGGGAGAAGAGCAGGAAATGCTCGAAAAATATACCGGCAACGCCGCCGCAGCGGCACTTGACCCGACGCTTTGTCTCGGTCATAATGTTGTCGTTGAGGATATGATCAATGCTTGTCTTGACGACAGAGATCCCGCTATTCTTCCCATGGAAGCCGCAAAAAGCGTTCGTATAGTCAATGCAGTCTACGAATCGGCACGTACAGGAAAAACCGTTAAATTTTAATTAAGTGAGGTTATCAATATGGGAAACATATGGCATGACATAAACCCCAAAAGAATAGCTCCTGAGGATTTTATTGCCGTTATTGAAATTTCAAAGGGCAGTAAAAGAAAATATGAGCTTGACAAAGAAACGGGGCTTTTGATGCTTGACCGTATTCTCTACACCTCGACGCATTATCCCGCAAACTACGGATTTATCCCGAGAACTTACGGTGATGACGGCGATCCGCTTGATGTTGTTGTTATTTGCAGTGAAGAAATTGACCCGATGACCCTTGTTCGCTGTTATCCTATCGGCGTTATAATGATGAAAGACGGTGGAAAGCTTGACGAAAAAATCATATCCATTCCGTTAAACGACCCCAATTATAACGAATACAAGGATATATCCGAGCTACCGATGCACATTTTTGACGAAATGCGTCACTTCTTCTCGGTATATAAATCTCTCGAGGGAAAGGAAACGGTTGTCGACGAGGTTCAGGGAAAAGATCGTGCTCTTACCACAATACAGCACTGTATTGACAACTACATCCAATCTTTTTGCAGATAAATAATTAAAATAAAGAAAGGTAATCAGTATCATGGCTTTTTATTGTCAGGAACCTTCAAGAACATTCAGTGAATATCTTTTAATTCCGGGATATACTTCCCGTGAGTGCATTCCCGCTAATGTCAGTCTCAAAACGCCGCTTGTAAAGTACAGAAAGGGTGAAGAGGAATGCCCCATTTCTCTTAACATTCCGCTCACCTCGGCAATCATGCAGTCGGTTTCAAACGACACTCTTGCAATTGCTCTCGCAAAAGAAGGCGGTATATCTTTCATCTACGGCTCACAATCCGTTGAAGACGAAGCGGCAATGGTCGCAAGGGTTAAGGGATATAAAGCGGGTTTTGTTGTCAGCGATTCAAACCTTTGCCCCGATTCAACTCTTGCGGATGTTCTTGAGCTTTTCGCCGAAAAGGGTCATAATACCATGGCGGTTACGCATGACGGCTCTGCAAACGGTAAGCTTCTCGGCGTTGTCACAAGCAGAGATTACAGAGTCAGTCGTATGGATGCCGACACACCTGTTTCCGAATTCATGACACCGCTTGAAAAGCTTGTTACCGGTTCCGAAAACACCTCTCTTAAGGATGCAAACGATATCATTTGGGAGAATAAGCTCAATTCTCTTCCCATTGTCGATGCCGAAGGAAATCTCCGTTATTTTGTTTTCAGAAAGGATTATTCACAGCATAAGGATAATCCGCAAGAATTGCTTGACGAAAACAAGAGCTATGTTGTCGGTGCCGGCATCAACACTCTTGACTATGAAAAGCGTGTTCCCGCTCTTGTTGAGGCAGGCGCAGATGTGCTTTGCATTGACTCATCCGAGGGATACAGCGTATGGCAGGAGCAAACGCTTGCTTTTATTCGTGAAAAATACGGTGACAAGGTCAAAGTCGGTGCAGGTAATGTCGTTGACAGAGACGGATTCCTTTTCCTTGCAAAAGCAGGTGCCGATTTTGTTAAGGTCGGTATCGGCGGAGGTTCGATTTGCATAACAAGAGAACAGAAGGGTATCGGAAGAGGTCAGGCTACGGCAACTATTGAAGTGGCGTAGGAAAGAGATAAGTATTTTGAAGAAACAGGGATTTATGTACCCATTTGTTCCGACGGCGGTGTTGTATATGATTAGCACATGACAC
>CAYNUD010000075.1:0-8238 GCA_964400315.1 uncultured Clostridium sp. | reverse complement strand
GCTTTGCTTGAGAAGCTCGTCAACAAGAGTGGTCTTACCGTGGTCAACGTGAGCGATAATGGCAACGTTTCTTAAATCTTTTTTTGCGGACAAGGGAAATTCACCTGTTTCTTTTAGTATAGCTGTTCCGATAAATTATTCGATAACAATACCTTCCGCCTTACGCTTTGCTTCAAGGTCGGCGAGCATTTTCTCTTTGTCTTTACCGGAGATTTTGTAGAAGAACATCGGAATGCAGCAAAGAAGCAGGCTGATACCGGGTACAATCGAGACAAGGGAGAACATAGCGAAGTTTTGTGTTCTTGTAAGCTCCGTTGCGGCAACGATGACCTCGGAATTGAGCATATCCTCGGGCTTGAGACCGATGAACATATACATGAGAATGATACCGCTCGTTGCAAAAGCGTTGCCGAGCTTGTTTACGAAGCCCTGACAAGCCGAGCCGAGAGCATTGTCACGGAAGCCGGTTTTAAGCTCCATGTAATCAAGGCAGTCGCCTATCATTGCATAGGAAACAACATTGAGAACGCCCAAGGGGATGCAAGAAATAAGAACGAACGGAATGCAAAGATAGAGATTGCCGCTGAACCAACCGATAAGGGTGGTAAATATGCTCGAAACGAAACCGAGCAAACAGGTGGTAATAACTATCTTTTTGTAGTCAAATTTCTTCATGAGTAAGGGCATGAACAGCATTGCGCCGAACATACCGACGATGGCGCAGACCTGGAAAATGGTCTTAACGCTCGAAACGCTGGCGGAAATAGCCGCAGTCTTTTCTTCGAGAGTCATTGCATCGGTGATTTCGGGTCCGATATAGAAAGCATAACGGGCAACGTGGATAGCCGCCGCCTGAATCATATATCTGCCGCTCGAAAGGATACCCATGAGGATAACAAGCATGAGGGGCTTGCAACGGAAAATTCTCGAAAGCTGTGAGGGCTCACCCTCAACACGCTTCTTGTCGGGAATAATAACGCGCTCTTTGACATGGAAATATGAATTAACATAAAGTATTATGCCCAAAGTAACGGTGATAAGGGCGATAATAAGATAACGCTTTTTGTCGTATGCAATGGGGTCCGAGGTGTCGAGGATTTTGGGAAGAGCGAAGCCCGCTACAAGGAAAAGTACCTCGGGAATTGCCGAGCCGACACCGTTGACGGTTCTGCCCAGTGAAATAACAGAGCCTCTTTCGGCCGCATCGGGGGTGAGCACGTTGGGGAGACTCCAGAAAGGAACGTCCGCCATGGTGTATGTCATGCCCCAGAACGTGTAAGTAAAGGCGACATAAATCATAAGCTGAGTGTCGGTAAGACCTTCGGGGCCGTAATACATAAGTACGGTAAAGATTGCAATGGGAATTGCCGCAAAGAGAATATAGGGCTTCATTTTGCCCCACTTTGTTGTGTGGCGGTCAACAATCATGCCCATAAGAGGGTCGTTGATGGCATCCCAAACTCTCGCAAGGAGCATGAGAAGAAGAACGAAAATAAGGGGAAGCTGAAGAACGTTTACATAATAGTCGCTGACGTAGCTTGACATCATTGCGTAGATCATACCCTGACCGCCCGCACCGACGGCGAACATCCAGAGTTCTTTTTTACTGAGATATTTTTTGTTTTCCATATGCTGTCTCCTTTCGGACATTAAGCCGAGCTTAAATAATATCGGGGCTGCTTATTTTATGAAAACAGCCCCGGCACAAAATTATTCGCCTTTCATTTCAAGGAGCTTAACCTTGCCGTCATAGGATGCCTGACTGACCTTGATAGAATCGAAAATGGCTGACTTGATATCATCCTCGGTAGCGCCGAGCTCAACACTGTATTTCTTGTCGATGAAAAGATTGAGGGCCATGATATCCGCAAGTCCGTCAACGTCGATACCGCTCTGAATACCCTTAGCGGCATATTCTTTCTTAACACCGCCGAGACCCATTCTCATCATCCACGGAGGAATGCTGATAATCTTTCTGTTTTCGCCCATACCTCTTGCGGCATAAACGATTTTAAGAAACTCTTTCCATGTCATGTTATACATGCTGATGGGCCATGCCTTTGCGCCCGTTGACTTTTCGGCGGCGCCGACGATAACCTCACCGACTTGACGAACGGTAAGCATTGCGGTACCGCCGCCCGGATACATGGTGCAGGGAAGCTTATCCATTCTCTTAATTTGCTCGATAAGAATTACCCAAACGGGCTTTCTGCCGGGCTGAGTGCCGAAAATGTAGGGAAGTTCAAGAACCGAAACATCGAAATTGTCGTCTGCATAGGAGAAAGCAACCTCTTCCTGATCAATACGGCTCTTGATGTACGGATGCTTCTCGGTGAGCTTCATGTCGGGACGGGACTTTGCGAGATATGCGAAGTAGGAGCCGAGAATAACGGCTTTCTTGAGACCTTCTTCTTTGCAGAGAGGAAGAATTCTCTTAAGGGGAGCAATATTATACTTATAGTATGCGTCATAAACGGGAGCGGGGAACTCAACTCTTTCGTCGATGCCGGCGGCAAAAACAAAGCAGTCGTAGCCCTTGATCATTTCTCTGATTTCATCGTCGGTCTTCTCGTAAATGTTGCAGAACTCGATATCCATTTCCTTGGGGATGGGAGCACCTTCGGGAAGCGGGGGGAGAGCAACGCTCTTTACCGTATGGCCTCTTTCGATGAAAATTCTTGCGGCTTCGCAACCGAGCAAGCCCGTGCCGCCGATCATAAATACTTTCATTGTTTTCCTCCTTGACGATGATTACATCGCCTAATATAATACATCATAATAATATAACTAAAAAGTCGAATAGTCAAGAGAAACAATGAAAATATAGTCGGGAAATTTAAAAATAATTTATACATTGTAACACTTTTGTAATTGCTCTTTTCTCCGTTTTATGCTATACTTCCCTTATGATAGCAATTTTTTCGCCCGAATTTTTCTTGAAAGGGTAATTTTTATGGCGTCAAAGAATAAAAATATTAAATTCAACAGAAGAAACGCTCTGAGCCGTAACGCGATGAGAACGATTTTTATTGCCGCGGCGGCAATGGTTGTTGTAATTGCCGTGACGGTCATTGCGGTTCATGTGCGAAATTCAAACGGTTCAAAGAACGAAAACACCAATTATACCTTCGCCGTGCCCGATGAATTTGCGGATATTTCCGATATAAAGAGCCTTAATGAGACCGTTGCGGTATTTACGGATGCGAAAACCGGCAAAAAAGGGCTTATGACTCTTGACGGAAAAATTACCGAAAAGGCGGAGCACAACGGTTTTACCGTTTGCTGTGACCAATGGAGAAGCTATCGCTATATTGCGGACAGTCCCCGTTCGGAGTATCCTCTGCTTGTTGATATTGCGAGCGGAACCGTAACGACAAGACAGTATCACGGCTTAACTTCTCCCGAAAGAACGCCCTGTTGGAGTGAAGCGGGCAAGCATCTTGCATGGACGGACGGAAAGGGCTATGCCGGCGAAATAAAACGTAACGAGCTTCCGCTTGCCGACGGACTTTATCCCGTTGCATCTTCCCTTGCCGAGAATGCAAAATGGGGATATATCGGTGAAAAATTGCAGCTTGAAATTGCGCTTCTTTATGATGATGCGAGAGATTTCGGCAGCGGTCTTGCGGCGGTAAGACAGGGTGAAAAATGGGGATATATCAACGAAAACGGCGTTACCGCCATACCGTTTGATTTTGAGAGTACCGCAGAGCTTGACGTAATGGGCGGAAATACCGCATTTATGTTTGTCAACGGTATTGCTCCTGTCAAGAAGAACGGACTTTACGGAATAATGAATACCTCGGGCGAAACGGTAGTCGGTTTTGAATTTGCGGCAATTTTGCCCGGTGAGGACGGTACCTTTATCGCTAAGAGCGGCGGCAAGTGGGGCATTCTCACGGTTGATGAAAAGTATATCGAGCAGACCACTCGGCCGAGCGCGGAGCCGACAACGGCGAGCAATATCATAGCGGCGGGAAATTATACGGTCAAGACCTCGGGCAGCGTTCTCAACATGAGAGCCGAGGCTGATAAAAATTCGAGCGTTGTAGGAAAAATCCCCAACGGAACGACGGTTACGGTTCAAAGCGCCGTTCAGGGTTGGGCATTCATAAATTACAGCGGAATAAAAGGCTGGGTCAGCACGGATTTCCTTGTTGCCGAGGTGAAAAGCGAAACGGTCATGACAACGACCTCGCAAAGTCAGACATTAACAACAAATAATGTATAATTTTGCGCTTCGTGTAAAAAACCGGTTGACAACTGTAGATAAAAAGGTTACAATAACATTGCGTGGTCTATACTACGCTTCTGCATTTGTGAGCAACAATGTCAGAGCCATCCGATAAAAGACGGAGAACGATATTCGTTCTCCGTCTTTTATCTCAGAAAGCGAAAACAAATCGGGTTCGGATGCGTCGGTTGCGGCCGGGGGGGAAGCGCCGAAACGCCGCCTGTGGCGGATGAAGGTGTGCCGCTGAGGTGAAGTCGGAGGAATTTTTGCGGCAAAGCCGCTTGAATTTGCTGAGCAACTTCAAATATCCCCCGACGAAATGGAATATTTCGTTTGCCCTCTTTAGGCTAGGAGGCCGAGAATGGCTTTCGACTCAGCGTAAAATTCCTAACTCCTAACCGCCTATCACCTAATGCTTAGCCGCAACTGACGCATCCGAACTTGATTTGTTTCGGATAAATGAAGCGACTGCTGCGTTAAAATATTCGCCAATCCGACAGGATTAGTTGCGCTTTTGCCTTGCATTCGCCCCATTTCTCTCGAAATAAATTCTACGACCTGAAACGAGCGCGTTTTCGAGGGATTTGCGGTGCAAAGGCGTGAAGTAAGGCTTTGTGCCTTTCAAGCGACTTTAAGCCGCAAAGCACCGAAAACACGCCGTTTAAGGCGGGTTCGGATGCGTCGGTTGCGGCTAACATAACCATATCGAAAGGAGAAAATTATGATAAAACGGCTGATGAAATGTATTCGCGAGTATAAGATGCCTACGGTGCTTACGTTGATTTTTATTGTAGGAGAAGCCGTTATCGAGACTTTCATTCCGTTTATAACCGCAAATCTTGTGAATAGAATCAAAGCGGGAGCGGAAATGTCTTACATTCTCGAAACGGGCGGAGTGCTTGCTCTGCTGGCGTGCGCATCGCTGTGCTGCGGAGGAATTGCCGGCTTTACCTGCGCCAAAGCATCGGCGGGTTTTGCAAAAAACCTCAGGGGCGATATATTCCGGAAGATACAGACTTACAACTTTGAGAATATAGATAAATTTTCCTCTTCATCGCTTGTCACAAGAATGACTACGGATGTTGCCAACGTTCAAATGGCATACATGATGGTAATAAGGACGGCAATACGCAGTCCCCTTATGCTGATTTTTTCGGTCATAATGGCGTACTATATGGGCGGCGCTCTTTCCACCGCTTTTGTGGTTGTTATTCCCGTGCTTGCTTTCGGACTTTTCCTTGTCAGCAGAAAAGCGATGCCGGCGTTCCGCAGTGTTTTCAGAAAGTATGACAGACTTAATGAATCCGTTGAAGAGAATGTCCGTGCAATGCGCGTTGTCAAGGGCTTTTCGAGAGAAGAATATGAAAAAGAGAAATTCGGAACGGCATCGGAGAATATTCGTATGGACTTCACCCGTGCCGAGAGAATAGTTGCGTTGAATTCTCCGCTTATGCAGATATGTCTTAACTTCAACATGGTGTTTGTGCTTTTGGTCGGCTCGAAAATGACCGTCGAAAGCATGGGTCAAACCGTTGATGTCGGACAGATTTCGGCTATGCTGACCTACGGAATGCAGATTCTTATGTCGCTTATGATGATTTCGATGATATACGTGATGCTTACCATGTCCTCGGAATCGTTCAAAAGAATCGGCGAAGTGCTTGCCGAAGAACCGACACTTCGAAATTCGGAAAATCCCGTATACGAGGTTTCAAACGGTGCGATTGATTTTGACGGCGTAAGCTTCAAATATTCCGAAAAGGCAAAACGGAACGCTCTTGAAGGCGTTGACCTGCACATATCTTCGGGAATGACAGTCGGAATTATCGGCGGTACGGGTTCGAGTAAGTCAACGCTTGTTCAGCTTATTCCGCGGCTCTACGATGTCACCGAAGGCCGTGTTCGTGTGGGCGGCGTTGATGTAAAAGATTACGATATCGAAGCCCTCAGGGGTGCCGTTGCAATGGTGCTTCAGAAAAATTTGCTATTCTCGGGCACTATAAAGGAAAATCTGCGTTGGGGCAACGAAAATGCCACGGACAGTGAAATAATCGAGGCTTGCAGACTTGCTCAGGCGGAGGAATTTATAAATTCATTCCCCGACGGATATGATACTCATATCGAACAGGGAGGTTCGAATGTTTCGGGCGGACAGAAGCAGAGACTTTGCATTGCCCGTGCGCTTCTCAAAAAGCCGAAAATTCTTATTCTCGACGACTCGACAAGCGCCGTCGATACGCAGACCGATGCGCTTATCAGAGACGGCTTCGGCAGATATATTCCCGAAACCACCAAAATCATTATCGCTCAGCGTATAGCTTCGGTTCAGGATGCCGATATGATAATCGTTATGGAAAACGGCACCGTATCCGCTGTCGGTACGCATGAGGAACTGCTCAAATCGAGCGAAATTTATCGTGAGGTATACGAACAGCAGATGAACGGAGGTGAGCACGATGAATAAAAGAGGACCCGCACCGTCGCTGAATGTTCTCGGCAGAGTGATAAAGATGCTCTTTCGGTCTTATCCCGTGCTCGTTCCCGTTGTTACGGTATGTATAGTTCTCAATGCGGCCGCCGCCGCAATTCCCGCCGTTTTCACCCAAAAGGTAATTGAAGTTATAGAAAAATGGTACAAGCTCGGCGATTGGACTGCGGCAAGTAAGGAGATAATACCGCTGATAATCGTTTTGGTGGGGCTGTATTTGATTTCCATTGTTCTTTTGACGGTCAGGGAACAGCTTATGGCGTATATTACGCAGGGCTTCCTTTGCAAAATGCGCCGTAAAATGTTTGACGGAATGCAGAATCTGCCCATTAAATATTTCGATACGACAAAGCACGGCGATATCATGAGCTACTATACAAACGATATCGACACCTTACGCCAGCTTATTTCTCAGGCGCTTCCCGCTTTGATAAATTCCGGTGTGGTTGTGCTTGTTGTGTTTTTCATCATGCTCTATTACAGTATTTGGATGACGCTGATTTTGATTTTCGGTGTTGCGGCAATGATGTTGGTTTCAAAGAATGTTGGCGGAGGTTCCGCGAAATACTTTGTCAGACAGCAAGCATCAATCGGTAAAGCCGAGGGCTACATTCAGGAAATGATGAACGGTCAAAAGGTCGTCAAGGTTTTCTGCCATGAGGATGCGGTTATAGAAGATTTCGACAAGATTAACAATGCTCTTTACGAGGACAGCCGCAAGGCGCACGCTTATGCGAATACGCTCGGACCGATAATAATGAATATCGGCAATATCCTCTATGTTCTTATTGCCACGGCGGGCGGACTTTTCCTTACGCAGGGCGTGACGAATTTCAGTCTTTCGGGAATGGCGTTCAGCATAAGCATTGTTGTTCCGTTCCTCAATATGACAAAGCAGTTCACGGGAAATATCAATCAGGTATCGCAGCAGATAAATGCTATCGTTATGGCAATGGCCGGAGCGCAGAGAATCTTCTCGCTCATGGACCAACAGCCCGAAACGGACGACGGATACGTTACGCTTGTCAATGCGGAAATCGACAGCGACGGCAACATTACCGAAACTGAAAAACGTACGGGAAAATGGGCTTGGAAGCATCCGCACGGCGACGGCACCCTGACATATACGCCGCTTACGGGTGATGTAAGGCTGTTCGGAGTAGATTTCGCATACGAAGAGGGCAAAGAAGTTCTCCACGATGTTACTGTTTACGCCGAACCGGGACAAAAGGTTGCCTTTGTCGGTGCAACGGGAGCGGGAAAAACGACGATTACCAATCTTATCAACCGATTTTACGATATTGCCGACGGAAAAATCCGTTATGACGGTATCAATATCAACAAAATCAAAAAAGCGGATTTACGCCGTTCTCTCGGTATAGTCTTGCAGGACACCAATCTTTTCACGGGCACGGTAATGGAGAATATCCGTTACGGGCGTCTTGATGCAACGGATGAGGAATGCATTGAAGCGGCAAGGCTTGCGGGTGCGGACGATTTCATAAACCGTCTGCCG
>CAYNUD010000074.1:0-8378 GCA_964400315.1 uncultured Clostridium sp. | reverse complement strand
TGAAGTCTACTTTTATTTAAACTGTTGCACTTGTTATTATAATCTACCGAGGGATTCTTGCGACAAAGCCGCTTGAATTTGCAAGCAAATTTAATATCCCCCGTCCGAGCGTTCCGCTCGTCCTTGCCCCCTTTAGGCAAGGGGGCCTTTAAATTTCCTAACGCCTAACTGCCTACAACCTAATTCCTAACTGGGCATCTCCCCTGAAAGGGGCGAAAGGTTACTGTCGGCTTTAAGTTAATTTTCCTATTGCCTAACCGCCTATCACCTATCACCTAATTCAGTATATAGCTTCGGCAAAAAAAATGCAAGTTTTTCAAAAAAAATTAACACGATATATTGCAAAAAGCCGTTAAGCGTGATAAAATAAATCCGTAAAACATTCTTCTACAGGAGGTATAATAAATGAAAAAGAGATTAAAGGGCCTGTTGGCTGTCGTCATGGCAGCGGCGATGCTGTTTTCCACAGCAAGCCTCACGGCTTCTGCGGCACAATCCTTCTATTTGGGTTATCTTATGTCCATCTACCAAATCACGTATACGGATGCGTATGCCGGAGACAGTTTAAGCTACAACTACGATGTATGCGGTTTCGAATATGATTTTTATATTGTCGAAGAAGGAAAAACAAGTGACGGCGAAAGCGCTTACTATTACTATTCCGAGCGTATGAACACCGAGGCTAACGGTGCGAGTAAAACCGGTTTTTCCAGCGAAGCTGCCGCCGAACAATTTGCCGCCGGAGCTTCGGTAACACCCGACCGCAGATTTTTTAGCCAGTCAGGGACATTTATTCTTCCTGCCAATTCCGACGGATATTACAAATATAGTTTTGCTGTTATTTATTCATCACATGGAGACGTTGACCGTGTACTGTATGTTAATACTTACGACAATGAAGTATGGGCGTGCCAAGCGGCTGTAATCGTGAAAGAGGTTCCGTGCAGCTTCACCGTAACGTTTGACGCAAACGACGGCGCGGGCAGCATGGATAATTACAGCGGCACATATGACCCCGAAAATTGCAAATTACCCGCAAACAAATTCACAAGAGACGGTTATAACTTCGCAGGTTGGAACACACAGCCCGACGGCACCGGAAAGGCTTATGCCGATAAAGCAAGCTATGTTCCCAAAGAGAACGAAGAAGCCGTAACTCTCTATGCTCAGTGGGTCGCCACTCACAAGATAACCTATTATATCGCCAAGGGCGCCGAGGCATACGAAACCGCAACCTACGCCGAGGGTGCCGATATGACTCACCCCGACGTCGGCGAAATAAGCGGAATTGTTTATAAGGGCTGGGCCGATGCAGACGGAAATGCAATTCCCGATAAAATGGGAACCTCCGACATTGAGGCTTATGCGGTTGTTGACTATGTTAAAAAGTACAAGGCAACTTACGTTGTTGACGGTACAAAGTATAAGGAATATGAAATTCCTGTCGGTTCGGCAATAACCGTTCCCGACGATCCCGAAATTGACGGCTTCGTCTTTACGGGCTGGACTCCCACCATTCCTCAATATATGCCCGCAAGCGCATTGACCTTTGTCGCAACGTTTGAAAAGGCACCCGAAAAGAACGAATACACCGCAACATATAAAGTTGACGGTAAAACGCACAAGAGCTATGTCATCAAAGAGGGAGATGCAATGCAAATTCCCGACGATCCCGAAAAGTTCGGTTACACATTTGTCGGCTGGGAACCCGAGGTGCCCGACACAATGCCCGGACACGACGTTGAGTTTGAAGCTCAATGGGAGGTTGACAAGACGTTTACAACCGTTGTTATCGGCGGAACCGTCATTGCGGGCGGCGTTGCTGCGGCTGCGGCAGGCTTGAATGCGGCGTGGATTACCGGCGTTTCAATCGTCGGCGGCGTTCTTGTGATTGCCGGCACATCGGCTCTCATTAAGAACACTCACACGGTAACTTATATGGTTGACGGCGAAGTATACAAGACATACAAAGTCGTTAAGGGTGCAAAAATCCCCGTTCCCGCCGAGCCCACAAAGGACGGCGAGCAGTTCAAGGGCTGGACTCCCGAGGTTCCCGAAAAGATGGGCGATACCGACCTTACTTTTGAAGCCGTTTGGGAAAGCACCGAAATCCCCGACACAGGCTCGACGGCG
This sequence comes from uncultured Clostridium sp., assembly GCA_964400315.1. GTDB lineage: Bacteria > Bacillota > Clostridia > Oscillospirales > Acutalibacteraceae > CAG-177. Next base: position 6,245 of record CAYNUD010000074.1, on the reverse strand, counting down.
GGAATTACGGCATTCGCAGTCGTTTCCGGCGCAATGGCGGCGGCATATATTCTGATGAGAAAAAAGAAAGAAGACTAATCTTTCGTATAACTAAAGGCTGTCCTTCGGGCAGCCTTTTTGTGTTATAATATTAAAAAGAATTATTGACAAATATTATTCACTATTATATAATTATTTTGTTAACTATAGTGAATTAGGATGCGTATTCATCCGAAATGAGGTGTTGGAATGAGTAAATTTAAGAAAGCGTTGTTTATCATTATTCTTACTGTATTTGTCGGCGCTTCGGTATGGATGACTTTTAATTCCGTATCGAGAGATACTTTTGAATACGACTATGTAGAGGATATAAACGGCGAAGGTTTTTCCGGATGGGTATTCGACGGCTTCAACGGTAATCAGACGACCGAGGAAATACATATTGATTTCGTTACCGATAAGGACGGTAACAATCCCGATGTCTCAAAGCCGATAGCGGCGGTGAGCGATTATACGCTTGTAAGTGATGAATATGTTAAATATATTTATATCGGAGAGTCGGTTCGGTATATTGATGAACGGGCTTTTTTCTACTGCAAGCAGTTGAGGGGAATATATGTTGACGAAAACAATCCTTATTACACCGATGTTGACGGCATCCTTTTTACCAAGGATATGAAAACCATGTTGCTCTATCCCATTTGCCGCTGTACGCAGATAGTGTATGACGATATAAAGCAATACGGAGACGTTAAAAATATCGGACTTGAACTCAAGGAAACCTTTACCGTCAGCGGAGCAGATGCGCAATTAATGTATACGGACTTCAAGAGTAAGATCAGTGACGATATCAGCAGTGACATGTTTGCCGAAATGCTCGAAAACGGAGTTACCGCTCCATATATCGGAACGTATTATATCCTACGTGAAAAAGGCGAAAATACATTGACGGTCGAAAAGGCGTGGTCGTGCGACGAGGTATATACAATTCCCGAAAGCGTTGAACGGATAAGCGATAACTGCTTTTATAAATGTGACAGATTACAGTGTATCGACATTCCTGCGGAAGTTAAGGAAATAGGCAATATGTCTTTCTTTAAGTGCTACGGTATTTCTTTGGTTACGCTTCCCGACGGGCTTGAAAGCATAGGCGACGATGCATTCAGCTATTGCGAAAATATGCGTTATTCGATTTATATACCCGCAACGGTTAAATCCATAGGACATCATTGTTTTTATCAATGTGATGCGCTTGAAAGGTTTTATCTCGGAGCAACGAGCGAGGAAGATATAAGTCTCGGCGGAAGCTGGCAGCCGAAAAAAGAAAACAGCTTCAAAGCAGACCCGCCCGTAGTCGCATCAACACGTGGGGACAGTGAAAGCTATAATATTCAAAGAGCCGCCGAAGAGATGCCTGCGGAGATTGCGGAAGTTACCGATACCGAACAGCCCGAGGAAAAGAAGGGCATAGATGCATTCATGGCAAAATTCGAACGTGACGGAACAAACTACTTTGCTGTTGTGCTCATGATAGTTTTCATTTTCATTCCGTCTTTTACTTTTGTGCTTGTTGACGTGATACGCAAGATGTTCAAGGAAGATTTTTTGATGTCAAAGCGTAAAAAGGAAAAGCTCAGAATCAAAAAGGAAGAAAACGAACGAATTAAGAAAGAATATTATGAAAAGCTTGCCAAGGAAAAAGAGGAAGGAGGGGAAAACTGATGTCGGAGAAAAAATTTACCGTTAAGGGGATGTTTGCGGATTTTCGCGAGCATTGGAACATACCCGCAACGGGGCGTTATGTTCCCTATAAGGAATATATTTCCGTTCTGTTTGCAGTAGGGGGAGACTATGCGCTTGAAAGAGTGCTCAATTACCTTGCGTTCGGTACCGGATGTTATCTCATAATGTATTATTATGAAATCCCCATTCTTACCTTTACAGTTATAAATGCGTTCTTTATGGTTCAGGGGTACTTCTGGAGCATAATGAGCATGGTTGTAAATGACAACCTCGGATTTTTGCCGAAGAAAACCGAAAAGGCTTTTTACACACTCTATTTGTTCTTTACCGCACTCGGTTTACTTTTCTTGATTTTCGATTTTTCGCAAATCATTCCGTTCCCCGCCGCACTGACCGACTATGTTAACAAGCTCCCCGGTATAAGTATGAAGAGCGCGCTTAAAATCTTCGGAGCGCATTGGCTTGTTACGGGTTATGGCGGAGCGAGAAACATATTTATCAGAAAACGATTTTTGCCCAAATTCGGAAGATACAAGCTCTTTGCTTATCCTAATGTCATTCCCTGCATGGTGCTTGTTCTGCTCATTTGTTGGCTTCCGCTTTATGAAAACCCGCTTACCGAAAGAATTTGGCAATTGTTTTTGCTTTTTCAGCTTTACGGAATGTTCGCATACCGAGGCGGTGCAAGCAGTATTTCCAATACTATCTCTCCCGACCCACACGAAAGAATGCTTGTGCGTTGCTATCCCGAAAAGCTCAGCCATCTGTTTAATTCCGTCATTGTTTTTCTTATTCCCGTACTCACGGCGTATACGGGTGGACTTACCAACATTAACACCTTCCGTTACGTAATTCCTGTAATGATGATGCTGTGTACCGTTTTGATGTTCGGCGGTCTCGGAAAAATTCAGGAGCGCATACCTCAGCCGCCGATTGAAAAGAAAAAGTATATTCCGTTTTGGGACGGCATTCACGGCGTAATGAAAAACAAATATCTTTGGATTAATGCAATTTCCGGCATGATAGACGCCTTGGGCAACGGCGGCCTTGCGGTCAAAACTATAATTTTGATTTATACATGGCGTGAGCTCGGTCTCGTGTTCAGCCTTACGGAAATGCTCGTTTCTTTCGTCGGAAATCCGGGAGCCTTCCTCGCACCGTGGATAAGAAAACGCTTCCAATATAAAACGCTCATGATTTTCAAACGTCTTGTATTTGCCGTTCAAAGCGCCGGTTACATAGCGGCCTGCTATTTCTTCGAAGATAATTACAAGGTTTGCGGAGCGATAATGCTTATCTCGCTTTGCGTAGGTGATTGCCTTACCTCGGGACTCAAGCTTGCCGAATCGGATATGAATATTCGTATCGGCGACTACCAGATGTACCTCTCCGGAGAGCGCCTTGAAAATTATGCAGGTGTTATAGGCTGGTTTACAAGCCCGATTTCGGCACTCATAAGTCTCATTATCCCGATTCTTTTCTACCGTTACGGCTTTACCTCCGATTGGGATGTTCTTTTTGTAGACTCAATTCGAACGAAATGTATGATAGTCGGCGTTGGCTTTGACCTTGTCGGTCATCTTCTTTGCTGTTTGCCGTATTTGTTCTTCTGGGATTATACGGATGAAAAGCATGCCGAGGTTATGCGCGTGCTTGAAGAGAGAGCTGAAAATGCACGGCTTGAGGCTGTGCGTGAAACGGCAAGCGTTGATTAAAAATGAAATTATTGTAAAGTTGTGAAATAATGCTTGCATATTTATAACTTATAATGTATAATTAATACATTATTGTTTTGGAGGTCATATCAATGAACTTTATTGCACTTCTCGCACAGTCGGGCACAACGGACGCGGCATCAACCTCGAGTCAGCAAAGCCCTGTTATGATGATTGTTCTCATGGCGGCACTTTTCGGAGTTATGTATTTAACTATGATAAGACCGCAGAAGAAAAAGCAAAAAGAAGAGCAGAATATGCGTGACAGCATTCAAGTCGGTGACGAAATAACCACCATTGGCGGAATTATGGGTCGTGTTGTTACCGTTAAGGAAGATTCGATCGTTATCGAGACCGGCGCCGACAGAAACAAGATGAAGATTACTCGTTGGGCTGTTTCCACCAACAACACTGCTGTTGAAAAGGCTGAAGCCGAAAGAAAGGCTGCCGAAGAAGCAAAGGAAGCCGAGAAGAAAAAGAAAATGGAAGAAGCCGTTGAAAACAGCAAGGCTAACAGAAAGAAAACCAAAAAGAAGAAGGACGACACCTTCGATATGTAATAAAACAAAAGCTCCTCTCATATCATTTAGCATAGATGATACGAGGGGAGTATTATTATGCCTAAAAAGTCGAGACGAGAGGAGCAACAGGCTTCTCCCGTTGTAAAAACAGGAATCGGCGTTCTTGTGGGAACGGCAGTTTTCTTCATGCTTTTGTGTATCCTTGCTCTTGTGGCATTAAAGACGGGTATAAGTCAAAACTTGTATTTTCCCACAACTCTTGCGGCGGGCGCTTTATCGGGCTTTTTCGGCGGATTTACGGCAGTACGGGCAATAAAGAAAAACGGTTTGCTTTTCGGCGCTGCGGCGGGCTTCGGTGCTTCGCTGATTTGCTCTGCTGTTGCAATTGCCGTGAGCGGTGGGGCCGAAATAAAAGCGCTTTCCCTGCCTGCGGTTATGACCGTTTCGGCGGCACTTGGAGGAATAGCGGCGGTAAATCTCGGAAAGAGGGCAAAATATTGAAAAGAAGCTTTGCATTGCCGCTGATTATTGCACTTGCCTGTGCATTCTCTTCCTGTGCGTTGCAAAAGGAAATGACGCCCGAAATTTTTATTGAACGTCTTTGCGCCGCAGATAAGAGATTAACCGTAGATTTTGAGAACAGATATTACATAAATGACCGTTGTTATTGCTTTGTTAAAGATGAAGGAATGACGGAATATATACTTGTGATGCACACCTGCGAAAACGGAAGTATAAAAACGGTGAGTGTTACTTCGACAGAAACAGATAAGTGCGAGGCTTTTATCTCGTTTGCCGAAAAGATAACGGATGTTTATTCGCCTGCCGATGATTCGAATACTGTCTTAAAAAATGTTTTTTTGAACGGAGAAATGCCGAAAGAGAACGTCGTTTATAACACGAGATGGCACGAATATTCGGCACTTTCAAATGATTACGCCATGTATTTTTCTATTGACGATTTGAGCCTCGGTGAACGAACTGTTCCCGAATTGACCCTCGGAGACTTGTCGGGATATATGAACAAGGCCGCGCGGTCTTCCGCGATGACTGAATTACAAAAATGACTTTAATTTCGATATGAACATATTATTAACGATTATTTAACTTAAACCGATAATCGTTGACAAATATTATGAAATATGTTTCAATTTGATTGAAGAGAAGTTAGTATGCGTTGATGTTGTTTAATATTATCGAGGTGAGTAAAATGAAGAGTATTATTAAAAAAGTTTCAATTATTGTTTTGTGCTTGCTGACGGCTGTGTGTTCAATATATTTGTATAACAAAAACAAGGTTGATGTCGAGGATGGGAATGTATCTTCTGCTGCAAGCGAGAATTCAACCGAAAACTTACAGGCAAATACGCTTGAGCCCGAATTTGTGATGAAGGTTGAGTCTTATGCTGATATGCTTTATGACTTCTCAAACAATCAAACGCTTTCGGACATGAGTGATTATATTGCCGTTATAAGAATTGACTCTGTTGACGGCGTGACAAATATAAGCTCAAAAACGGGAAAAGCGGTTTCTTCACCGTATTCGTATGGCAAAGCGACTGTTGTAAATGTCATAAAAGGTAACTTGCCGAACAAAATTTCATACATCAGAAGCGGCGGAATGATGACATATGACAAATGGGTTGAAGGTAAGCATAATCCCGAAAAGCTACGTGCATTGAAGGCGGAGTCCGAATTTGCGGATGTTCCCGAAAACCAACTTTATGTCGATTCGACCGCGCAAGGTGATATAAATATTGAAATCGGAAAAGAATATGTCGCCTTTATGTGCAGAGATGATTTATATAATTTGGAAAATGAGTTTGTAATTCAAGGCTTCCAATACGGCTTGCGAGAGCTTCAGAATCAAGGTGCGGCAACAGGCGGTGCTCAAAACGGCGGAGACTTGTGCGTTAAAAACAATGTTACGGGAGAATGGGAAAGAGTTTCGGATATTGTTTATCTCGGATAGCCGCAACCGATGCGTTTTCGATTGACGGTAGTATTTAAAAATCAAACGACCGAACGGTTTTGCCGTCCGGTCATTCTTATTGTTGTCTTTAGACGAGGAAATAAACCCCCGGTACAGCCGGGGGAGAAAAAAGACTTTAGTAAAGGCAAAACGGGCGAGCTTAAAGCAAGCCCAAAGACTTGAAAGCAAATCAAACCTCCAAGTATAATAGAAGTGGTTTGGCAGCCGCATTACTAAAATACAAGGAGGTTCAATTTTTCATGAAAAAAGAAAGCGAGATAAGAAGTTCGTCCCACACAAAGTACAGATGTCAGT
>CAYNUD010000073.1:0-8449 GCA_964400315.1 uncultured Clostridium sp. | reverse complement strand
GCCTTCAGAGAGATCTGCCCATTTGTGAGCTGCAACCTCAAAGCGTGTCATATCATACGGAGTATTCCAATGAGTCGGGCGCTTTACCGTTCCGTGTGCTATATCATAGGTGGCATCCGTGTCGATAACGCCGACATCAAAGCCTGCTTTTAATACTTTGTCGGTTTCGTGCCAATCGACGGTTGTGTCGAATATGATGTAATCAAGCCCCGCATAGAGAATAATATCCTGAGTTATTACGGACTTGTTAAAACGGCGTTTTACCCTTATTACACCTCTTAGCGGGTTGCTTTCAACGACCTCAACGCTTTCGGCTTCGGTCAGCTCCCACATCTTTTTAGTGTAATTAAGTTCAAGATTCCATGCGGTTTCGTGACAGCATTTATCAAGTGAAACGGTGAGAATATTACCTCTGCCGTCAAGTGCTTCTCTGCCGTTTTCAAGAAGTACGATGCTTGTGAGAATCGCATTTTCGTCGAGCTTTGCGGCAATGATTCCATTGGAAATCTCATGCTTGTCGGCTTTTACGTTTTCAAAATTTCCAAAGCCTTTTTTCAGAGGAAAGACTTTGAAGCTCATTGGCGCAATTTCTTCGGGTAGGAATATGAGCTTTCCGTCGCAATTGGTACAGCGAAGCATATTTCCTTTGTCGTCAGTGGGAGAGAAGCCGTCGGGCACGTTTTCAACCGTAACGGGGCCGGTATGTGCAAAGGATGAAAGATTCCAAACCGTAATGCTGTTTTTTTCGCCGACCGCGAGTGCCGATAATGCATCGTCGCGGATTTTATAACGCAGTTCATTCATTTCTGCATAGGTTTTTCGGCAGTCCTCAAAAACCTGATGTATGGAAGAGCCGGGGAGAATGTCGTGAAACTGATTGGTCATCAGTATACGCCACGCCGCTTCCAGTTTTTCTTTGGGATATTTTTCTCCTTTGATTATTTCCGCAAACGCGCAAAGCATTTCCGCTCTTGTGATTCCGATTTCACCTTTACGGTTGTTCTTTTTAACGAATGCCTGACTTGTAAAAGTGCCCCTGTGATTTTCATAGTACATTTCGCCGTTCCATACGGGCAGAGCATCTTCTTTACCGTGATATGTCTTAAAGAAATCGTCAACATGCCCGATCTCCGTTTTCGGAAGACCGGGGAATGAACGAAGCCTTCTGCCTCTTTCGAGCATTGCTCTCGTCGGACCTCCTCCGCCGTCGCCGAAGCCGTACATACTCATCGAAGTGTCAAGAATACTCTTGTCGTTGCATTCTCTGTTTGCGGTCATTATTTCGCCGACCTTGAAATTGCAATTGTATGACGGAAGCATGAGATGTGCATATACACGGTCGCCGTTGTTGCCCTGCCACATGAACATATGATAGGGGAATTTAGTGGTGTCATTAAAAGAAAGCTTTGAGGTTATAAAATTTTCCATACCACAGCCCTTGATGATTTGGGGCAGTGCCGCTGTAAAACCGAAGCAGTCGGGAAGCCAATATGTTTTGGATACCTTGCCGAATTCATTTTTGAAGAACTCGGTTCCGTAAAGCACCTGCCTTATCAGCGATTCGCCCGAGGTGATATTGGTGTCCGCTTCAACCCAAACATTACCGCAGATATCCCATTGACCGCCGGCAATCTTTAGCTTCATTTTTTCATATATATCGGGATAGTGTCGCCTCATCATATCATAAAGCACGGCTTCGCTTTGACCGAAGGTCATTTCGGGATAGAAATCCATAAGAGTAGTGACGTTTGAGAAGGTTCTTGCACTTTTTCGAATACTCTCCTGTACTCTCCAGAGCCATGCAACATCAATATGACTGTGACCCGTAAGCATCACTCTGCTTTGAGCGCTCCAATTAATTTCCAAAATCTTTTTGAGATAGAATTTTCTTGCTTCTCTGACGGATTCTCTTACCGCATTCGGTTCGAAATCATAATCAACCATATGCAGACTGTCATCGACGGCTGCATAAACCTTGCTTTTGATGTGCTCATCGGTTATGTATTCAAGCGCGTCAAAGGCAACCTCAAGGTCAAAAACATAGGCATCACATTCTGTGTCAATAACGAATATAGAGGTTTCTCCGAAATCGCATACCTGATATTCGGCACCGTCCATTGCGGGATCGCAAAATTCCATTGAGTCGACCGTGGCCTCTATTTCAAAATTTAAAACCTCTCCGGCTTTGTGTATGCCGAGTTCAACGTCGGCTCTGTCGGGCATTGTGAGCCGTGAGGTGCATCCGGCAATGTGTTTTCCGTTACATTTTACAAGCGCTTCTCCGCCAACCTTGAAACGGGCGTGCATGGGCAAGCCGTCCATTTCATCGGGAACCGTTACGCTCGCTTTGAAAAAATGAGCCGAATCATATGCGGCATACCATCGGTCGCCCGTTTTGATTGAGCTTTTGAATTCACCGTCGTACTTATAGCCGTCCTCGCCTAAGAATTCTCCGCGTGTATATTCCCATTCTCCGATATCCTTTTTGGCAATTACGGCATACTTCGGAAGTTGAAAATACATATCTTTAAGTACGCTGAGCTTTAATGTTTGCATAACCGCACCCCTTTGCTTTCGTAATGGATTTGTCAGTGTTTCATGACCATATTAACAAAAACAAATGTAAAACGCAACACATTTATAAATATTTTTAACAAAAAATCTGTCCGCGGCTTAATTGCCGAGGACAGACATGAATTATTCGTATTTTGCTCTTTCTCCGCCGATATATTTCGGCCTTGTTCTTGCCGCCGTAAGACGTGCAAAACCTATCTCATTGTTGTCGAGCTTCAAAGGTACCGCAACACGTTTTAAGTGCATGCCGATGAGCGTACCGCCGATATCTATTCCTGCGTTTGCTTTGATTTCTTCAACGGCAACGGGAGACTTCATTGATGAGTATACCGTTGTTGCGAACGAACCGCCTGCATGAGGATGAGGAACAACACAGACAGGTTCAAGACCAAGCTGTTCGGCTTTTTCTTCTTCGATAATTATCGCTCTGTTGAGATGCTCACAGCATTGTGCGGCAATATAAATTCCCTTTTCACCGAAAACGCTGTATAAGCCGTCAACGATTGAACGTGCGGTGTCAAGACATCCGCTTGTGCCCATTCTCTTACCGAGAACCTCGCTTGTGGAACATCCGATAACAACAACGTCACCGCTTTTGACTCCCGATTTTTCGCAAAGCTCAAGAGCGGCCGCTCTTGTCTGTTCGAAAATTTTATCCATTTTGTAAACCTCATTTCATTTTGTCAAACAGTTTTGCTTTTCTCAAAGCGGCTGAAATTGCAATTGACAAAACAACGGCAACCACGCCTTGAGCGATATTTGAGGGTATTCCTGCAGCTGCGGCAAGTCCGTATTTGAGAATAAGTCCCTCATATGCAAAATATCCGAGTACCATTATTGTTTCCGAAACAATTGCACTGACTGCTTCGCCGAAGATTTTACGCTTTTTGAAAGCTCTGTAGATATACGAAACCGCAATAGCCATCATCGCTTTTATTACGAATGTTGCGGGTGCATAGTGAACGTAGGAGGCGAATATATCGGCAAGAGCCGAGCCGATTCCCGCGGCAAGAGCACCGTAAAGCGGACCGAGAAGTTGACCTGCAATTATTACAAAGCAGTCTCCCAAATTAAAATAACCGTTGGTCGCGGGCGACGGTATTTGAACAACAATGGTTGCTACACATATAATCGCCGCAAACAGAGCGGCAAAAACGGTTTTTCTTAAGTTCTGATTTTTCATTTCATTAACCCCCTTGAAAAAGTTGTTTGAATATATTATAATCACAAGTGGCATTAAATCAAGTGCCATAGCGCGAACGGTTTATAATGCCAGATTGGAGACGTGTATGCTGACATATGCCTTAGATAAAAAGAAAAAAATGCCGCTTTATGAACAGCTTTACGATTATATACGTCTTGATATTACGGGCGGAAAAATATCGGGAGGTGAACGCTTGCCGTCCAAAAGAGCGTTGGCGGAGCATCTCGGAATAAGCAAAGTTACGGTTGAAGCGGCATATGCACAGCTTGTAGCCGAAGGATTTATATATTCCGTTGAGAAAAAAGGATACTACGCCGAAACGGTAGCGCAGATGCCTACCGCCGTTCCGATACACGAAAGAAAAAAAACGCAAGTAGATTTAATTAATGCGGATATATGTTCAAATACCGTTGAGCCCGATTCCTTTCCCGTTTCCTCATGGTCAAAGCTCATGCGTGCGACATTGCTTGACGGAGGAAGCAAGCTTTTTTCCGCCGCACCCTACAACGGCGTTCTTCTTTTGCGTGAAGCTATATGTAAATATCTTGCGGATAACAGAGGAATGAGCATCAGTCCGTCACAGCTTATCATCGGCGCAGGTACTGAATACCTCTACGGTCTTATTGTTCAGCTTTTGGGAAATGACAAGATTTTTGCGATAGAAAATCCGTCTTACGGAAAAATACCCGAGGTATATACCGCACACGGAGCAAAGTGCGTTTTTGTTGATATGGATAAAAACGGTGTGAATATTTCGGAGCTTGAATCAAAGAAAGCTCAAGTCGTGCATATTTCACCCGCTCATCATTTTCCCACGGGTACGGTAACGAGTCAAAAGCGGCGATTTGAACTTCTCGAATGGGCAAACGCCGCTTGCGGAAGATATATAATCGAGGATGAATATGACAGTGAATTTCGCTTTGCGGGAAGACCGATTCCTCCTATACAGTCGTCCGATGCCGACGGTAAAGTTATATACATAAATACCTTTTCAAAGACTATTTCTCCGTCTGTCAGAATAAGCTACATGATATTACCGCCTTCACTTTCGGAAAGATTTGTCGAGAGACTCGGATTTTATTCATGTACCGTGGCTTCGTTTGAACAGTATACACTTGCTCGATTTATTGAGAGCGGCGGATTTGAAAGACACATACGCCGGATGAAAAGACAATACAAAATGTTGAGAAACGATTTGATTTTGCAAATACGTTCAAGCTCCATTGCCGACAGAACAGAAATTATAGAACAGGATTCGGGCTTGCATTTTATATTGCGAATTGACACCGAAGTAAATGATATGCTTCTCAAAAAAGCCTGTGCCGACAGGGGGGTGAGACTTTCGTTTTTATCGGAATACTATAAGGGTAGAAACGGGCCCGAACACATGATGCTTGTGAATTATTCGGGAATAACCAGAGAAAAATTTGCATTTGTTCTCGAAACGCTCAACGAATCTCTTGAAAATTGTGAAAGTATATGATATAAATGTATCAAAGAACAGAAAGGGGAAGTATATGAATTTTAAACCTTATCACAAAAGCCTCGAACATCTCCATGTAGGTTGTGAAAAGCCGAGAGCTTATTATATACCATATCACAGTGAGGAGACAGCATTATCCTACGACAGAGCGCTTTCCGAAAAGCTAATCTGTCTTTGCGGCGAATGGGATTTTAAGTTTTACGAAACCTTTGAGGATGTTCCGTCGGAGCTTTGCTCTGCCGCAACGGATAAAAGAATAAATGTACCCCAATGTTGGCAGGTGAATATCGGCGAAGACTATGATGTTCCTCTTTACAGTAATCTATTTTATCCTTTTCCGCTCGATCCGCCTTATGTTCCCTTAGATAATCCGGCAGGTCATTACAGGCGTTCCTTTAACGTTAACAAAAAATCCGATAAGAGATATTATATAAATCTTGAGGGCGTTTCCTCTTGCTTCTATCTGTTTATAAACGGTTCTTTTGTTGCGTACAGTCAGGTAAGTCATTGCACAAGCGAAGCTGAAATAACCGATTTTATTAATGACGGCGAAAATATCGTCGATATTCTTGTTGTCAAATGGTGTGACGGAAGCTATCTCGAAGATCAGGATATGTTCAGACTCTCCGGAATTTTCAGAGAGGTCTATATTCTCGAGCGTGACGAAATACATATTTCCGATATCTATATAAGACATTCGCTTTCGGATGATATGACGAAAGGAAGAATTAGCGTCGAAACGGATAGCAACGGTGATTTGCCCGTAAAATATAAGTTTATTGCACCCGACGGTAATGTTGTATACGAGGGTACCGAGCTTCCCGATTCAATAGAAAATCCCGTTCGTTGGAGTAGTGAACAGCCGAAACTCTATACGCTGCTTGTTTATTGCGGCAGTGAGATAATTCCTTTTAAACTTGGTTTCAAGAAGATTGAAATACGCGGCAATATTGCATATTTCAACAATGAACCGATTAAGCTCTACGGCATCAATCGCCACGATTCTAACCCCGAAACAGGATATTATACCGATACGGAGCACATGAAGCGCGATATTGAAATTATAAAGCAGGGTAATTGCAATACCGTCAGAACCTCTCATTATCCCAACGACCCGCGATTCCTTCAGCTTTGCAGTGAATACGGCCTTATGATAATTGATGAGGCCGATATCGAAACGCACGGTATGGGATTTGAATACCGCGATACATGGGATTGGTCTCGCTGGTCAAAGCTTTCTACTGATGATGAGTGGGAGCTGGCATATGTTGATAGAGCACAGCGCCTTTTTGAGCGTGATAAAAATGCTTCCTGCGTTATTATGTGGTCTCTCGGCAACGAATCGGGCTGCGGTAAGAATCACAGAGCAATGAGAAATTATATAAAGTCGAGAGACCCCGAGGCGGTTGTTCACTATGAGAATGCTCATCTTCAATTCAAGGGCGTTCCCGTCGGCGAAAATTTCAGCGATATTTCCGATGTTGAGAGCAGGATGTATGCTTCACTTGATTATACAAAGGAATACTGCGAGAATAAGAATGTTAAAAAGCCGTTTTTCTTCTGTGAGTTTTGTTGTTCGATGAGTACGGGAGATATTCATGCGCACTGCGATCTTTTCAGAAAATATCCGCAGCTTTTCGGCGGATGTTTTTGGGAGCTTACCGACCATGCGGTTGATATAGGCGGCGGCAAATACCGCTACGGCGGCGATTTCGGCGATTATCCCAATAACGGGATTTGCTGTGTTGACGGTGTGGTTTTCCCCGACCGTTCGCTTCGTCCCGGATATTTCGATATGAAGAAAGCATATCAGCCGTTTGAAATAAAGTATTTCAACGGCAGTGTTACCGTTTTTAATCGCAGGTATTTTGAGTCCATAAACGATATGTATATCCAGTGGACTCTCGAGGTTGACGGTAAGAACGTTTTGAGCGGCAGAATTGATGATACAGATATTCTCGCGCGCTCCGAAAAGACGTTTAATCTGATTGACAGTGTCCCGAAATCCGATTGTTGCTTCCTCACTCTTTTCTTTAAGCTGAAAAAAGCTTCCGATTGGGCACCTGCCGATTATGAACTCGGTTGGGAACAGGTAAATCTTTCCGAAGAAAGAAAGCATCTTTCGGCACCCTCCGGCAAAGCGGTGTTGAATGACGGCGGAAGATATGCCGAAATTACCGCAGGCAATGTTAAATATGTTTTTGATAAACCATACGGAAAAATTTGTTCCGCTTCAATAGGCGAAAAAGAGCTTCTTGCCGCTCCCGTTGAGATAGAAATATGGAAGGCTCACGGTTTCAATCAACTTTCAACGGCAGAGGATCGCCGCAGTGCCGCAATGCAGGCAGCATCACAGCAAACATATGAAACGGTTATTGATAATTCGGGCGATTTTGTCGATATAAAATGCTGTGTGTCAATCGGCGGGCCCGCAGTTGTTCCCGTAATCAGCGGTGAGCTCAGTTACAGATTTTACGGCGACGGCAGTGTTAATATTGTTTTTGACGGTGATTTCAGAAAGCTGTTAAAGGACATGAAAATGAGATTACCGCGTTTCGGCTTTCGTGTGACTACGGCTTCGGGCTTTGAGCAGATGGAATTTTTCGGAAAAGGTCCCGTGGAAGCATATCCCGATCGCCATAGAGCACAGCGCTTCGGTAGATTTGTTTCGAGCGTTGACGAAAATTTCGTACCGTACATTAGACCGATAGAAAACGGAGCCCATTTCGGCTCGCGTTATGGCATTGTAAGCAACGGAACAACGGGAATCGCTTTCGCTCCCACAAAAGAAAGCACCTTCATTTTCAACGCTTCGCACTATACGCCGCATATGCTTGAGAATAAGCTTCACAATGACGAGCTGGTGCCTGATGATAAAACTTATGTCTATCTTGATTATCGCTTTGATATAAGAGGCGGCAGAGATTTTTATGAAAATGTTGAACCTGAACGTAAATGGGATTTTGAACCGATAAAATTCGGCGTTGCAATAAAGCCATTTGATTCTGATTTCAACCCGTTTGAATTTTCCGATACAGAAAGATAAGCAGGTGCCCGCAACGGTTTTTCGGCTGTTGCGGGCATTTCGCATGCAGGTAAATGCAACGACGGGAACGGTGTAAATGTTTTTTTGCTTTTTGTATGTGCTAAAATGATATGACCCAATAAAAAAGAGAAGTAACCTCAAA
>CAYNUD010000072.1:0-8543 GCA_964400315.1 uncultured Clostridium sp. | reverse complement strand
TTGCCGCTGTCTTTACCCGTACCGCCGAGCGTAACGCCCTGATATATCGTTACGTCATCTCCGATAACCGCCGTTTCGCCTATAACCACTCCGGTTCCGTGATCAATGAAGAATCTTTTTCCTATCTGTACGGCCGGATGAATTTCAACGCCCGTTTTCTTTGATGCGGTCTGTGAAATCCACCGAGCAATAAAAGGCATTTTATGGCGATAAAACCAATTGGCACGTCTGTGAAGCCGTACTGCCTTAAATCCGGGATAGAGAAAGAGAATTTCAATCACCGAGCGTGCCGCCGGGTCTCTTGCTTTTATACAGGCGATATCCTCTCTCAATTGTTTGAACAAATAAATTACCTCCGAAAAAACAAAAACTCCGCAGTCAAACGACTACGGAGGCGTATTAACGCGGTTCCACTCCTGTTTATAACTCGGGGCTATAACCCTTAGAGCTTTAACGCAGCTCATACGCACAGAGATACTGTCGTTTTCCCCCTGCGTGCCGACTCGGCGCACTTCGTCAAAAACCGTGCAAAGAGTCTTTTCAGCTTCCGACTCTCTCTCTGCTACACCGCATTTTCGATTACTCTACCGAACGATTGCATTTGATACTATACATTGCATTATATGCGATTCACTTTGAAAAGTCAATCACTTTTTTTCCGTCAATAATATATTTTGTTCCGGATATTACCGTCAAAACAGCGGTTATACTGAGCAAAGAATTGGAAATAACGGAAACGGTGTTATGCTCAAGTCCGAGAAAATCCGCAAAGAAAAGTAAAAACATTATAATAATCGAAAATATCATTTGGCTTGCTGTTTTGAGTTTTCCCGACTTTCCTGCCGCTATAACCACTCCCTGTGCCGCCGCAACAAGGCGAAAAGAGGTTATAAGAAATTCACGGGTCAAAATAATCATAACTATCCAAATATTGCAAACATCAAGGTGCATAAACGCAAGCAAAGCGGCTGTGGTAAGCATTTTATCCGCAAGCGGATCGCACAGCTTGCCGAAAGTCGTCACCAACCCGCTTTTGCGTGCAATTTTGCCGTCAAGAAAATCGGTAAACGATGCCGCGATAAAAATAGCGGCGGCTATCAGATAATTAATGTTATTTTCAAGATGAATAAGCATTGCAAGAAGATAAAACGGGGTAAGTATTATTCTCGCAACGGTAAGTTTATTAGGTAAATTCATTTTTTCTCCTTGCTCGTCTTTATTCGGAAATATCTTTACCGATAAGATCGTAATCGTTGACTCCGATTATTTCCACTTCGGCAAAATCGCCGTTTTGATAATTCTTGCTTGTCGTGAATGTTACCGTACCGTCGATTTCCGGTGCATCCATATATGTTCTGCCCGTATATGAATCGGTGTATCCGTCATAATCTTCAACAAGAACACGGTATACCTTGCCTATTCTGCTCTTATTTTTAAGCGTGACTATTTCGAGCTGATCCTGCATTATTATTTCGCCTCTGCGTGTCTTAACATCCTCGTCAACTTGATTTTCCATATCAAAGGCGGGAGTACCTTCCTGCGGTGAGAATGAGAAGCATCCGAGACGGTCAAATTCGGTTTCATTTACGAATTCCGCAAGATCCTCAAACTCTTTTTCTCCCTCTCCCGGAAAACCGACAATAAACGTTGTACGAATAACCGCATCGGGCAGAGCCTTTCTTATCCTTGCCACAACATCACGGATAAAAGCGCCGTTGCCTCTGCGATTCATCGCTTTCAACATGTTATCATTTGAATGTTGTAGCGGTAAGTCTATATAATTCAGCACCTTGGGCTGACGTGCGATTGTTTTCAATAGCTCATCCGTGATTTTGTCGGGATAGCAATAAAGCATTCTTATCCATTCAATACCGTCAATTTCGCAAAGAGCATCGAGCAATTCGGGCAACCGAAGTCTGCCGTATAAATCCATGCCGTAGTTCGTGGTATCCTGCGCAATGAGTATAAGTTCCTTTGTTCCAGCCGCGGCAAGCTGTTTCGCTTCTTCGATAAGCGTTTCAAATTCAACGCTTCTGTATTTCCCTCTGATGGAAGGTATCGCACAATAGGTACAACGGTTCGAGCAACCGTCGGCAATTTTAAGATATGACCAATACTCCGGCGTTGTCAACAGTCTTTCACCCGTAAGCGACAAGCAAATGTTATCCGGCATTTGATATATCTTTTCGCCCTCAATGACAGACTTGACAATTTCGGCGATATCATCATTCGCACCGATGCCGACAACAGCATCGACCTCGGGAATCTCTTTAAAAATTTCATCCTTATAGCGTTGCGCTAAACAGCCGGTGACGATAATTTTACCTACCGTCCCCTCTTCCTTAAGCTGTGCCATATCGAGAATGTTCTCGATAGCTTCTTCTTTTGCGGCATCAATAAAGCCGCAGGTATTGATGATAACGGCATCAACACCGTCAAAGCAATCGCACACCTCGAAAGAAGCGCGATCGAGCTTTGCAAGCATCCTCTCGGCATCCACCTGATTTTTCGGGCAACCGAGCGATATCATGCCAACCTTATACATCATCAATGTCCTCCGTTTCAAGCTCCGCTCTGCGTAAAGCGGTTTTAATATCCGACCAGCCGTAGCCGAGTCTTTGAAGTGAAGCAACCGTTCGTTTCACTCCCCTTTCGTCGGAAAGACTGCGGGCATACTTGGTGTTTAATAACTCAATAATACGCAAAATCGGATCAATGTCAAGCCCCGAAACGGCATTATAGGCAATTTCTCTCGAAAAACCTTTCTGAATTAGCTCGCAAATAATTCTTCTTTCGCTCATTCCCTTTCGTTCCGACAGCGTTTTGACAAGGTTTTCGGCACATCTTTCATCGTTAATATATCCGAGTTCCTCAAGTCGGTCGGCCGCCGCCAGAACGCAATCCTTTGAATGTCCTTTCTGAACGAGACGTCGCATCAAGTCCTTTTTGCTGTGGTCGCCGTAATCAAGCAGTCGCAGGCCTGCATTAAATGCACAGCGTGAGCCGACGGAAAGGAGAAATTCCGCCAGCTCCTGCTCATCATCAATGCTTGTAACCGACCTGTAGGGGCATGAATACCAATATTCGGCATCCACCGTATAGGTATATTCTCCGTCGCAGAGAATATGTATTTTATTCAGTTTTCCTTTTTTTGCCTCAATCTTCATCGTCGACGACTATATCAAGCTTTGCTCTTGCTCCGGCCTTAGTTGTGGGCTTCGGTGCAGGCTCATCCTCCGAGGCCGTTGCTTTGCTTTTCTTTGCCTTGGGCTTTTCTTTATGCGTTTTCATCGCTTCGAGTATCTTAGCTTCAAGCTCTGCGGCAAGCTCGGGAGATGAAGTGAGAAGTTCCCTGACATTATCTCTGCCTTGACCCAAACGCATATCACCGTACGAGAACCATGAACCGCTCTTCTGAATGATGTCATAATCAACGCCGAGATCGACTATTTCTCCCTCTTTGGAAATACCCTTGCCGTACATGATATCAAATTCCGCTTCCTTGAACGGCGGAGCTACCTTGTTCTTAACTATCTTACATCTTGTTCTGTTTCCGATAAATTCACTCGCAGATGCCTTTATAGCCTCTACGCGGCGAACGTCGATTCTCATAGTGGCATAAAATTTAAGCGCTCTGCAGCCGGTGGTCACTTCGGGATTACCGTAAACGACACCGACTTTTTCACGGAGCTGATTTATAAATATAATTATTGTATTGGATTTCGCAACAGCACCCGCGATTTTTCTGAGTGCCTGTGACATAAGTCTCGCATGAGCGCCTACGTGAGAATCTCCCATTTCTCCCTCAATTTCCGAACGGGGAACAAGCGCCGCAACCGAGTCGATAACAACAACATCGAGAGCACCCGAACGAACGAGAGCCTCCGCAATTTCGAGAGCCTGTTCACCGTTATCAGGCTGAGAAACGAGAAGTGCATCGACATCAACGCCGAGATTCGAAGCATATGTGGGATCAAGAGCATGCTCCGCATCAATGAAAGCCGCTTCGCCGCCGTTTTTCTGAGCCTGAGCAACAACGGTAAGTGCAAGAGTAGTTTTACCCGATGACTCGGGCCCGTATATTTCTATTATTTTTCCTCTGGGCAATCCTCCGATGCCTGTTGCGACATCGAGAGATACAGAGCCGGTCGAAATGGCTTCAACATTCATACCGCTGTTTTCGCCCAAACGCATTATCGTTCCTTTGCCGTAAGCTTTTTCAATTTGAGCAAGCGCGGTTTCAAGTGCCTTTTTCTTATCTGCCATTATAATAACCTCCGAAATAATTATCAAACAAATGTTCTATCGGTATTGTATACCAAAACCTCAAAAAAAGCAATAGTATTTTAAAATTTTTTTCTTTTATCTATGTTTGCCTTTACTTTAAGCATGGCTCTGTGATATAATTTCGGCATAAAGAATTGAAAAGGAGTTCCCTATGAAGGATTTTATCAAGCAAGCAGCTCACGTCAAGCCGAACGCCAATCAATTGCGCATGCTTAAGGAAACGCCGTTTTACGCCTTTGTTCATTTCGGACCGAACACATCAACCGGACTTGAATGGGGAAACGGAACCGAAGACCCTTGCGTTTTCAACCCCTGTGAGCTTGACTGTGATTCTTGGTGCGAAGCTTTCAAAAGCGCGGGAATGACGGGCGTTGTTCTTACCGCAAAGCATCATGACGGCTTCTGTCTTTGGCAGAGCAAATATACGGAACATTGCATGAAAAACAGTCCGTACAAAAACGGCAAAGGCGATGTTGTTCGCGAACTTTCCGAAGCATGCCGTCGTCACGGGTTAAAATTCGGCTTCTACCTCTCCCCTTGGGACAGAAATTCAAAACTGTACGGCACTCCGGAATATAATGTATATTATAAAAATCAATTGACCGAGCTTCTTACGGGCTATGGCGAAATCTTCTACGTTTGGTTTGACGGCGCCTGCGGTGAAGGGCCGAACGGCAAAAAGCAGATATACGATTTTGACGGGTACTTCGAACTTATCGAAAAATACCAGCCCAAAGCCGCTATATTTAATGACAGAGGCAATATTCGTTGGTGCGGAAACGAAGCCGGTGACACCCGCTACGCCGAATGGTCGGTAGTACCGAGTGAGCTTTGCCCGTACTGTGAAATTCAAACCAAAGCCGGTCCGTTTGCCGGCGAGCTCTCATATATGTATAACACTAACGAAAACATAGGAGCTTTGAGTAATATAATGTATTCAAAGGGTCTTGTTTTTGCACCGTCGGAGGTTGATATGTCGATTCGTCCGGGTTGGTTCTACCACCCCGAGGAGGAACCGCATTCGCTCGACCGACTCTTTGACACCTATATTCGTACCGTAGGCGGAAACACAACCTTTAATTTGAACGTTCCGCCTATGCCGAACGGCAAGCTCGATGCAAGGGATATCGAGCGCCTTTCTCAGCTCGGCGACAAAATCCGACAGGCTTTCGGCAATAACCTTGCCGATGAAAAAAAGGTAACGTTCAACCGTTACGGCGAAAGCAACACTCAGTTGCTCATTGATATCGACCTCGGTAAAAAAACGAAGGTGGATTATCTTGTGCTTTGCGAAAATATCGCAGAGGGTCAGCGAGTGGAAAACTTTTTTATACAAAAGTTCAATGAATACGGTCTGTGGGATAATGCTTTTGAAGGAACAACAATCGGTTTTAAACGTATCATTCCCCTCGGCGGAATCGAAACCGAGAAGCTGAGAGTGTTTATTGTTTCTTCAAGAGATACTCCGGATATCTCGGAGATATCGGTCTTTTAAAAAACATTGACATTTGCAAACATCCATGCTATAATGGGTCAAAATTAATATGCACTGCCACCGGGCAGTGATGCATTGCATCCGTTTACACTTCGTTAGGTCTTTGAAGAAGTGTAAGGCGGGTGCATTTTTATTACGGAGGTTTTAAAATGAAAAAAACAACGTCTTATTTTTCCGCAGGTGAAAAAGTGCTTTGGCTTTCATCGGTAACGGCGATAATCGTTTCCTTTATCCTGTTCGATAAAAGCGAATATTTGACGCTTGCCGCTTCGCTAATCGGGGTCACATCCTTAATTTTCAATGCCAAAGGTAACCCGTTCGGTCAGCTTTTAATGATAGCTTTCAGTGTGTTGTACGGTATAATTTCTTATTCTTTTTCGTATTACGGCGAGATGCTGACATATCTCGGCATGACCGCTCCCATGGCTCTATTCGCTTTAATTTCATGGCTTCGCCATCCGTATCACGGTAAGCATTCTCAGGTCGAGGTCAACCGAATCGGCAAGAAAGAGGTAGCAGTAATGTTTTTCTTTGCGCTTGCTGTCACCGTCGGTTTCTATTTTGTTTTAGAGCATTTCAATACGGCAAATATTGTGCCGAGTACAGTTTCCGTAACAACGAGTTTTCTTGCCGTATACCTTACATTTCGTCGGAGCGAATACTTTGCTTTGGCATATGCGGCAAACGACATTGTACTGATAGTGCTATGGTGCATGGCATCAATGGAGAACAGAAGCTACATTTCCGTTGTTGTGTGCTTTATATCATTCTTTATAAACGATCTTTACGGATTTATAAGCTGGCGTAAAATGCACGGAATGCAGTCAAACGGTATATAAAAAGAATCTGCACGGCAAGGTTTTCCTTTCGTGCAGATTCTTTTATTAATTTGAGTTTAAAGCTCTTACCGAACAATTATCATGAAGCATTTCCATTATAATCGCAATATACGGTAACCGAAGTGTCGACGGTTTTATTTTTAATTCCCAACACACGTCTGACAAACTCTCCCGTTGCCGTTCCCGATGCTTTGACGGTTGAAGAATTGTTGCGAGATACAGAAACATTTTCCACCGACCAGTTGCTGTCGTACGAAGCGGTTTCATAGGTAACGTTTGTGCAGGTTACACTGCTTCCCGAAGTCACTGAAAAAGTTGCAACCACGGTCAAAGCACATTTTTCATTGCCGCTCGAATCAACATATTTAACTGTTTTCTGGTGTTTTTTTGTAGCTCGCGCGGCACGCAGACCGAATGCCGGACTTATATCCTCCAACGTTATGACCAAATAACCGCCGTCATCAAGCGCATAAACAGATTCCGTGACTTCCGTCACATCCGAATAAGCAATTGCCTGCGGAAAAACATTTAATGCAAAAATGACTGCTGCCAAAAGAAATATAAGTAAGCGTTTCAATGTTATCTCTCCTTTGGATAAATTATTTGAGTTACCGTTTCGGGTACTTTATATAATTGCGTTGTTTCTGCTATATCCGTCAAATCCGTTTCCTCGGAGACGGGTTCCGCTAATCCGATAATAATATAGCCGGGTTCTTCGTGTATCAATTCATTATAAACCAGAAGGGCGGCTACGGCTAAAGCAATAATAACTATCAATTTTATAATAAAGATTTTTCGGCGGTATTTTCTCATAAGCTCACGGTCAACCGTAGCCAAATATTTTTCAGCCACCGTTTCGGGGTTACCGAAAGTGCTTATTATGTCTTCGAACGTTGCCTGCGGATTCTGTTCAATGTATTCATCGAATTGCTGCTTAAAATTATCCAGCATCACCTTTTTAACATCTGACGGGCAAGAAAGTTTTGCTCTTACCAGCAACAAATAGCAAAAACGTTTTATTTTTGTCATGAGTTGTCATCCTCCATACCGTTGTCGGATTTTACCGATTCGATAAAATTCCAAACAAGCTCAATGCCGTTAATGTATTCATCATACTCTTTTTTAATTTCTTTCAGATATTTACGTCCTTCTTCCGAAATGGTATACATCTGTCTTCTTCTGCCATCCACCTGCATTTTCTTATCCGGAATCATGTATTCGTATTCGGTAAGACGAAAAACAACATCATACGGATAAGTGGTAGAAAAAGTGCCTCCGCTTTCTCTCTCCAGAATTGATACCATTTCGCTGACATACATCGGACGAATTTCCAACAATGAAAGCATAAACATCGGTAACAACACATTTTTAATGGTGGACAGAGAAGCGTTGAAGTTATCTGAACCTTTTTTGTACGCCAAACGAATCAACTCTCTTCCTTTTTTCGTTTATTATATATCTTTACAATCAATTTGTCAAGATAATTGATTAGTCTTATTCTTTGAACAATCAAAAATAAATTATATATCAAATATTTGATATGAATTATAATTTGATTTAAAACGTTATTCGTTCGTCTTTTTAATTTGTATTTTTCAAAAAACGCTTGACATTTTATGCGAAAGTAGTATAATGGAAGTGCACGGGTTGCAATATCTTTTGTGCCTCATATTCAGCTTGCAAAGCATGGCGCTTTTTCTCTCTGAAATCCTTTTTCCTTTCACGAGACCATACTGCACGGTGCCGTGCTTTGTGCATATAATAATGTATAATAATAAATACGAATGCGAAGAGTATTCGGTTGAAAAAGTCGTTTTAAATGTTTTGGGGTTTTACGTCTTTCCTGCAATTAATTTACATTTTTTATTTAGCCGCAACCGACGCATCCGAACCCGATTTGTTTCGGATAAATGAAGCGACTG
>CAYNUD010000071.1:0-8656 GCA_964400315.1 uncultured Clostridium sp. | reverse complement strand
AATTATAGCAAGACCATCTTGCTTAACCTGTGCATACAACCGCCGTATTTCTTTTTTATGAAGAAGCAGACGCTTTGTACGCAACGGGTCACGGTTGAAAATGTTTCCGTGCTCGTATGGACTTATGTGAATGCCGTTTGCAAGCATTTCACCGTCCTTGACATAACACCATGAATCCTTCAGATTGATTTTTCCTTGACGAACGGATTTAACTTCGGTTCCGAAAAGCTCAATACCCGCTTCAATCTTTTCAAGCACAAAATAATCATGATATGCTTTTTTGTTCTGTGCCGCGAGCTTGACAGCTTGGCTTTTTTCCATTTGCGTTCCTTTCCGAGAAATTACTCCGTCAAAAAATAAGTGTCGTATAAAAGCGTTTTTGTTGCATACAAAATTAAAAAATTTTAAAATATCTTTTCGCCGTGCTAATTGTACCACATATCAGGCAAAAATACTTCACAAATATTTATTGTTTTTATTTTGATTTTATGCTAAATTCACCATTTTGTCGGCGTTCGGCAGCTCTTTTGCGAGAATAAAAATCTCTTTTTGCTTTTTTCTCCTCAGCTTCACGCTTTGCCGCCGCCGCGCGTTTGGCTTTAACCCTCGAAAGAGGCTTGCCTTTCTTTGCGGGCTTTTTCTTCTTTTCGTTCTCTTCGGCTTTTTCTTTATAAAGAACTATACTGCCTCCGACAACCTGTACCACCTCGCTGTCTGTTGCCTGCGCCAGTTTTTCGGCAAAATCACGGGGTGACTCGGGGGCACTGTCAAGCAGTACCTTGAGTTTTATAAGCTCCCTTTTTCTAAGCGCATCCGCCGTCTGTGCCGCAAGAGCCTGTGAAAATCCGCCCTTGCCTATTTGAAACAGCGGTTCAAGACTGTTTGCCTGCGCCCTGAGCTGTGCTCTTTCTTTGCTTGTCATTTACCGATCTCTCCAATCCTGCGTGCTAATTCAACGCCCGCCTTGCCTCTGTGACTTATTGCATCCTTTTCGCTTGCGGTAAGCTGTGCCATTGTTTTTTCTCCGCCGTATTCCTCCGGTAAAAACAACGGGTCATATCCGAAACCTCCGTCTCCGATTTCGGTAAAACCTATTTTACCTCTGCATTCGCCTCTTGCGGTAACAATTCTGCCGTCAGGATAAGCACAGCAGATAACGCTGACATAGCCTGCTCCTCTATCCTCAAGCTTCACTCCGTCAAGCTCCGCAAGCAACTTTTTATTGTTGGCATCGTCATTTCCGTGACCGCCCGAGTATCTTGCGGAATATACCCCGGGAGCACCGCCGAGGAAATCTACGGCAAGCCCCGAATCATCCGCAATGCACGGCATGCCGCTTTCAAGACAGCCGCTTTTCGCTTTAAGCATGGCGTTTTCTTCAAACGTCGTGCCCGTTTCTTCAACATCCGTAAGTTCCACACCGGCTTCCTCCGCAAGCAGGACATTGATGCCTATCGGAGAAAGTATCCTGTGAAGCTCATCCCTCTTTTTCATATTATGGGTTGCAATAATATAATCCATTCCGTTAATCCTCGTCGCTGTCTTCCTCAAAAAGTCCCTCGGCAAACGCTTTCGCATCAAAGGGTCTCAAATCGTCGATTCCCTCGCCGACTCCTATAAACTTTACAGGCACCTTAAGGTCATTTTTTATTGCAAGCACCACGCCGCCCTTTGCCGTACCGTCGCGCTTTGTAAGAATTATGCCCGTGATTTCCGCAACATCCTTAAACTCTTTCGCCTGATTCACCGCATTCTGACCCGTCGTTGCATCGAGAACAAGGAAAATCTCTCTGTCCGCATACGGAAGCTGGCGGTCAATAACTCTGTATATTTTGGCAAGCTCATCCATAAGATTCTTCTTGTTATGAAGTCTGCCCGCGGTATCGCAAATGATTATATCGGCATTTCTCGCCTTGCCTGCGCTTATGGTATCAAACACCACCGCCGCAGGGTCGGCACCCTCTTTGTGCTTTACAATATCAACGCCCGCACGGTCTGCCCATATTTCGAGCTGGTCAATTGCGGCGGCTCTGAATGTGTCGGCAGCACCGAGAATGACTTTCTTGCCCTCTTCCTTGAACATTGCCGCCATTTTTCCTATGGAGGTTGTTTTTCCAACGCCGTTTACGCCGATAACAAGTATGACCGACGGAATCGTAACCATATCGACGGTCTCTCCTCCGCTGAGCATCTCGGCAACAATACTCTTGATTTCGTTTTTGACATCCTTTGCCTTACGAAGATTCTTCTTGAACACCGCATCGCGGAGTTTTTCGACTATTTCGCTCGCCGTATTAACGCCGACATCCGCCATGACAAGGATTTCTTCGAGTTCCTCGTAAAAATCATCGTCTATTTCGTTTTTTCCGTAAAGGGCGGCGTTTATCGCACCGGACATATTGTCTCTCGTTTTTTTGAGTCCCTTATTTATCTTTTTGAAAAATCCCATTGCCAAACCTCGCTGTATATATTATTGTATATACGGTTATGTTTGCTCGCGCTACGGCGGCAAAGCATATTATTCTCGCACATTCTTCATTATGTTGTCAACCGTTTTCTTCATTGACGGGTCTTTGGCAACCGCATTTGAAACGGTTTCGTATGAATAAAGAATCGTAGTACGATCCCTGCCTCCGAAGAATTTACTTATTTCTTTCTGCGTAAGTCCCGTCATTTCTCTGACAACATATATGGCAACCTGTCTTGCCTTTGCGGTATTTGCATCGCGCCTATGTGAAATTATATCGTTTTTAACAATTCCGAATGTTCTTGCGGTTTCGTCGATTATTTTGTTTACAATAACTTCAACAGGGCGGCTGTCGGTCACAAAATCGCTGACCGCGCTTTGAGCCATTGCCATGTTTATCGCCGAGCCTTCGAGATTTACAAGAGCATTTATCTTTTTGACAACGCCTTCAAGCTGACGGATATTCGTCTTGACCTTTTCGGCTATGTACTGCGCGACATCGGGCGGAAGCTCTATTCCGAGTGTCTGCGCCTTGCGCTGAATTATCGCCATTCTCGTCTCGATATCGGGGGCCTGAATATCGGCTATAAGTCCCCATTCAAATCGTGTTTTCAATCTTTCGTCAAGCACCTCGATATCTCTCGGCGGACGGTCTGAGGTGAGAACTATCTGCTTATCGGCAGATCTCAATGCGTTGAACGTGTGGAAGAATTCGTCCTGCGTTGAACGCTTGCCCGCAATAAAATGAATATCGTCGACAAGCAGGACGTCGCAATTCCTGTATAGCTCATGGATACTGCTCATTTTTTGATCCTGTATGCCCATTATTATTTGATTCATGAATTTTTCGCCGTCGGTGAAAACGATTTTCGCATCGGGGTTTTTATCCTTTATCGCATTGCTTATCGCACACATCAAATGCGTTTTACCCAGCCCCGAATCTCCGTAAATAAACAGCGGATTGTATCTGACTACAGGCTCGTTAGCCACCGCCAAAGCCGCCGCATGGGCGAATCTGTTTGAAGGACCTACTATAAAATTTTCAAACGTACTTTTTTCCGGCTCGTTGCCGCTCTTTTTATCGGTCGTTTCAGTTTCTGCAACACGTTCCTGCTCCGTAACGAATGAAATGTCAACATCAAAGCCGACGGTTTCTCGGAACGCATCGAGCAAGTCGTCATAGCACTGCTGACTGAGTACCTTCTGAGCCATCTTGCTTGCAACTATCTCGGCTGTTTTTCCGTCAAAGCTCTCGAGTCTGAGCGGAGCTATCCAAACGTTATACATGGTAGGTATCAAGGCTTTGCCGAGCTTTTCACATACACTTTTCCAAATTTCTTCTGTGGAAGTCATTAAAATTCCGTTCCTTTCTCAAATCTTCGATTTTCTTATATGCAACTGCTTCCGTGTCGAATTTTAGGGTGATATATAAAAAGTATATCACAACGGCTTTCTCAATGCAAGCAAAAAGGGCGAAAAATAACTAAATTCAAAAAAATGTTGACATTCACGGTCAAGCTGTTATATAATGTGTATTCCGAGGGGTATTTACCCTCGTATATCGGTATGATGATCATTTTCGTATCACCACGGCTCATTCGCCGAATACGCCGAATGATTGTTTCGGGCTTTGCCCAAAAAACTCAAAGTGAAACGGAGGTCAGAAAAATGAAAAGAACTTACCAGCCCAAAAAGCGTCATCGCAAGATGGAGCACGGTTTCCGCAAGAGAATGGCTGACAGAAACGGTCGCAAGGTTCTTGCCCGCCGCAGAGCAAAGGGCAGAAAGCAGCTCACCTACTAATCCTTACGGGAGCTGATCCGTTATGTCCAAAATCGTGACCTTAAAGCAAAACGTAGAATTCAATCATGCTTATAACCGAGGTAAGGTGAAAATATCACCCTTGCTTGTTACTTATGCAGTCAAAAGCCGCGGCAAAGGATGCCGTATCGGTATAACAGCAGGTAAAAAGCTCGGCAATGCAGTAGAGAGAAACAGATGCCGCCGCATCATCAAGGCGGCATTCTCCTCTGTTTTTCCCGAATGCAGCGGAAATTGGGATATCGTTTTTGTTGCAAGGTTCAAAACAAAAAAGGCGAAAAGCAGTGACCTTATCCCCGTTATGGTTAAGCATCTGACCGAAGCGGGAGTTATAACGGGAAGCGAACGGAGCAACGGCATATGAAAAATCCGCTTTTGCAAATGATACGCTTCTATCAAAAAAGAATTTCACCGCTCTTTCCGCCGAGATGCAGGTATTATCCGACCTGCTCGCAATACGCCGTTGAAGCAATTGAGACTCACGGAGCCTTCAAAGGCTTTTTTCTCACCGTCTTCAGGCTGATGAGATGCAACATCCTCTTTCCCGGCGGCTACGACCCCGTACCGCCCAAGAAACATTCTCATCCGGAGGAAAAGAAATGAACTTTCTATACGAAACGCTCGGTGTGCCATTCGGCCTCCTGCTCAGGCTCATCTACGAGAGTATCGGCTTTCAAAACTACGCAGTCTCGATAATTCTGCTCACCTTTATTTCGAGACTTATCATGACTCCTTCGTCAATAAGTCAGCAAAAAGGCATGGCGAAAACTCAACGTCTCCAGCCCAAATTGCGCAGAATACAGACTAAATTTGCCGGCGATCAAAGACGCATTCAGGAAGAAACCACGGCACTTTATCAGCGTGAGGGCTATAACCCGATGAATGCGGGCTGCGCTCCCATGCTTGTGCAGTTTCTTCTCCTTTTCGGACTCATCGGCGCTATCTATTATCCTTTGAGCAACTTTCTGAGAATCGACAGTGCTCAGATAGAATTGCTCACTCAAGCCGTCGGTAAGCTCGACCTCGGCTCAACAACCAACTCCTCACATCTTGCGGAGCTGCTTGTAATTCAACACATTGACAGCCTTCAAGGTATTGCGGGTGTCTCTCAGGCAACCTATGATGCCATCAAGGCTATCGACTTCAATTTCTTCGGTCTTTTCTCACTCGGCGACGTTCCCTCTAACTACAAAGACTTCGGCACCTACGGTGCAAAGGCAGTCGCAATATGGATGATTCCCGCTCTTTCCTTCCTTTCTTCTCTTGCGTCGGGCATCTATTCGCAAATGAAACAGAAAAAGACCAATCCCTCAATGTCAAGCAATCCCGCAATGGGCTGCATGACCTTCGGTATGCCGATATTCTCTCTGCTTATAGTTATTAACTATCCCGTCGGCATAGGCATTTACTGGATAGCTTCCAGCATCTTCGGTCTGCTCTCCACCGTTATTGTCGGACATTTCTACAGTCCCAAAAAGACGATAGCGAAAATCATGGTGGACGAAACCGTTGAGCGCCGTTCAAGAGAGAATAATTTAAAGCTCGTTGCAGCAGACAAAACAGAATCCAATTCTTAATTCACACAGTTCAGGTGGTGTATTTTTCTTGATTAAAGAATCTATAGGCACAGGCTCAACTCTTGACGAAGCAAAAGAGGCTGCCCTCAGAGCTCTCGAAGCTCCCGAAGAGGCAGATGTCAAATACGAAGTCATCGAAAGACCGCAAAAAAAGGTTCTCGGTCTTTTCGGCGGCTCTCCCGCAAAGGTTAAGGCGTATTACGAATATGAAGAAATTAAAGCCGGCGATTTCTCGACTGCCGAAGCTTATCTTTCAAACATTCTCAAAAATCTCGGTGTTTCCGATGCCGAAATCGAAATTGAGTCCGATGACGAAGAGGTCCGTATCAACGTAAGTTGCGGAGACGACTACGGTTCGGTAATCGGCAGAAGAGGCGAAACGCTCGACGCCATTCAGTACCTTACCCGTCTTGTAATCAACAGAGGCTCAGACGAATACAAGAGAGTTTCCATCAACGTCGGCAACTATCGTGAAAAAAGAGAAAACACGCTCAGAACTCTTGCCCGCAAAAATGCTTCCAAGGTAAGAAAGTACGGCAGAAACGTTGTTCTCGAACCGATGAATCCCTATGAACGCAGAATAATACATACGACCATTCAAGAGATTGAAGGCGTTACCTCGCACTCCGTCGGCAGTGACGGCAACCGCAAGGTCGTTATCACTCTTGAAGAAGGCGTGAAGCCCCTTAACGGCTCAAGCGGCTACGGCAACAGAGGCAGAGGCGGCTATAACAGAGGCGGTTATAATCGCGGAAGAAGCAACGGCGGCAGAAGAAACAGTTATTCCGACCGTAGCGAAAACTCCGCTCCCGTTGAGGAAAGAGCGCCTCGCTCCGATTCCGTCGGCACCTCTCTTTACGGCAAAATCGAAATAAACAAATAATTTCCGCAAGCCGGTGATTTATTTCATCGGCTTGTTTTTTTGTGTTGACAACCCGCAAAACCTGTGATATACTTTGTATTCGGAAGCAAATATTCATTTTAACAGCATCCGAAAAGATAGTGACGGAGACAGTAGCTTTTGTAACACCGTACAAAGTGAGTTGGGGATAGTGCGAACCCGATAACGGTGCAAGGGTGAATATCACTCCCGAATCGCAGACCGAAAGCCGAGCAAGTAGGCTCTGACGGCAGTCCGCCGTTATCGGGCAAGGCATATTTGTGCCGCAAACGGGTGGTCAGCGAAGGTATCTTCGTCCTGTTTTTGGACGGAGATTTTATTTTTTGCCGACGTAAAATTTAAAATGTTTTCAAAATACCATTAAGCATATAACGGAGGAATTGGAAATGTACGAAAAAGTTTCATCAAACTTTGATTTCGTAAGCCGTGAAAAAGCAGTTCTCGATTTCTGGAAAAAGAACGATATTTTCGAAAAAAGTATCGAGAACCGTGAAGGCTGCCCCACCTATGCGTTTTACGACGGTCCCCCGACCGCAAACGGCAAACCGCATATCGGTCACGTTTTAACACGAGTTATCAAGGATATGATTCCGAGATACCGTACCATGAAGGGCTATATGGTTCCCAGAAAAGCAGGTTGGGATACTCACGGTCTGCCCGTTGAGCTTGAAGTTGAAAAGCTCCTCGGCATAAACGGAAAAGAACAAATCGAGCAATACGGTCTTGAGCCGTTCATAAAGCTGTGTAAAGAAAGCGTTTGGAAGTATAAGGGTATGTGGGAGGATTTCTCGGGTACCGTCGGCTTTTGGGCAGATATGGATAATCCTTACGTCACCTACAACAACAGCTACATCGAATCGGTTTGGTGGTCGCTCAAGGAAATTTGGAACAAGGGACTGCTCTACAAGGGCTTCAAAATCGTACCCTACTGTCCCCGTTGCGGTACTCCCCTTTCTTCACACGAGGTAGCGCAGGGCTATAAGGCTGTCAAAGAACGTTCCGCCGTTGTCCGCTTCAAGGTCAAGGGTGAGGATGCCTATTTTCTTGCATGGACGACAACTCCTTGGACTCTTCCCTCAAACACTGCTCTTTGCGTCAATCCCGATGAAGAATACTGCAAGGTTAAAGCCGCCGACGGCTATACATATTATATGGCCGCCGCTCTGCTCGACACCGTGCTCGGCTCCCTAGGCGATGAAGAAAATGGCGTAAAGGCTTATGAAATTCTCGAAAGCTTCAAGGGCACCGACCTTGAAAACAAGGAATATGAACCCCTCTTCAAGTGTGCGGGCGAATGTGCCGCAAGACAGCACAAAAGAGCTCATTTTGTAACCGTTGACAACTACGTTACCATGTCCGACGGTACCGGAATTGTTCATATTGCTCCCGCTTTCGGTGAGGACGATGCGAGAATCGGCAGAAATTACGATCTTCCGTTTGTTCAGTTCGTTGACGGCAAGGGCAATATGACCGAAGAAACACCTTATGCAGGCAAATTTGTCAAGGATGCCGATCCCCTTGTTCTCGTTGACCTCGACAAAGAGGGCAAACTGTTCTCCGCTCCGAAATTCGAGCACGATTATCCCTTCTGCTGGCGCTGTGACACTCCGCTCATCTACTACGCAAGAGAGTCTTGGTTCATTAAGATGACCGCAGTTAAAGATAAGCTCGTTAAGAATAATAACACCGTAAATTGGATTCCCGAAAGTATCGGTAAGGGTCGCTTCGGCGATTGGCTCGAGAATATTCAGGATTGGGGCATCAGCCGTAACCGTTATTGGGGTACACCTCTTAACATTTGGGAATGCTCCTGTGGACATAAGCATTCAATAGGTTCGATCGCAGAGCTCAAAGAACTGAGCGACAACTGCCCCGACGATATAGAGCTTC
>CAYNUD010000070.1:0-8714 GCA_964400315.1 uncultured Clostridium sp. | reverse complement strand
AATGCCTGAAGATTTACAAAAATATATGCACAAGATAGTAGCTATTTTAGATAAAACTGTAAAAGAAAGAAAATATTACAGTAGTTTATATATACATATAAAACCATTTTTTTATAAAATTGAAAGCTAAAGAGTGGTTTGATTTTCGTCACATAGACACAGACAAGCATCTGCAACAGTAGGTGCTTGTTTTTTATTGTGTCATAGATTTAGGAATATCCTCGGCATGGCGGAACTTTGATTTTCACTCTTTTTGTCAGCACTGTGGTGGGAGCGACAAAACAAACGTATTAATTTTTCCGAATTTTGGATTCAAAAAAATCCGCAAATTATATCAAATGTGAATTCGGCACAAAGAGATTATTTGTGTATTCGGATGCGTCGGTTGCGACTAAGATAAAATGTTGACAAAGCCGTAAAATTTAAGTATAATTTACTCGAAAAAGGCAGAGTTGCAAGGACAATACCTAACAGCAAAAAAGGTAACATTAAATAACAAAAGGAGAAACAAATATGGATAAGCCGATTTTTGATTTTAAGAGTTTTGTCGGTGATGGTCTGAAAGTCTACGAGGACAGAATTGTGATTTCACATTCCGGTGTTCTGAATTTCTTTGCAAAAGGAATTAACGGTGATAAGACAATTTATTATAATGATTTAACTGCGGTGCAGTTTAAGAAAGCCGGCCGAATTGCAGGTCATATTCAGTTTTCCTTACTTGGCGGCAGAGAAAGTGTTGGCGGCGTTTTTGCCGCATTTCTCGATGAAAACACTGTTACTATCAATTCTAAAGAAAACGATACCGCTGAAAAGATGGTAGCTTGCATACAAGAAAAGATTAAGGAAACAAGGTCAACCGCTGTTTCTTCTGCCGATGAGATTATGAAGCTAAAGAAATTGATGGATATGGGTGTTATTACTCAAGAAGAATTTGACACAAAGAAAAAGCAACTTTTGGAGTTGTAAAGCAGAGATGCCGAGGTTTTGCCTCGGCATCGACTATAAAAAGCAAATATGAGTTGCGCCGATTGTAGCTATACAGAAAAAACCGCCTTTAGAAGGCGGCTTTTTAATAGATTGAATTGAGGGATAATCAGCCGAGTTTTGCGGGAGGAGTACGGTGCTTTCTTTCTTTTTCTTTGGGCTTTTCGGTGATATCGCCCGCCTTTGTAAGGGCGATTTTTGTAAGCACTGGGCCGCAAAGCTCATAGATAAGAACGGAGAAAAGAATTATATTTCTGATTATGGCACCGATTTCGCCGAGCTCCATGACGGTGACGGACATTCCGAGCGCAACGCCTGCCTGAGGCAAGAGGGTCACGCCGAGATATCGGGTGGTTTTTTCATCACACTTTGACAGTTTACAGCTCGAATATGCGCCGAGATATTTGCCGGCTGAGCGAGAGATGATATACGCCGCGCCGATTCCGACTATTGCGGGGTCGGAAAATACGTTCAGCTCAAGCTCCGCGCCGCTTATAACAAAGAACAAAGCGAAAAGCGGAACGGTCCACTTGTCGGTTTTATCCATGATTTCGGGAGAGAAATCGCAGAGATTACAAAAGATTGTGCCGAGCATCATACATACAAGCAGTGCGGAAAATCCGATGTGCACGCCGCCGATTTCAAATTCGAGCTTTGAAAGAGCGACCGTAAAGAGAACGAAAGTCAAAGAGAGACAAAGGCGTTTGCTGTTTGAATTGAAAAACCTTTCGGAAAATGTAAACAGTACGCCCATGAGTGCACCGAGTGCAAGTGAGCATACGATCTCGATTATCGGTTCGACGGCGATGGAGATGATGCTGAATTCGCCGTTTACCATTGCACGGGCAACGCCGAAAGAAACGGAGAATACCACAAGACCCACGGCATCGTCGATTGCGACAATAGGCAGGAGTAAATCGGTCAGCTTACCCTTTGCTTTGTATTGGCGAACGACCATGAGGGTTGCGGC
The DNA here is from genome assembly GCA_964400315.1 of uncultured Clostridium sp. GTDB lineage: Bacteria > Bacillota > Clostridia > Oscillospirales > Acutalibacteraceae > CAG-177. Next base: position 6,760 of record CAYNUD010000070.1, on the reverse strand, counting down.
GGGAGCTGTTGCGGCGGCTATAGCTCCGAGAATCAACGCCATGGGAATCGGAAGCTTGTCACCGAGAATGAAGTGTAAACCGATAAGAGCGGCATCGACAATGACGGTTGTTATCACAGCCTGCATTATGCCGATGAATGTTGCCTTGCCGCCAATGCTTTTAAGCTGTGAGAGGCGAAATTCGTTACCGATTGCAAAGGCAATAAAGCCGAGAGCGACATCGGAGAAAAGGCCGAGAGACTGAACGCTTTGTGCGGAGACAAAACCGAGGCCCTCAATTCCGAGTTTTCCGAGACAGTACGGACCTATCAAAATGCCCGCAACAAGATAGGCGGTGACGGCGGGCAAGCCCAACTTTTTAGCGGGACGGGTCATAAAAAGACCTGCCGCAAGCGCTACTGAAATGCAAAATAATGTTTCCATATAAACCCTTCCTCAGTGTTGAAATTTATTCGAAGAATTTTTCGATTTCTTCTTTTGAAGCCGCAACGGAGCCTTGAATCATATCGGACTTTCCGCCGCCTCTGCCTTGTAAAGTCGCATTCAGCGATTTGCCGAGAGGACGGACATCTGCCGAACGGCTGACAACGGCGTATTTGTATCCGATATCGTCATTTCCCGAAAATACCGCCGCCGTTTCGACCTTATCCGCAAGCATATCCGCAAATATTCTTGCATCATCAGCAGAGCCCGAAGGGTCAAAACGAAGAGCGAGAGAACCGGATACGTTTTCACATTCAAAAGAAAAAAGACGTCTTTTCAGTTCGGAATATTGATATCGCTCGGCACGGAGCTGTTCCTTTAAGTGTTCAACCGCCTCGGCAACTTCGTCGGTCTTGGCGCACAGCAGTTTCGATATCGCATAAACGGCGGAATTTTTGTTGCTGTAATCCGCAAAAGCTCTTGCACCTATGAGTAAGGTGATTCTGACACCGGATTTATAGCGAACACAGTTGACCGCTTTTATCATGCCGACCTCACCCGTGAGCGAAACATGGGTTCCGCAACAGGCACAAAGGTCAACGCCGTCAATGCAGACAAGTCTTACCTGTCCCGAAAGTTCTTTTTTACTTCTGTATGAGAGGTTTTCAAGCTCTCGGTCGGAAGGAAGAAGTGTTTTAACGGGAATGTTTCGATATATTGCATCATTTGCAAGGCGTTCGATTTCACAGAGCCTTTCGGGAGTGACCGTGCCGTTGAAATCGACGGTAACGCTGTCCTCGCCCATGTGAAATCCGACATTGTCAAAGCCGCAAAGTGAATGCACGAAGCCCGAGAATATATGCTCGCCCGTGTGCTGTTGCATATGGTCAAAGCGGCGTTCATAATCAATCCGGCAGTTTACGAGGGAATTTTCGGAAACGGCATCGGAGCAAAAGTGGATAACCTCCCCGTCACGCTCCTTTGCATCTAACACCCGAGCGTTGCCGATAAATCCGATATCCGCCGGTTGACCGCCGCCCTCGGGAAAGAAAGCGGTTCGGTCGAGCACGACCTCATACTTGCCTGCGACCTCACGGCAGGAAACGACCCGAGCGGTAAATTCTTTCAAATAAACGTTCTCGTAATACAGCCTTTCCGACATAGCTATCCTCCGTTATATATAATAACAATTAATAATACCATATTTGTTGCCTGTTTGGAATGGTGAAAATGGTTTAAAATAGACTGCAAAAAGTTACAAAATTATATCAAATGTGCATATTTTATTGACAGTTCGGCAATTTGCTGATATAATCATAGCCGCACATGAGAAAAACTTTAAGGAAACGGGGGCTCTTTATGAAGAGTTACTTCAAAAGACTTTTTGCCGAATGCCCGAAATACCGAATGATAATTTGGTGGATTTTCAGGGCTTTGATGATCTATGCGTTTATCAAGGGATTTTTCCCTGCCGAGGGTGAAGCATTCGATATTACCAATCCCTTGCAGGTAGGCGCAAATTTCGTATGCATGTTTGTTTGGGAAGTTTTTATGCTTCTTCCGGAGAAAAATTCACTTCGCCACGTGCCGTCGGTTGTGCAGACATTTCTTATCGTAGGAATTTTTGCGGCATCATTCGGCGGAAAATTTATGAATTTCTACTATGACCTTCAGTATTGGGACACGATTCTCCACCTCATCGGCGGCGGAGCTTGCGTATTTTTCGGTTATGAAATCGCAACCGCCATGCAAAAGCGCGACAAGGCAACCGCTCCGCTTTCGCTTGTGCTGCTTGCCGCGGTCGGCTTCTCATTTCTTGCCTCTACGGGTTGGGAGCTGTTCGAGTTTACCTTTGACCAGATAGCCTGTAAGAGTGCGTTTGAAGCCGGCAATATCCTTAAGGCGGGCGATGCTCAGCATTGGAGCTATACCATTGCCATGGCGGCGGAGTCGCCTAAGGTGGAATCGCTTTTTGAACCGTATTTCCAAGAGCGTTGGGCAATAATGGATACCATGGCGGATATCGTGCTGAACACGGTGGGTGCGCTCATCGCAATTATCGCAATCAGAATTTATCCCTACAGACATAAGGGCAAATTCAAAATCGACCTTACGAAATAATTTTTGCAGGAAATTATACATACCGAAGCCCTCGGCTCAGCCGAGGGCTTGTTTTTATGCTTTCAGCGAGGCGGCAATTAGTTTCATCTTTTTGTTTCCTTCGTTGCTCAAAGGGAGGAACGGACGGCGGCAGGGACCGCAGTCAATTCCCATGTGGGAAAGAATCGCTTTTTCGCAGGGCATAACGCCATATTTGATAAGCTCGGAGATTATTTCGTTTGCTTCATTTTGGAGAGCCTGAGCCTGCTCGATTTTTCCGCTTCGGAAGCAATCGTAAAGTCGCAGAAATTTATCCGCCATGAAGTTGTAAGTGCTTCCGATAGCGCCGTCGGCACCCATGGAAAGACCACCGAGACACATTTCATCGAAGCCGTTGAATACGGTGATATTTTTTATTCTCTGCTTGAACTGCTGAAGTGCAAACAAATCGGCAGAGGTGTGCTTTATTCCGATGAATCTTTCATCCTTGAAGATTTCCGCGGCAATATCGGCGGTAAATGTGAAGCCGTTTCCGTTGGGGAAATTATAAACTATCATCGGGAGATTAACGCTCGAAACGATATCGTCATAATACTTGCGAATTGCATCATACGAAAACGAATAATAATACGGGGCGACGGCGGATATCGCAGTATAGCCGAGAATCTCTGCCTCCTTAGCCATGGAAATTGCATCATCTGTAGAGACACTGCCGCAGTGTGCGATGAGGTCAACCCTGTCGCCTGCCGTCCTTTTAACGATGCGGAAAACCTCTTTCCTTTCGTCGGGGGACATGAGCATTCCTTCGCCGGTGCTTCCGCCGACATAGAATCCGTTGATACCTTTTTGAAGATTGAATTCAACAAGCTGTTCGAGAGATTTTTCGTTTATTGTATAGTCGTTGTTAAACGGGGTGAGCAGTGCGGTGAATATTCCGTTCATGCTTACACTTCCTTATTGAATCGGACGGTTTGCCCGAGAGCTTGCCGTCGGGAATTTTTACTTTGATATCTTACCACTGTTTATACATGAAAGTCAAACGCCAATATTAACAAAAAAGACTTGTAATAATTTAATAAATAGGTTATACTGTATGGGAACACCTATAAGGAGATGAAACAATGGATCCCATTAAAGTTGATTTTTCAAAGAAGGACGGCGGAAGGAAAAAGGATATCGTAATTCCACCCGAAAAAGCGGCGCTTAAAATAGTGCTCAGTCTGCTTTGCTCGGCGGTTTTTGCGGCAGTGCTCTTCTATTTTATGCTTCCCGCTTTGAATTTTAAGGCTTACGATCTTTACATTTATATCGGTGCGGTTGTCGCATCATATGTTGTATTCAATGCGATTTTCGCAAATGTTTTCGGCAAGCCCGAGTATGTTCCGTACGTTAAACGCAGAGCGGTAGTTCCCGCCGTAATTATTGCGATATTGCTTGTTACCGTGGGTGTAGGCTATGTTGTTTCGTGCGAATTTTTCAGAGCTTCAAGCTACAGCCGAATAATCGAGGTTGATACCGACAGAAGCTTTGCGGATGACCTTGAAGAGCAGACAGCGGACAGCTTCAGCGAAATTCCGAAGCTCGACGAAGCTTCAGCCGCTCAGCTTGCCGCAAGAGCGCTTGGTGCCCTTAAGGATATCGGCTCGGTTTCGCAGTTTACCATTGCTCCCGAAAATTCACAGATAAACTATCAGGGTAAGCCCCACCGAGTTGTTCCGCTCCAATATGCGGATATAATCAAGTGGCTTGTCAACACCCGTGACGGTTTCCCCGGCTATGTTTTGGTCAACATGGCGGATGAAAGCACGGAATTTGTCGAGCTTAAAGACGGTTCTATCAAATATTCCGCTTACGAGCATTTCAACAAGCTTCTCAAAAGACATTTGCGTTTTGAATATCCCACATATATGTTTGCCGATGCAACCTTTGAGGTCAACGACAACGGAGATCCGTATTGGATTTGCGCCCGTCTTGACAAGACTATAGGTATGTTCGGCGGCACGGACGTTATCGGCATTGTTCTTGTTGATGCCGTAACGGGAGAGTGTGTCGAATACAGCATGGAACAGCTTAAATCGGATGCATCGCTCCAATGGATAGACAGAGTTTACGATTCCGACCTTATCATTCAGCAGTACGATTTCTACGGTAAGTATCAAAACGGTTTTTGGAATTCATTGCTCGGTCAAAAGGATGTTATCAAGACCACCGACGGATACAACTATATCGCAAAGAATGATGACGTTTGGATGTATACGGGAGTTACCTCCGTTACCTCCGACCAGTCGATTATCGGCTTTGTGCTTGTAAATCAGAGAACAAAGGAAGCATCGTTCTATAATGTTACCGGCGGTACGGAATATTCCGCACAGCAGGCGGCAGAGGGCAGGGTCATGGACCTCGGCTATTCGGCAACGTTCCCGCTTCTTCTTAATATCGGCGGAGAACCGACCTATTTCCTCTCTCTTAAGGACCCCAAAAACCAGATAGTTCAGCAGTATGCGCTTATAAACGTTGCAAACTACAACAACAACAAGATGGGCGTTACGGGCACAGATTTGAGCAAGTGCCTTGCGAGCTATATCGAATCCCTCAAGCAAAAAGGAATAACGGTTGACATCAATCCCGACGATGTTGTTACTCCCGGCGCCGAAGAAAATCCCGTTGCAGACAACAAGGAGAGCATAACAGGCGTTATTACCGATATCAGAACCGCAGTCATGGGCGGAGAGAGCTATTATTATGTAAAGCTTGACAGCAATGCGGCATACTTTGTTATTGCGGCTGTTAAGGAGCAGAGCGTTGTCATTCTCAACAAGGGCGACACCGTTACCGTTACCTACAGCGGCGAGGGAAGTATAATTTCCGCAGACAGCATTAAAAAATAAACGACGGATAAGGGCTGCTGCTTCGGCGGCAGCCTTTGATAATTTGATTATGGAATTTTACGAAAACAAACAAGAGCCGGAAAAGGCAGTGCTTATTGCCGTTGATACAGGCGAATACGATTGTGATATTTCACTTGACGAGCTTGAGGAGCTTGCCGAAACGGCAGGCGCCGAGGTTGTGGGAAGAATGAGCCAAAAGCGGGACAAGCCCGATGGCGGAACCTTTCTCGGAAGCGGCAGACTCGAAGAGCTTGGCGAATTTTGCAAAAACAACGAAACAGACCTTGTTATTGCAGACAGTGAGCTTTCACCGGCACAGCTTCGCAACATCGAAAAGGCAACGGGCGTCAGAGTAATTGACAGAACCACGCTGATTCTCGATATTTTTGCCGACAGAGCAAGGAGCAATGAGGGTAAATTGCAGGTGGAGCTTGCACAGCTTCGATATTCTCTCCCGAGACTTACGGGTCAAGGCACAAAGCTCTCCCGTCTCGGCGGCGGCATAGGAACAAGAGGCCCCGGTGAAACAAAGCTCGAAAGCGATCGCCGTCACATAAGGCGAAGAATAAAATCTCTCGAAGATGAATTTGAAGCGCTCGAAAAGCGCCGCACTCTTGCTCGTTCACGCCGAGAAAAGGACGGCGTGGAAACGGTTGTTATTGTAGGGTACACGAACGCGGGAAAATCAACGCTGATGAATACGCTCACCGAAGCCGGCGTGCTTGCACAGGATAAGCTGTTTGCAACGCTTGACCCGACGTCAAGAGCGCTTGTTTTGCCGGACGGCCGAAAGGTCATGCTTATTGATACCGTCGGATTTATCCGCCGATTGCCGCATCATCTTGTTGAGGCGTTCAAATCAACTCTTGAAGAAGCGGCGTGTGCAAAGGTGATACTGAATGTCTGCGATGCTTCCGACCCGGAATGTGCCGAACACTTGAAGGTTACGGCGGAGCTTTTGGAGGAACTCGGCTGTACCGGAAAGCCGATAATTCCCGTATTCAACAAAAGCGATCTGCCCGCCGCCGACGAAGCGGCAAAGCGGCTTTCGGGAGCGGTGAATATTTCCGCGCTTGAGGGCAAGGGACTTGATGAATTGCTTGAGACGATTTCAAAGGCGCTTCCGCCTACCCGCGCAAGGGTGAAGCTTCTTATTCCGTATTCGGACGGTGCGGCGGCTGCGGCATTCCGCAAGGACGGCGTAATTACCGCAGAGGATTACCGTGAAAACGGGCTGTATTTGGAGCTTACCGCCGATATGACATTGATTGACAGGTATCAACAATATTGCGTATAGCCGCAACCGACGCATCCGAACCCGCCCGAAGCAATTACTGACCAAATCACGC
>CAYNUD010000069.1:0-8729 GCA_964400315.1 uncultured Clostridium sp. | reverse complement strand
TATACTCTAAAACAACTGCAGTGTTCATACTTAACCTCCTAAATATAAGATTCCACCCAGATTATATACCATATTTTCTCTGCCGTCAATGAATAAAAATGAAAGTAATCTTGCAATTTTTCAAAACTTACTTGCATTTTCGGCATATATCGTGTAAAATCAAAGTGTATTTAGCGAAAAAAGATGAGAACGAGGTAGCGAAAATGGCAGACAGCTTTCAGGAACGTATCGGAGTATTCTATTCGGGACTGTCTAAAGGACATAAAAAAATAGCCGACTTTATTAAAAACAATTATGAAAAAGCCTCTTTTATGACGGCGGCAAATCTCGGTAAGACCGTCGGAGTGAGCGAATCCACCGTTGTAAGGTTTGCCTCGCACATAGGCTTTGAGGGATATCCCGAGCTTCAAAAGCATTTGCAGGAGCTTGTAAAAAGTCATTTGACAAGCGTACAGCGCATGGAAGTTGCGGCAAACCGTATGGGCGGTGACGACATTATAAACGATGCTTTTTCCGCTGATGCCGAAATGCTCAAACGAACCAAAGAAAGCGTTTCGAGAGAAGATTTTTTCGGAAGCGTTGCGGCGATAAATTCGGCTCGAAAGATATATGTTCTCGGAGCAAGAAGTTCTGCTTCTCTCGCAAGCTTTGCGGCGTTTTATCTTAACTATCTTTGTGAAAATGTAATACTTATCGACACATCTTCTACGAGTGAAATGTTTGAACAGCTTTTCAGAATCAGCGAAGAGGATGTTTGTATTGCGATAAGCTTTCCGAGATATTCTAATCAAACGATAAATGCGCTTTCCTTTGTAAAATCAAGGGGAGCTGCGATAATTTCCGTGACCGACGGCGAAATGTCTCCGATAGCACAGTACGCAACATATTTGCTTGTTGCCGAGAGCAGTATGGTTTCTTTTGTCGATTCTCTTGTTGCGCCGCTCAGCCTTATCAATGCGTTGATAGCCGCTTGTGCGAAAGAAAACGGCGATAAGGTGTGTGAAAATCTCGGTGAGCTTGAGGAAATATGGGACAAGTACCATGTTTACCGTACCGATAAGGAGGAACGCGAATGAAAGCGTCCGTGCTTGTAATAGGAGCAGGGGCGGCGGGAATGCTTGCCGCAGGTTTTTCCGGAGCAGGCGGAGCAGACACTGTTTTGCTTGAACGAAACGACCGCTTTGGCAGAAAAGTAATGATAACGGGCAAGGGCAGATGCAATGTAACCAACAACTGTACGGGTATCCAAGAGCTTATTGCCAACGTCCCTCGAAACGGCAGATTTCTTTACGGAGCATTTTCACGATTTATGCCGGAGAATGTTACGGAATTTTTTGAAAGTAGGGGAGTACCGCTTAAGGTCGAAAGGGGAAACAGAGTTTTTCCCGTCTCGGATAAAGCCGTCGATATTGTTGACACGCTTGCGGATTTTGCAAGAAGGAACTCAAAAACAAAAAACGGCAGGGCGGTGAGATTACTTATCGACGGCGGCAGAGTATGCGGAGCCGTTACGGAAAACGGTGATACGATATACGCTGACCGAGTTATTGTCGCAACCGGCGGAATGTCTTATCCCGCAACAGGCTCAACAGGAGACGGCTATGAACTTGCGAGACAGGCGGGACACAAAATTGTTTCTCCCGTTCCTTCGCTTGTTCCTCTTGAAATACATGAGGGCTTTTGCAGTAAGTTGATGGGTTTGTCGCTTAGGAACGTTTCGTTAAGGGTGCTTGATTGCGAAAAAGGTGAAAAAGAGATTTATAAGGATTTCGGTGAAATGCTTTTTACCCATTTCGGCGTTTCGGGTCCCATGGTACTCAGCGCTTCCGCTCACATGCGAGATATGAAAAGGGGCAGATATAAAATAGTTATTGATTTGAAGCCCGCTCTTTCTCCCGAACAGCTTGATACGCGAATTTTGCGTGACTTTTCGGAGAATACTAACAGAAACTTTATAAATGCACTGAATTCTCTTTTGCCTAAAAAGCTTGTACCCGTAATCGTATCGCTCAGCGGTATAAATGCATCCGAAAAAGTAAATCAAGTGACAAAGGAACAGCGCAGACACCTTGCGGAGCTTTTGAAGAATTTGACTGTAACGGTTACTGGATTTCGACCGATATCAGAGGCGATAATAACCTCGGGCGGCGTTGATGTTTCGCAAATCGATCCGAAAACCATGGAATCTAAACTGTTAAAGGGTCTTTACTTTGCCGGTGAGGTAATTGATGCCGATGCTTATACGGGCGGCTTCAATCTGCAAATTGCTTTTTCAACAGGCAGGCTTGCGGGGATAAGTGCGGCGGATTCTTTAGAATAATGACGGGAGATAACTTTATGAACGGTAAAATTATAAATGTTGCGATTGACGGACCTGCCGGTGCGGGTAAAAGCACTGTCGCAAGAGGCGCGGCAAAACGGCTCGGCTATATATATGTTGATACGGGTGCTCTCTACAGAGCTGTCGGACTTAATGCACTGAGAAGCAAAACGGATACAAAGGATGCAAAAGCCGTTGCGGAAAGCATAAACGGAATAAAGGTTGACATTGCGTTTTCAAACGGTGAACAGCGTGTTCTCTTGAACGGCGAGGATGTTTCCGAAGAAATAAGAACTCCCGAGGCTTCAATGGCTGCTTCAAATGTTTCGGCAGTTCCCGAAGTCAGAGCGTTTTTGTTTGATCTCCAACGGGATATAGCAAAAAGAAATTCTTGCATAATGGACGGCAGAGATATCGGTACGGTCGTTTTGCCTAATGCACAGGTAAAAATATTCCTTACAGCTTCCCCCGAAACCAGAGCAGACAGAAGATACAGGGAACTTATCGAAAAAGGAATACAAGCGGACTACAATTCGGTGCTTGACGATATCATAAAAAGAGATTATAATGATATGCACAGAGATATTGCTCCGTTAAAGCCCGCCGAGGACAGCGTTATGTTTGATACAACAGGTTTTGTACTTGAAGAATCCGTTGAGGCGGTAATTAAAATCATCAAGGAGAAGATACAATGAAGGGCTTTGATTATTCAACGATAAGCGAAAGTAAAATGTATGACAATCTCAGGTCGTTCGGTAAATTTATTTGCAAAACACAGCACGATGTAAATTATGTCGGCATTGAGAACATTCCGAAAAAGGGCGGATTCATTATAGCTTCAAATCATATAAATGCGCTTGACCCCGTATATATCGCTCTTGCCGTCGAAGACAGACAGATACATTACATGGGTAAAAAGGAGCTTTTCGAAAAGCCTGTTGTACGTTATTTCCTTAAAAAATTCAACGGCTTTCCCGTTGTGAGAGGCGGTGCGGATTCCGAGGCGCTCAACTATGCCGTTCGTCTTGTTAAAGAGGGCTACGTTTTCGGCATTTTTCCCGAGGGTACACGCTCCAAGAATTTTAAGCCCGCAAAAGCAAAAAGCGGTATTGCAAGAATTGCCGCCGCCGCTCATGCAGATATCCTTCCTGTTGCAATATACAATGGCGATAATATGAAAAAGCATTCAAAGCTTACTGTCAGATTCGGTGAGATGATTCCCTTTGAAGAGCTTAATATTAATGAAGAAAGCGACAGAACCGCATTTAAATCTGCCGCCGATTACATAATGGATAAGATTACGGAGCTTTGGGGTGAGGGACATTGCGAATAACGCTCGCCGAAACAGCCGGTTTTTGCTTTGGTGTTGACAGAGCGGTGAATTTGGCTTACGAGCTTGCCGATAAGAATACCAAGACGGCAACGCTCGGTCAGCTCATACATAATTCACGGGTAACGGATGATTTGGCAAGCAAGGGCGTTAGGATTATTTCTTCTCCCGAGGAAGCGATTAAAGGCGAAACGGTCATTATCCGTGCACACGGAGTTGCGGCAGTTGTTTATGACGAACTGAATGCCGCGGGTGCCGTTGTATGCGATGCCACGTGTCCGTTCGTAAAAAAAATACATAAAATTGTCAGTGAAAACAGTACCGAAAATACTGCGGTTTTTATTGCGGGAGACCCGAATCATCCCGAGGTTGCCGGCATAAAAGGGCATTGCCGAGGCGAAGTAAGAATATTCAACAGTGAGTCCGAGCTTGATGAAATCATTGGCGAATGCACTGCAAATTTCAAAAAAAGAATAATAGTTGTTTCTCAGACGACATTTTCGCAAAAAGTCTGGAAAATTTGCAAAGAAAAAATAAAAAAATACTATACAAACGCCGAAATTTTTGATACAATATGCTTTGCTACCCGTGAACGGCAGGATGAAGCGGCACGGATATCCCGAGAAAGTGATGTCATGATAATAATCGGTGACCGTCACAGCTCAAACACGGCAAAACTCAAAGCCGTGTGCAGTGAAAACTGCGAAACATATTTGGTGGAAAGAGCCGAAGAGCTCAAGACCATAAATTTCTCGCATTGCGCCGAAACAGGCGTGACGGCGGGGGCATCAACCCCCTCCGCAATAATTAAGGAGGTACTTTTAGCAATGTCCGAGATCGTAAACGAAACCACAAATATTCAGGTAGAGGAGGTGCCTTCTGACGCAGCAACATCCGAAGAGATGGATTTTTCCGCAGCTCTTGAGGAATCGCTTAACAACATGAGTACAGATCAGCGTGTTAAGGGTGTCGTTATGGGTATTACGCCCACCGAGATTCAGGTTGACATCGGCAGAAAACACGCAGGCTTTGTTCCCATGGATGAGTACAGTGCGGATCCCAATGCCGATGCAGCCAAAGAGCTCAAGGTCGGTGATACGCTTGATCTTATCATAATGAAGACGAATGATGCCGAAGGTACCGTTATGCTTTCAAAGAGACGCTTTGATGCTCAAAAAGCATGGACGGATGTTATAGCAGCCGAAGAGGACGGAAGAGTTCTTGAGGGAACCGTAGCAGAGGTTATCAAGGGCGGCGTTCTTGTTGTCAGCGGCGGTGTCAGAGTATTTATTCCTGCATCTCTTGCTACAGAGCGTAAGGATGAGCCTCTTGAGGAGCTTCTCAAGAAGACTGTCAATTTCCGCATCATCGAAGTGAACAAGCAGCGTAGAAGAGCTGTCGGTTCAATTCGTGCCGTTCTCAAAGATAAGAGAAAAGAAGCTGCCGATGCTTTCTGGGCACAGGCAGAGGTCGGTCAGAAATATCACGGTGTCGTCAAATCAATGACCAATTACGGCGCATTTGTCGATATCGGCGGAATCGACGGCATGGTACATATTTCCGAAATGTCATGGAAGCGTATTAAGAATCCTTCTGAGGTATTCAGCATCGGTCAGGAAGTTGATGTTTATATCAAAGCCCTTGATGCCGAAAACAAGAAGATTTCTCTTGGCTACAAGAAGGACGAGGACAATCCTTGGGAGATTCTCAGAAAGAGTTATCCCGAAGGAACTGTTATCGAGGCTGAGATTGTCGGCCTTACAACATTCGGTGCATTTGCAAGAATTATTCCCGGCATCGACGGACTTATCCATATTTCACAGATTGCCGACAGACACATCAGCAAGCCGCAGGACGTTCTTTCGGTCGGTGACAAGGTAACCTGCAAGATTACCGCAATCGACTTTGACAAGAAGCGTGTCAGCCTTTCAATCCGTGCTCTCATTGAGCCCGCGAATGAGGAAGAGGCTGTTGAGGAGGAAGCTGCACCCGCTGTTGAAGAAACCGCTGAGGAAGAAGCTGCCGAATAATTCCGAATTTCCGCCGCCCATGGTTTTTGCTGTGGGCGGTTTTTATCTCTTATATTTTTCGAAGGTGATTTTTTATTAAAAAGACTAAATTCCTCGGCCCTCTTTATTGCATTCTCGCCGCCGTTATTTGGGGGCTGTCGTTTGTTGCTCAAAGTGAGGGCGGAAGCGTAGGTACGTTTACTTTTAACGGACTTCGCTCTCTTGTCGGAGCCGTTGTGCTTGTGCCTGCGGTGTTTGTTTCATTCGGAAAGGAAAAATCCGCTTTACCGGAGGGAGAAACGAAAAAATTTCCGTTCAAGGATGTTCTTATCGGCGGCGTTTCCTGCGGTATTCCGCTTTTCTTTGCAAGCAATCTTCAACAGCACGCCTTTAATTATCTTGATGCGGGCAAAGTAGGTTTTATAACGGCGCTCTATATGATTTTGGTGCCGGTGTTCGGACTTTTTCTCGGAAAAAAGGTTCGCTTTCAAATTTGGCTCGGTGTTGCACTCGGCGTTGCGGGACTGTATTTTCTCAGCATCAAAAAGGGTGATTTTTCTGTTGGTAAGGGCGAAATAATAACTATTCTCTGCGCTGTTTGTTTTGCGGTACATATTCTTGTTATTGACCGCTTTTGCAATAGGGTCAATAATGTTGCGCTTTCGTGCGCTCAGTTTTTCGTATCGGGCACAATTTCGGTAGTTTGTATGTTTATTTTTGAAGAGCCGAATACCAAAGAAATCTTATCCGTTATCGTTCCCTTACTTTATGCGGGAATTATGAGTTCGGGTGTCGCATATACCTTACAGATATTCGGTCAAAAGTATGCCGAACCGGCGGTAGCTTCGATTCTTCTTTGTCTTGAGTCGGTATTCTCGGTAATTTTCGGCTGGCTGATACTCAATCAGCGGCTTTCTTCAAGAGAGCTTTTCGGCTGCGTAATAATGTTTATTGCAATAATTTCAACCCAGCTTCCCGAAAGAAAAAAGAACCTAGGTTCTCGATGAAATAAATTTAAGGAAAGGACTGAAAGCAATGGCAGATATCCAAAAGCATTGGTATAAAGAAATGGCGGTCTATCAGGTTTGGCCCCGTAGCTTTAAGGACGGCAACGGCGACGGTATAGGTGACCTTAAGGGCGTTATGGAAAAACTCGATTACATCAAAAGTCTCGGTGTGGATGCGATATGGTTTTCTCCTCTCTATAAGTCGCCTCAACATGACTACGGCTACGATATAGCCGATTACAGGGACATAAATCCTGAATACGGAACGCTCGAAGAATTTAAGGAGTTGCTTGATGCCGCACATGAACGCGGTCTCAAGGTCATTATGGACCTTGTTATAAATCACACCTCCGATGAACATGAGTGGTTTAAGGAAAGCAAAAAGAGCTGTGACAACCCTTACCACGATTATTATTTCTGGCGTAAGGGTAAAAAGGCGGGAGGAAAAAAGCCGCCCAACAATTGGCTTTCGACCTTTGCGGGTCCCGGTTGGGAATACGATAAGGATTTGGATGAATGGTATCTTCATCTTTTCTGCAAGGAACAGCCCGACCTTAACATGGATAATCCAAAGGTTCGCGAAGAAATTAAGGACATAATCAGATTTTGGCTTGATATGGGAGTTGACGGCTTCCGTGAGGATGTTATTACGTTCATTTCCAAGCGTGAGGGACTGCCTACCGGTTTCCCGATTCCCGTTGCTTGCGGTATGGAGCATTATAAGTGCGGCCCGAATCTTGATAAATATCTTTCCGAATTCAGAAAAGTCACCGATAATTACGATTGCATGACCGTCGGTGAAGCACCTATGATGACTCCGAGGCTTGCGCTTCGTTTTATCAAGGAGGGCGCAAGTCAGACACTCAACATGATGTTCAATTTTCAGCACATGGAAGCCGATTGCTTCATGATAGGCTGGATTCCCATGCCCTTTAATCTCAGAAAGTTGAAAAGGGTTTACAATAATTGGCAGCACAAGCTCTACGGTGTTGCATGGAATGCGAATTACATAGAAAACCATGACCAGCCGAGAATTATAAGTCGTTACGGCAGTGAAAAATACAGAGTTGAAAGCGGAAAGATGCTTGCGACGATGTATATTTGTCAAAGCGGCACGCCCTTTATCTACCAAGGTCAGGAAATCGGTATGCTGAATTTAAAGCTTCCTGATGTTGATGAATATGTTGATGTTCAGACAAAAAATACATATAAGCTTTTCAGAAAGCTCATGTTCCCGCATGACCTCACAATGAAAATCGTTAACCGTGCTTCGAGAGATAATGCAAGAACGCCTGTGCAGTGGAATGCCGAAAAGAACGCAGGCTTTACCACGGCCGAAAATGCATGGTTCTGCATAAACCCGAATTACACGGAAATCAATGTTGAAGCGGCGGAAAAAGACGAGAATTCAATTCTCAATTATTATCGTAAGCTTCTTAAATTCCGTAAGGAAAATGAAGTTTGTATTTACGGCGACTTTAAGCTTCATTATAAGAGTAGCAGTAAGTTGTTTGTCTACGAGCGTAATTACGAAGGCAAGCGTATGCTTGTTATAAATTCGTTCAGCGAAAAGCCCGTCTGTTTCGCTGCGCCTCAGGGCTTCGATTTGAGTAAAGGAAAGCTCATGCTTTCAAATTACAATGTTTCCGATAATTCGCTCAATACATTCATGACAAAGCCTTACGAAACAAGAGTTTATTTGTTTGATTAAAATTTTTTCGGAATATAAAGGAGGCTCACGTTGAGTGAGCCTCCTGTCTTTAAATGATTATTCTGTATGTTTTTACTTCAAAAGGCTTTATGGAAAAAGTAAACGAATTGCCCGAATTTACAACAGCATTCTTATCTTCCTCTATCATGTTACATTCGATAACAGAAGAAATATCGAAGCCGAAGTTTACTGTTATATTGCCTCTTGACTGAGTCGCTTCAACAAGTCGCAAAATATAACCTCTGCCATCCTGCGCTTTTTTGAAAGCATCAATAATAACATCGCCGCCGCATGTGCTTATGAAACTGTGATTTGTCAGTGAGTTGTTTTCTTTGTTATTGTAGACTGCCGA
>CAYNUD010000068.1:0-8897 GCA_964400315.1 uncultured Clostridium sp. | reverse complement strand
TATCATTACCCTGATCGGCGCAAACACACTCCCAGTGACCGGTGCGGCGGGCGGCATTTACGCCGGCAAGATGGACTGCAAAATAACCGGCAGCGGCTCTTTGACCGTTTCCTGCGAAGCGATGAGTGCAATGCAGCTGAGATCCCTGCTCGTCGATGACGACATTACGCTTAATGTGACAGCCAAAGGTCCGGGCACTCCGAACGGCATTGAAACGACATACGACATTGAGCTTGCCGACGGTAATTTCGACATCAAGGTTACGCAGGGCAATAGCGGTATGTCTTCATCATACGGCAACATAACTCTTTCCGATAACGCCAGGGTAAAGACCTCGGGTCATTCAAACGGCGTTCATTGCGGCAGGGGAGAATTGACAGTTTCGTGTGAAAAATTCGAAGCCTCGGCCAATGTATCCTTCGGTGCATGGGCAACAAAAGCCGAGATTATATCGGGAAAGGTTACGCTTACAAGTGCCGAAGGCAATGCGCTCGGTGCTTCGGGAGACATAAATATTTACTCTCCCGCGGATGTTACCGTATATTCGGGCAGTGATGCCTCGGCAATTTATTCGGGCGGAGATTTCATCTTCAACGGCGGTAAATTGAAAATCGACGCACCGGAAAGCAACGCCGTTTTTGTCGATGCCGCAATTAAAATCAAGGGCGGCAGCGTTGAGGCAAGCTCATATTATCCCGCATTCTACGGAACAACGCAGGTTGAAATTTCGGGCGGTGACGTCAAGGCGGTTTCAACAGACGATACGGCGATTTATTCCAAAACTGACATTATAAAGATCGGCAACGATGCGACCGTTTACGCAAAGGGATATTATTGCGCCCTGAAAGCAGTGGGAAAAACCTCGGAGGATAACGGCATCGTTATTTCGGGCGGTAAGCTGACGGCAATTTCAACCGATGATGTTGCGATTTATTCTCCCAAAGGGATACTTGTCGAGGGCGGTGACATAACCGCAACGGCGGAACTCGCTGCGGTAAGAAGCGATACGGGCTTGCAGGTAAAGGGAGGAACCCTTGCCGCCGCAACGAAAAACCTCGATGACCCCTATTCTATTGCAGTTGGAGGCGATTTTGTCCTTGACGGCGATGCGGTTGTTTATCTTTACGATTTTGCTGCCAGGTCTCGGGGTGACGGTCTCATCAAGGGTGTGCTTTACTTGGGAACTTCCGTAAGCCTCGATGAAAACGGCGAGAGAGTTCTTAAAGGCGGTGTCGGTTCGGTATACGGTAACCCCAATGTTACCGATTTTGTAAAGCCCGACAATTCTCAGCTCGGAACGATATTTGACGAATATGTTAAAATCATAGCCTCGGACGTTACCTATAACGGTGAGATACCTGCACCGCATCCCGTTGTCAAGGTTGAAAAAACGGCTCTCACCGAGACCTTGGTTGAGGGAACGGATTATGATGTCAGATCGTCCGTCGGTACCACAAAGGATGTCGGCGAAAAGACATATAAGATAACGGCAGCGTCTTATGCATACAGCGGAGAAAAAGAATTTACGTTTAATGTTGTTCCCGCAGAGATTTCTCTGATTACAGACGGCATTACTGTGTCAAAGAGTGAGGACGGAACGACAAATGCGGCAAAGGTGTCGGGAACCTTAAACATTAAGGGCGTAGCTCAGAATGATGATGTGGCGCTTACTTATACCGATATTGAAGCACCCGATTTCCCGAGCGCAACGCACGGCAGTTATCCCATGACCTTGACCGTGAAGGGCGCAACCATCGAGGGTAAGGACAGCAAAAATTATGTTTTTGATGAAAATACCTTTGATGTAACGGGAACAATAACCTGTTCCGCAACGGACAAAGACAGCGACCATAAATGTGACTATTGCGGCGATACCGTTTCCGAACACAATTACAAACACGGCATTTGCACCGATTGCGGCGAAGAAGACCCCGATGCCTCATTCATCGTGATATTCTTCGGCAGAATAATAAATTGGTTTATCTCTTTGTTTGAGCGTATAGGCAACCTGTTCAAGGGAAAGATTGCTTAACGGCGTTCAAGCACGGAAACGTATTCACACGAAGCCTTATATATTTCAATCCTAACGCAACAACCGAGCGGCTTTCGGGTCGCTCGGTTGTTGCGTTGATGTATTAAAATTGCATATTTTTATCGCTTGAGTCGGTGCCGAAGAACATAATGTAGTAAATCGGAATATATATTATTTTTCCTTTTTGCGTTACGGTTCTTTCATTTGAAACGACAAAGGCTTTTTTGATATGATAATCCTCGTTGCTTACAAAAGCACTTAAAGCACTGTGAACGGTATAATCCTTGCCCGACTTCACTTCAATCGGCACGACCGAAAGGCTGTCATAGTCATCTGTAAGATAGTCAACTTCTCCTTTTTTTCTGTTGTCATAATAGAAAAGCCTGTGTCCGTGTGCTGTCAGCTCGCTTGCAACCGCAGTTTCATAAACCGAGCCGAGATTTATGCTTTTTTCATCATCCAAAACGGCTCGTATGTTGTTGCCGTAAAGAATACCCGTAAGAACGCCCACATCATTGAGGTAAAGCTTTAACAGATTTTTTCCTGCCGATTCGATAAGCGGAAAAACGGGATTGGAAATTGCCTGAACATTTAAGGCTATGCCGGCACTGATAAGATATTCAAATTCATCGCCGTAATCGTTAAAGGTTCTGCCTTTTTTATTTTCAATGCTTTGGGCAACAACCCGCTTTTTCTTGTTTTCCATATTTGACGGTATGAGCTCGTAAATTCTGCGAATTTTGAGCTTCTTTTCTTCGTCATATTTAGAGGCGTCTGCGGCGTAATAATCCCGAATTTCTCTCTGTATATCACGCACTGCTTGTATGTTTTTTGTCTCAATATAGGCATTGACCGCATCTGGAAGCCCGCCGACAAGCAAAAATTTGCGAAACATATCCATGATTTTATTGTGCGTTTGTTCATCGAGAGCTTCCATATTCTCGAATTTTTTGCGCATTGACGAAACGACGATTTCGTTCATTCCGTTGGCGTAAAGGAATTCTTCAAAATCCAGAGGAAACATTCTTACCTTGCGAATGCTTCCCATGGGAATGGAGGTGGTTTGCGAAAGAGTAACGCCTAAAAGCGAACCGCTTGCAATATAAGTGAACCTGTTATCCTGCGATAAAAATTTGAGCATAGTTAAAAGGTGAGGATACACCTGAATTTCATCAATAAAAATCAAAGTGTTCTCTTTTTCGTGCATTTTGTTGCCGGCAAGCATACTGACTTGAAGATAAAAATCTTCTATGTTTCTTGCATTTGCGAAGAGCTTATCTCCCTCTATATCCTCAACCATATTGATTTCAATGAAATTTTCAAAAAGCTTTTGACCGACGTGACGGATAATATAGGTTTTTCCAACCTGTCGAGCACCGTCAATCAAGAGAATTTTGCTTGAGTCCGATTTAAGATGCCCTTCAATAAGGCTTTCTATTTTTCTGTATAGCATAATATATCCTCTTTTCTGACTTTTCAAATGAATTATAGCATAAAAAGTATGACTTTTCAATATTAAAATATCGACAAAATCCCGACTTTTCAAATTTGTAAGCTTTTTAGAGGTGTGATAGTGCTTGAGAAAGCGAAAAGCAAGGCGGCGAATTTTATAAAAAATTGTGCAAGGAACTATTGATTTTGTGCAAAACAACTGATATACTCGAATAGAAGGAGGCACGATTATGAATACATTAAAATTTAATCTTTCTCAAAGCGGAAATAAATTCAAAATACTCAACGCTGTCAATGGGGGACCGTGGCACAAGAGGCACTCCGAGGATCAATGGATGACCAACTTTGAAGATTACAAAGCGGCGCGTATTCCTTATTCGAGAACCCACGACTCGGGTGTTTGCGGTATTTACGGCGGACCGTTCAGCTACGATATTACACGTATTTTTCCGAATTTCGATGCCGACCCCGATGACCCCGAGTCTTATGACTTCGCCTGCACAGACGAGGCAATAGCCGTTTGTACCGAAGCGGGTACGCAGACTTTCTTCCGTCTCGGTCAAACTATCGAGCACCAAATAAAAAAGCACGGCACTCTGCCGCCGAAGGATAACGGAAAATGGGCGGTAATATGCGAGCACATAATACGCCACTACAACGAGGGCTGGGCCGACGGCTTCAATTTGAATATTGAATATTGGGAAATTTGGAACGAAGCAGACCTCGACCCCGACGACTCCGACAATAAGCGTACATGGGGAGGAACAAAGGCGGGCTTTTTCGACCTGTACGAAACCACCGCAAAGCATCTGAAAAAATGTTTTCCGCACCTTAAAATCGGTGGCCCCGCTTTGGCGTACCGCGAGGACTGGGCAGAGGATTTTTTGAAAGAGATGAAAAAGCGTGAAGTTCCCATCGACTTCTTTTCATGGCATATTTACTGCACCGAGCCTGCCGCAATGCTTTGGAAAGCCGACAGAATAAAGCAATTGCTGTGCGATGCCGGTTACAGCGAAGCGGAAAGCATATTGAACGAATGGAATTATGTCAGCGGATGGACTGATAAGTATGTCGACAGTATGAAAGCCATTCACGGTATAAAGGGTGCGGCGTTTACGGCGGCGTGTATATCCTCGGCACAAAGCAGCAGTATTGATATGCTTATGTATTACGACGCAAGACCCTCGACCTTCAACGGTATGTTCGATATGTATACATATGAAAAGCTTAAAGGCTACTATCCGATTTGCTGGTACGGTATGTTTTACGATTGCATTAAGGAAATACCCGCCGAAAATGAAATCGACAATGTTTATTCCCTTTGCGGTGTGTATGAAAACGGCAAAACGCTGACAATGCTGACATACTATTCCGACAATGATGTTGAAAACAAAACCGTTTCGCTCGATTTCGGCAGAAACGGAAGATATGAAATATACCTTCTTGATGCCGAGCATGACGGAGGAAAGCTTGAAACAACCGACTCTCTTGATTTTAAAATTGATAATTGCAGTGTTTTACTGATAAAAGAACTGTGATTCTGAAAAAGTTTTAAGTAAAATTAAATAGAATTTCAACAAAAAAGCCGCTTTGTCAATGCAAGGCGGCTTTAAGTTATCCGCAGACAGCCAACATATACAGATTGTTATGTGCTGTTCAGTCCGGATATTTCTCAGTATTTATTATTATACATTATTATATGCACAAAGCACGACGCCGTGCAGTATGGTCTCGTGAAAGGAAAAAGGATTTCAGAGAGAAAAAGCGCCGTGCTTTGCAAGCTGAATTACGGTCAATCGGAAACTGCGGTTGCGGCTTCTGCGTTTCGTCTACTTTCAAAAAGCTCTCCGAGATTTACTTCCGGCTTGGTTTCATACTCGATATTGCCGTACTTAGCTATAACCTCGGCTTCCATTTTTTTGATATCCACCCATTCCTCGGTTTGAGATGTATATTCGCCTTTCTCCACCGCTTCCTCAAATTCAAAGTCGAAAGTATACGGATAATCGGGTGAGAGATAATATTCACGAATGATATCATCATCGAAAGTGTAGATTATATCGGCGTTGAAGATTTCATAGTCTTCTTGATTGGCATAGTCGCTCGAAACAAGACAAGGAGAACCGCGAAGGTCATTTTTTATTCTCTTAGCAAGCTCAAGGTTAGCTTTATCAAAATCTTCTCTCGAAATGTTGAAATTCTCGATGAACAGCTTCATAACCATAACTTCGGCTGTTTCGGCATGATTTACTGTGTTCAGCCACTCATACCATGCTTCACGACCAACCAAACTGACAAACGGTCCGGGAACATCATAAAATCTGCAACGATATTTTTGAATTTTAATATAACCTCCCCCTGTATCGCCGTCGTTTCCAATGGTGGTTGAGTTCTCTTGCGATTTGATTGAAATATTAATTGTGCTTGAAATCTCTGTATTTGATGAGTGCTCTTTGGTTGTTGTTTCAATTGTTTCAGGGTGGGTGCAAGATGCCAATATCGCCGCTACAAGCAAAACGGATACTATTAAAAATATAAATTTTTTCATTGTAATTACCCTCCGTTATTCATCTATTTTATAGAAATAGAACTCGTGACCGCTTGTGACAACAGAATTGGTGGTGTCATATTTGAATTGGTTATTCTCTGCCATATTAATATAAAAAATATTGGGTTTATCGTATGGGTAAAGTCACTTCTTCCGCTGTCTCCGACGGCAGCTTCCCAATTGTTGACTTCAAAGTGTAAATGCAGTCCTGTAGAGTTGCCGGTGCTTCCAACATATCCGATGACATCGCCCTTTTTGACTGTTTCCAAATTTGAAAATAACGCAGAGGATTGCATATGCATATATATTGCAATGATATTTTTGCCTGTAACGGGGTCAATGTCGTCTGTTCGTATTGAAACACAATAACCGCAGGCGTCAATGTTTTTTCTGATTCTGCGTACAACGCCGGAAGCCGCCGCAACGACATGTTTTACGACTTCGCCTTAGACCTTGCCTCGTACTCGGTATTGCCGTACTTAGCGATAACCTCGGCTTCCATTGCATCAACATCGACCCATTCTTTGCTTCGAATCTCATATTCTCCGTTTTCTACAGCATTTTCAAAATCGCCCTCGTAGCAATACGGGTAATCATGACTCAAATAATAGTTGTTTATTATTTCATCATCAAAAGTGTAAATTATATCGGCATTATACACCTCGAATATTTCTTGGTTAGCAAAATCTTGTGGGTCCATAACCGGCTCTCCGCCAAGACCGTCTTCGGCTTTGATAAGCTTTGCGTATTCGAGATTTGCTTTATCAAATTCTTCGCGGGTAATTCCAAATTCTTGAATAAATAGCTTCATGGGCATAACGTTTGTTTTGTTTGCGTTGTATTCCATGACTTCCAGATACCAAGGATAATACTCATCACCTTTGATAATATTTCCGAAAAACACCGGTATGCTGTAGTATCTGCATCTGTATTTGCTTAATCCAAGCGAACCACCACCGATATCATTTGCCGTCGTTTCTAAGGAAGTGCTTTCCAAAAGATTTTCATTCGCAAGCTCTGTTCCGGGAACGACAGTTGACTCCGATATTAGATTTCCCGTGGTTTCATTGTTGGATAGATCATCGCTTCTTGTGCATGACGAAAAAATAACAAACACAAAAACTAATAAAAGTATAACAGCTTTCTTCATTTAAGTTCCTCCTTTTAATAATTGTACCAATATCCGCCGTAATTCTTATAGGAGTTTGATTGCGGATTAAATCGAAATGCTTTATTTACATAGAAATAGATAGGGTTTAGGGTATATGTAAAATTACTTCTTCCAGCATCTCCAACCGAGGCGCCTTGATTGTTTGCCTCAAAATGCAAATGATATCCCATGTCAGGATTGGTTCCACCGTTGGTTTTTCCCACTTTTCCGATTATCGTTCCTGCGGTAATGCGTTCCCCTTCTTGAATAGGAATTTCATTTTGATATTTTGGAACCTCGTATAAATGCATATATATTATTGTGATGTTCTTATTTGTGACAGGGTCAATAATATTGGTGCGTATTGAAATACAATGGCCACAATCGGAATCATCTCCCTTTATTCTGGCTACAACGCCGGAAGCCGCCGCAACGACGTCTGCTCCTTTAATTTCACCGGGAGTGCCGGTGGTGATATCCATTCCTCTATGATGTATTGTGGATGATGTCGAATCATCTCTCGGTGCATACGGCGAACTTATATAATTATAGCTCGTATTCTGCAACGGGTAACTCCAATTCAGATTGTTGTAAAACGATACGGTGTTTTTCGTTGAAATATTAGCAATCGGAACAAAGCCCCAAACGCCGCTTGTGCTAACTCCGTAAGCCCAGCCGTCGGAATTGCCGAGGTCACCCTTTACCGTGAACTTATTGTTGCTCGAAAGAAGCGAGCCTGTTTTGGCATAACCGTTTCCGTTAGCAATGTATACATAGGTTTGAGTGTTTGCCGTTCCTTGCCATTCTTTTTTCCATTTATAAATTGAACGTACAGTGCAAGTAAATGTTTTTCCGTTTGCGGTTGCGGAAATTGTTGCGATTCCCGGCGCTTTTGCATACACCTCACCCGTATTGCTGTTGTAGCTGATTATATCGGAGTTTGAAACGCTCCATTTGACACTGCCGCTGTAATTTGTTGTCAATGTTTTTGTTTGATCAACAAAGATATTAAGCTGGGATGCGGATATTCCGTTAAAAACATCACTTGAAGTGTTACTGTCGGGGAAGAAGTATTGTGAAAGAAAACCCACATAAGACGTATCGCCTTTTGAATATTCAACATAAAAGTAATGACCGTATACTCCGCGTATTGTGTATGTTATGCTGTCTGTAAAAGGGGGTATATTCAAAACTATGTTTTGAATCGGAAAAATGTTCGGAGTAGACGAAACGAATACCAAAAACTTGTCTGAAACCTCTCTTCTTACTGTTTCAGATTTTTCGGCACAATATACGGTGACGGAATCTTGCGCTGTTCCGTATTTCGATTTAACGGTTATTTTTGCATATCCCTTTTTTAATCCTGTGATTTTTCCGCTTGGAGTACAGGCGATAACATAAGGATCGTCAGATGTCCATTCCCATTGACTCGGAAGAATTGTATCACCTCCTTGCTTAGCCTCCATTTGAACGCTTTGACCGTTCAAGATAGCTCGGCTTGAAGTTATGCGGATTTCATCTGAATTTTCTGCTGATGCGGAAACCGTAAAAACAAGCATTGATAAAGCGAAAAAGCAAAAAATCAAGATGAACCCGCATAGTTTGTTTTTCTTAATTCGCATTTAAACCTCCTACTTTCTTGCCTTCCTTTATTTTTAATTAGCCGCAACCGACGCATCCGAACCCGCCCGAAGCAATTACTGACCAAATCACGC
>CAYNUD010000067.1:0-8906 GCA_964400315.1 uncultured Clostridium sp. | reverse complement strand
AACCGCTTTTCTTTTGTATTGATATGTGATATACTTTATTATAATGTATTATAATTGAAAGTATCAGGAGAGATTATATTGGCTAAAACAATAGCAATAGTAAATCAAAAAGGCGGTGTCGGAAAAACCACCACCGCAGTAAATCTTACCGCGGCACTCGGCAGTAAGGGATATAAAACGCTTTTGATAGACATTGACCCTCAAGGCAATTCAACAAGCGGCTTCGGAATTAACAAACGTGAGCTGTCCGCATCTTCATATAATGTTCTCATCGGCGGCTGTTCCGCAAAGGATGCAATAATCGAAACCGAATTTAAAAATGTTTGGGTAATGCCGTCAAGCATGGACCTTGCCGGAGCCGAGCTTGAGCTCGTAGATATTGCAAAGAGAGAATCTAAGCTCAAAAACGCAATTGCACCCGTCAAAGACCTCTTTGATTTCATTCTTCTTGACTGTCCGCCGTCACTGGGACTTATAACTCTTAACGGACTTTGTGCTTCGGATTCGCTTTTAGTGCCGATTCAATGCGAATTTTTTGCTCTCGAAGGTTTGGCACAGCTTATTTCCACTGTCAGAACCGTTAAAAGACTTTATAATCCGTACATAGAAATTGAGGGCGTATTGCTCACTATGTACGACGGAAGATTAAACCTTACGCAACAGGTTGTGGATGAGGTAAAAAAATGCTTCCCGAAAAAAGTTTATTCGACTTTTATTCCGAGAAACGTAAGACTTTCGGAAGCACCGAGCTACGGTCAGCCGGTAATGTATTATGACCGTTCATCAAAGGGCAGTGCGGCATACAGCGCTCTTGCCGATGAATTTTTGAAGCTTAACGGTAAGGAGAAATAACATGGTACAGAAAAAAAGCGGTTTGGGCAGAGGCCTCGGCTCCCTGCTTGCGGATAATTCTATTGAAGAAAATAACTCAATTCAGCCCGTAAAGCTGAACATTATGGATATCGAGCCCAACAAGGAACAGGCAAGAAAACAATTCGACGAAGAAGCTCTTTCCGAGCTTGCCGATTCAATATCACGCCACGGCGTACTTCAGCCTTTACTTGTTCGTCCCATTATCGGCGGCGGATACCAGCTTATTGCCGGTGAACGCCGTTGGAGAGCAAGCCGTATTGCGGGCTTAACTCAGGTTCCCGTCATAATTAAGGAGCTGGGTGATGACGAAGCGGCTGTTATTTCTCTTATAGAAAATTTACAGCGTGAAGACTTGAATCCGATTGAAGAAGCCTACGGGTTTGCAAGCCTGATAAAGGATTTTTCACTTACACAGGAGGAAGCGGCACAGAGAGTGGGCAAATCAAGACCCGCGGTTGCCAATGCCTTAAGACTTTTAAAGCTGCCCGAACAAGTCATATGCTACGTTCGTGACGGTAAGCTTTCGGCAGGTCACGCACGCACGCTTGCCGCAATAGAAAACGAAAATACAGCTATTTTTGCGGCCGATACGGTTCTTGAAAAGGGCTTGTCAGTGCGTGAAACCGAAAAACTCGTAAAAGCTCTCACCGCAGAGAAAAAAGAAAAAAAATCAAAGCCGACAACCCGAAATTCATTCTATGATGAGGTCGAACTGTCGCTCAATAATTCTCTCGGAAGAAAAACAAAGGTTGTCACAAAAAACGGCAAGGAAAACGGTACCCTTGAAATAGATTTTTATGATAAGGATGACCTTGCACGCATAGCAAAAGCCCTTTCGGTTTTAGAGTAATAAGCAGTAAAAATTTAATGGGGAAGCCGAAGTGACCTTTAGGTTTACTGTCACCCATGCTTCCCCAACAGCAAAATATCCGAAAACGAAGCAATAGTTTTTTATTCTTCGCCCCACCATTCGGATGCCCATATTCGCTCGAAAATTTCTTTTCTGAGCGTTTCGACATCATCAAAATTCATTTCCCGAACATATAATTCTTCAAGTTCATCATGAACTGTTTTTGCCGCCGCAAGTGAGCTTATTGCCTCGTTCATCAGCTCTTTCGATGCTTTTTTCGAAAAATTCAGTCTTGCGCGGTATGCGGCAATGCTTTCAACCGAATAAAACCTTCTCAAAGAGACAGTTTTTGTAGGCTCTATTTCAAGAGGAAACAGCTTGTCGGCAGTAAAAAATCCGAGTGACAATTCTTTTATAATTATATGCCGAATACTTTTGCCGTCTCCGATAAACGGACTCGATATTACCGAATATCCGCTTGCAAGAGCATAAGTGCGTAGCTCTCCCATCAATTTTGCCGCCGCAACTCCGAAATCGTCTTCAAACAATATTCGTCTGTCGCATAATGCCTTTGCCGTTTCGTTCATGAATACACAGCCTTCCGGCGTAATTGCTTCAAGCAGCCGTATGCTTTCGAGACCTATTTTTGCCGACGGTCTTTTTAAATATCTGTTTGCAAGACGGGCGGCATAACGTGAAATATGAGCGTTATCAAGGCAATCGGTGCAAATTTTTTCGCCGTCCGAATAAACCGAAAAAGCGGAATCAATAAACCGTCTGCTTCGCTTGTGACATTCGGCGTTTTTATCGGTCAGTTCAATGATTTTTTCACCCTTTTCACGCAGGGCTTCTTTGTTCCAAAATTGACCGAGGTTAATTATTTCCGCACAGACTCCGGGATAATCGGGATCCGTTGTATGCGGAGCGGTTCCGTCGGCAATACTTACTCTGAGCGACGGAAAAATAACGGCGTCGAGTGAATGCGGATCCGAGGAGCAATATATTCTTTCACATTGAATATCCCTTTTTTCCATATCATCGGCAATTTTTTTCATAAAAGACGACTTGCCTGTTCCGGGTCCTCCTTTAAGTATATAAAGATACCGTCCTTTTGTTGAAGGCATAAGTTGAGAAAAACAGGAAAAGAATCCGTTTTTTCCGCTTGAACCTAAAAAATATGCCTGCTGCGTAAAATCAGCTCCTTTCTTTATCAGCGTATTCAAAAAACACAGCTACGGTTACATAAAAATTTAAATATTCCGTATAAAAGCAAAAATTACACTTGATATTATTTAATTTTTATTATATAATAGTGTGAAAACAGTTTTAATGGCTTTTATTTGGTCATGTGGCGTGTGGGTCCTGTGCGACAAGGCACTGCGAACCATGTCAGGCGGGTGAACCGAGCAGCATTAAGCGGACAGTTTTGTGCGCCACAGTCTGCCTACCGCCATATGACCAAGGAAAAGCCTTTATTTTTTAAGGAGGTGTTCTCTTGTACCAAGCTCTTTATCGAAAATGGAGACCGAAAACGTTTGATGATGTTTACGGTCAGCCTCATGTTACGAGAACTCTCAAAAACGAGCTTGAAAGCGGCAGAATATCGCACGCCTATCTTTTCACAGGGTCAAGAGGAACAGGTAAAACCTCCTGCGCAAAAATTCTTTCAAAGGCGGTAAACTGTCTTTCTCCCGTCAACGGAAATCCGTGCAACGAATGTGAAATATGCAGAGGGATAGACGGCGGTTCCATTCTCGACGTTATTGAAATAGATGCCGCAAGCAACAACGGCGTTGATAATATTCGTGATTTGAGAGAAGAAGCTAACTTTACTCCCGTCAGTGCAAAATACAGAGTTTATATTATCGACGAAGTTCATATGCTTTCAATCGGTGCTTTCAATGCCCTTTTAAAAACTCTCGAAGAACCGCCCGCCCATGTTATTTTTATTCTCGCAACAACGGAAATTCACAAACTGCCGGCAACAATTCTTTCGAGATGTCAACGTTTTGATTTTAAGCGTATAGCTCCCGAAGATATTACGGCGAGACTTAATTTTGTTGCCGAAAAAGAGGGAGCGAATTTATCCGACACCGCCGCAAGTCTTATTGCGAGAATTGCCGACGGCGGTATGCGTGATGCTCTTTCACTGCTTGACAGATGCCTTGCTATGGGCACCGATATTGATGAAAATGCGGTAAGTCAGGCGGCGGGAATTGCCGGAACCGTTCATCTGTTCTCATTTTCGAAATACATTGCGGATAAAAATTTAACTGCGGCATTACAGCTTGTTTCAAAGCTTCACAACGAATCCTGCGATATAGACAGTCTTTGTACCGAACTTACGCTTCATTTCAGAAATTTAATGGTTGTAAAAACCGTTGAAAATTGTGAAGAGTTGATAGTCTGTTCAAAAGATGAACTTAAATCATTAAAAGAAAGAGCGGAAAAACTGAAGCTTACGCAGATTTTAAATTGCATTGATATTCTTTGCGAAACGGCAAGAAATATAAAAAATGCGGCAAATAAAAAAATTCAGCTTGAAACGGCAGTAATAAAAATGTGTACCGATATGCCGTCTGTCGGCGACATACCGCAGGACATATATGACAGACTCGATAAAATAGAGAAACAAATTCAAAACGGCAATGTCATTCCGGAAAAAAAATTATCCGTTAAAGAAGAATCTCAAAAAGAACCCGTGCCGTTTGAAACTGATTCTCCGTCAGAAGAAGCTCCGCCTTTACCGGAACCTCCGTCTCCGCCCGTTCAGGCAGAACCGGACCTTCCCGACGGACCATTCAATAATTGGTCTGATGTTCTCGAAGCACTGCAAACATACGATATTCCGCTTTTCGGAATTCTCGCAAATTCCAATGCCGAAATTAAAAACGGCAGAGTTGTTATAAACTCAGATAATCCCACATTATTCGATTTTATTTGTACCGATACTCATTCAAAAGAGCTTGCCAGAGCGGTCGCACAGGTTGTCGGTAAAAGAATGAAGATTGCGGTGGCAAACAAAGAAAAGCCGAAAAACCAAGCAAAAAGCCCTCTTGAAGAGCTAAAAAAAAAGATAAATGATTTTAATAACGGAGGATAATTATATGAAAGCAAGAATACCCGGCGCTCAACAGGGCGGAAACATGATGAAAAAAATTCAGGAAATGCAGGAAAATATGACTAAAATTCAACAGGAAGTTGAAGCAACCGAATTTTCATCCTCCGTCGGAGGCGGAGCTGTTGAGGTTGCCGTAAACGGTGCCCATCAGGTTACTGCGGTAAAACTTAAGCCCGAAATTGTTGACCCCGAAGATATTGAAATGCTCGAAGATCTCATCATGTCAGCTTTCAATGAGAGTATACGCAAGGCAAATGAAGCAATGGAGAGCGGCATGGAAAGAGCCAAAGGCGGACTTTCCATTCCCGGACTTTTTTAATGGGTAGCTTTACTCCGTCGCTTGAACAGCTTATAGAGCAATTTGCAAGGCTTCCGTCGGTCGGCAGAAAAAGTGCTCAGCGTTTGGCGTTCCATATTCTTAATATGACCGACGATCAGGCAAAAAATTTTACCGAAACCATTATTAACGCAAGAAGCTCAATTCATCGTTGTCCCGTTTGTTGTGATTTGACCGACGGAAAAATTTGCTCCGTTTGTGCTTCAAAAGAGCGCGACCGTTCGTTAATATGCGTTGTTGAAGACCCGAGAGACGTTATCGCAATTGAAAAAACACATGAATATAACGGACTTTATCATGTTCTTCACGGCGTTATTTCTCCCATGAATGATATTGACCCCGAGGATATTTGTATAAAAGAGCTTATAAAACGTCTCGGCGACGATACCGTAAAAGAAATAATAATGGCAACGAATCCTACCGTTGAGGGAGAAGCCACGGCAATGTATATATCGAGAATAATTAAACCGCTCGGTGTAAACGTCAGTCGTCTTGCCTACGGTGTACCGGTCGGAGCCGACCTTGAATATGCCGATGAATTTACCCTTATCAGAGCAATTGAGGGCAGAAAAGAGCTGTAAGTTTTCCACACTTTCAACGCTTATTCACACAAAGATTATTCACCTTATCAACACTGTAAAAAAGAGGAAAGTGAAAAACTCAGAGTTTTCCACTTTTTAATCTAAGCACGGTTTTCTCGAATTTTCTTTATTTTTCAAAGCAAAGCGGAGTTATCCACTTTTTCAACGCCCCCTATTACTACTACTATAAATACTCTTATATATCTTATCTTTAGACGATACAATCAAACCTCGCAAATTTTTTTAAGGAGCAGACCACATGAAAGTTATATGTAATTCAACCGAGCTTTCGCAAGCGTGTCAAAACGTACAGAGAGCGGCTTCCGCAAAAACGGCAATTCCCGCAATTGAGGGTATTCTCATGATTGCAGAGAACAATGTCCTTACTTTGACGGGATATGATCTTGAAATGGGCATAACGACCTCCATTCCCGCAAGAATCGAGGAAGAGGGCAGACTTGTTCTTAATGCTCATATGTTTACCGAAACCCTCCGAAAGCTTCCCGGCAACACAGTCAATATTGACAGTGATACAAGACAGATAGCTTCAATTTCAAGCGGAGAATTCGAATCTACGCTCATAGGAATATCGGCTGAAGAATATCCCGAGCTTCCGTCTGTTTCGGGAGGATATAACGTAACTCTCAATCAAGGCATCCTTAAGGATATGGTGCGTAAAACTATTTTCTCTGCTGCAATAAAAGACAGCAAAATAGTTCATACGGGAATTAAATTCGAGATAGAAAAGAATCATATTCGTCTTATTGCCGTAGACGGAGTTCGTCTTGCGATAAGAAATGAAAATATAGAATACAGCGGAGAAGAGCTTTCGTTTGTTGTTCCCGCAAAGACTCTTTCGGAAGCTGTAAAGCTTATGGAAGAAGATGATGAAAATGCCGTTATCAGCGTTGGAAAAAGACATATTGTATTTGAGATAGGCAGTTATAATATTATTTCCCGCTTGCTCGACGGTGAATTTCTTAACTACAAAGCCGCAATTCCGCCGTCAACCAAGACGGAGGTTTCAGTTGATACTAAATCGCTTCTTGAAAGTATAGACAGAACCTCTCTTATAATAACGGATAAAATTAAAAGTCCCGTGAAGTGCGTATTTTCCGAGGGAATGATAAAAATATCCAGCATGACTTCACTCGGTTCTGCAAATGATAAAATTAGTGCAAACATCAGCGGTGAAGATTGTATAATCGGATTTAACAACAAGTATATGATTGAAGCTCTCAGAGTTTGTGATACCGATGAAATTAAAATTAAGCTTAACGGAGCCGTTGCGCCGATTTTGCTTGTTCCGAATGAGGGCGAAAGCTTTATTTTCCTTATTCTTCCCGTGAGGCTTAAAAATGAAGATTAAAGTAAAAGTAGCTGAAAAACAGCAAATAACCAAAAAAATAGATACAGAGTTTATAAAGCTCGATTCGTTTTTAAAAATGTGTGATGCCGTTCAAACAGGCGGTCATGCTAAATTTGTGATTCAAGGCGGAGAAGTAAAGGTAAACGGCGAAGTTTGTACTCAAAGAGGGAAAAAACTCAGAAGCGGAGACAGCGTTGAGTATGAAAGAACGGTTTACAGTGTAGAATAATTCCCGAAAGGAACGGAAAAGATGATAATTACGCGGCATTCCGTTGAAAAATTCAGAAATCTTGATTCCGTTTCTTTTGTTCCGCATCCGGAAATGAATATAATTTACGGAGAAAACGGGCAAGGAAAAACCAATATAATTGAAAGTATTTGGCTGATGACGGGATTTTACAGCTTTCGAACCAGAAAAAACATTCATCTCATCAAAAGCGGCGAGCAAGAAGCCGAAATCGAGACCGAATTTTTTTCCGAACAGCGTGAACAACGGGCCGTAATGAAAATAAATCGTCGCAAAGAGCTTGAATTGAACGGAATAAGTGAAGATTCTCCTCGTGCGATGATGGGAAAATTCTATTCTGTCGTGTTTACTCCGAATACGCTTAGTATAGTCCGTGACGGTCCGTCGGAACGTCGCAGGATGCTTGATGTGGCAATAAGTCTTATAAAGCCGAACTATGCGTCGGTGATGTCGAGATATATTCAAACGTTAAAGCACAGAAATGCTTTGCTGAAAAAATATAGTGAAAGACCGTTCGGTGAGGAATATTTTATACCGTGGAATGAAGAGCTTGCACGACTCGGAGCGAGAATAATTAAGTATAGGCTCGATTATATTGATTTGTTTTCCGAAATTTCGGAGAAAATATACGGCGGAATCAGCTCCGATAAAGAAAGTTTTTCGTTTAAATACGATTTTGCCGAAAAAAATACGGATGAAAAAGAAATATATACAAAGTTGCTTTCAGAGCTTGAAAGAACAAAAGAATCGGATTTAAGACGATTGTATACCGGCGTAGGACCGCATTCACATGATTTATTGTTGTATCTAAACGGCAGAGAAGCGGCTGTTTACGGCTCTCAGGGTCAACAGCGCTCCTGTGCTATTGCAATGAAACTTGCCGAGGCATCGGTAATAGAAAAAATAACCGGCGAATGTCCTGTGGTTTTGCTTGACGATGTTATGAGCGAGCTTGACGAAGGCAGGCAAAAATATATATTGAATTATCTTGACAATTGGCAGGTTTTTATTACCTGCTGCGATCCGTCACAGCTTTTGCGTTCCGAAAAGGGCAGCACATTTGAAACTGTGAACGGAAAAATAAAAGAAACGGAGTAAATATGTATCTTCATCTCGGTATGAACAAAGTTATTGTTTTTGACGATATAATAGGAATTTTCGATCTTGACAATACGACTGTATCAAAAAACACCCGTGAATTTTTAGCAAAGGCCGAAAAGGCAGGCAAAGTGGAAAATGTTTGTTACGATTTGCCTAAATCTTTTATTGTCAGTAAAAATAAAAGCGGTGAAGAAAAGGTTTATATCGCTCAAATTTCTTCTACAACCTTGCTGAAAAGAACCGGATTCGTAGACAGTCTGACGAATATTTAAGAATCTTGAAAAAATATTAAAAAATTTTTTAAAAAACTATTGACAAATTCGATTTGATGTAATATAATAGTCGAGCATTCAAGAAACGCCGTTGCGTTTTTTAGTCGGTGTTGATGACGTTGAGGGTCCACCCGTTCCCATCCCGAACACGGTAG
>CAYNUD010000066.1:0-9081 GCA_964400315.1 uncultured Clostridium sp. | reverse complement strand
GTGCCGGCGCTTTTCCTGCCGATGCGGGAGAATTTACAAAAAGAGCTTTTCTCAACGGCAAGCTCGACCTTGCCGGCAGTGAAAGCGTTATGGCATTGATAAGCGCCTCCGGAAAACAGGCGGCATGTGCCGCTCTTAACACCCTTGAAGGCAGACTAAGCGGCGAAATTCACCGATGTGCCGATGAGCTAACCGCCGTGTGTGCCTCTCTTGCGGCTTGGGTTGACTATCCCGACGACGATATCGAAGACACCGACGAATCCGAAATGCTTGCTGTTTTCGAACGTGTCAAGGCCTCGCTTGAAGCGATAATCAAACGATATGATTGCGGCCGAGCCGTGACCGACGGCATTGATGCGGTAATTGTCGGTAAACCGAATGTGGGTAAATCCACCCTCATGAATATGCTTTCGGGCTTTGAACGCTCCATTGTCACCGATGTTGCCGGCACTACTCGCGATGTAGTGGAGGAAAAAATCGTTCTCGGCGATATCCTTTTGCGTATCGCCGACACTGCAGGAATACACGAAACCGAAAACCTCGTTGAAAATCTCGGAGTTAATCTTGCAAAACGCCGCCTCGAACGCGCCGAACTGGTGCTTGCCGTGTTTGATACAAGTGCCCCACTCAGCAATGACGATATTGAAATAATCGAAAATTGCCGTGAAAAAAGACGTATTGCGATTCTCAATAAATCCGATCTTCCGTCAAATGCGGACCTGTCGCTCATACACCGTGAATTTACCGAAACCGTTGTTCTTTCCGCCGCTCTCGGGAGCGGTTCGCAAGAGCTCGAAAAGGCAATATCCCGTGTGCTTTCGACCGATGCCTTTGACCCCAACGCCGCCTGTCTGACAAGTGAACGTCAAAGAAGCTGCTGCGTAAGGGCAGTAGATGACCTTTCACAGGCTATTTCGGCTCTCAAAAGCGGTGTTACGCTCGATGCCGTAAATGTTTGCGTTGAATGTGCCGTCGGATATCTTCTCGAACTTACGGGAGAAAAAGCAACCGATGCCGTTGTAGATGAAGTGTTTTCACGCTTTTGTGTCGGAAAATAAAGTATTTCCACAAGGAAGGATGAACTGTTACGGAAAAAAATCTCACAAGCGGCAGTGTGTTCAAAAATGTTATAATTTTTTCACTGCCGTACTTGCTTTCATATTTTTTACAAACGCTTTACGGCATGGCAGACCTGTATATTGTCGGCCGATTTGAAGCCACCGCCGCAACTACTGCGGTTTCCGTCGGCTCGCAGGTCATGCATATGCTCACCGTAATGATCGTCGGTCTTGCAATGGGCACTACCGTTTGTATAGGTCGTGCCGTCGGCGAAAAAAACAAGTCCGATGTGTCGTCATATACAGGCAATACAGCCACTCTTTTCATGGCTGTATCGGTAATTTTGACCGCCGTACTGCTTCTGCTTGTAAATCCGATAGTCTCCATTATGTCAACCCCTGCCGAGGCGGTGAGCGGAACAAAAGACTATCTCACCGTGTGCTTCATCGGCATACCGTTTATCACGGCATACAACATAATCAGCTCGATTTTCAGAGGTATGGGCGACTCGAAAAGTCCTATGTATTTTATTGCAATTGCTTGTGCGGCAAATATAGCACTCGATTATCTTTTTATCGGCGGATTCGGACTCGGCCCAATGGGAGCCGCCCTCGGAACAACCGTCTCACAGGCGATCAGCGTTATAATTGCTCTTGCTTCAATAATCAAGCGGCATGAAATCTCTCTTTCCGCAAAAAATTTACGACCTCGAAAAGACACCATGGGACACATACTCAAAATCGGTGTGCCCGTCGCTCTTCAAGACGGATTAATTCAAATTGCCTTTATCGTAATCACCGTCATTGCGAATAAAAGAGGTCTCACGGATGCGGCGGCTGTCGGCATTGTCGAAAAAGTTATCAGCTTTATGTTCCTTGTCCCGTCCTCAATGCTCTCCGCAATATCCGCCTTGGGCGCTCAAAATATCGGTGCAGGCAAACCGGAAAGAGCGATTCAAACTCTGCGTTACGGAATTTGCATTGCGTTCGGTTTCGGAGTGATAATTTCAATCATAGTTCAGCTCGTCTCGGGACCCATCGTCGGACTTTTTGACGATAACCCCGCTGTAATTACGGCAGGCAGTCAATATTTGAGAGGATACATTCTCGACTGCGCACTTGCCGGAATACACTTTTGCTTCAGCGGTTATTTTTGTGCCTGCGGTCGTTCGGGGATTTCGTTCCTGCATAACATTCTTTCCATGGCTCTCGTTCGTGTCCCCGGTGCATATTTCATGTCAAAGCTATTCCCGACAACGCTCCTTCCCATGGGTCTTGCAACTGCGGCAGGTTCGCTTTTCTCCGTCATTATCTGCGCCGCCGCTTTCTTCATTCTAAAATATAAAGACAATAAAACATCTCAAAAACATATCGTTTAACGCAACCGATGTTCGGATAAATGAAAAAACCGAGACTCATCAACTGATGAATCTCGGTTTCCTTATGCCGTTTTTACGGCTTATGTTTGATTAGATGTGAACGGTGTAGTCAACGCAACCTCTAAGATTCTTAGCGGTAAACTTAAGAGCGAGCTTGATTTCAGCGTTACCGACATAAATCTTTACGGAATAATGCCAGTCGCCGCCGATGATCTTACCGGTGTTTTCATCAATCTTGCACTTGATGTAAGCGTTGGTGTAGGTGAGCTGGATGGTCTCTCTGCCACTGTAAAGCTCTGCGCCGAGGGACTCGATAGCATTGTTGATGTTACCGAGAGTACCGATACCTCTTGCAACGGGACCTGCGGTGTGAGGATCTGCCTCGGGACCGTCGGTCTGGTCTTTAAGCTGCATGGTGATTTCGGTAACGCCGTTCTTTGAAACAGCCTGTGCCTTGGTAACGTCGGCAACGGTGAGCTTGCCCTTACCGGGAACGTAATCGGTCTCAACGGAGTTCTTTTCAAGAGTGCTCTCGATGATGGGAGAAGCAACCTTGAGAACGGTGCCGAGAGCGCCGTCGCCGGTGATGCCGCCGTCAAGCTTCATGGTCGAATGACCCTTGGGAGCGGGATTGGTAGCATTGTAAGCCTTGAGGTAGAAAGCAACTACTTCAGCGGTATCCTTGCTGTTGAGAGCATTGGGATTTGCGGCTTCTGTGGACTCTGCCTCGGAAGCATCAACTGAAGGGTCGGCTACGGAAGCCTCGGTGTCGGAAACATCAACGTCGCCTGAAGCGGCAGTGGTGTCGTCCTCAACGGGAGCAACGGTGGTGTCATCCTCAAGCTCTCCGAAAAGGTCGGTTGTGGTCTCGGGAGCGGTGGTTTCGTCTCCGCCGTTACCGCCGCAAGCTGCAAATGCAAAGAGCATTGCGAAGGCAAGGAGAAGAGCCAGAATCTTTTTCATGTGAGTTCCTCCTGAATATGTTTTCTTTTTGTGTCGGCAGAATGCACAGTTTGTCTGTCGTTTCTGCAACTCGGTTAGCCGCAACCGACGTGTCCGAACCCGCCTTAAATGGCATGTTTTCGGCGCTTTGCGGCTTAAAGTCGCTCGAAAGGCACAAAGCCTTACTTCACGCCTTTGCACCGCAAATCCCTCGAAAACGCGCTCGTTTCAGGTCGCAGAATTTGTTTCGAGAGAAATGGGGCGAATGCAAGGCAAAAACGCAACTAATCCTGTCGGATTAGCGAGTATTTTAACGCCGCAGTCGCTTCATTTATCCGAAACAAATCGGGTTTGAATGCGTCGGTTGCGGCTACCGTTATACCAGGTGATTGTGTAATCAATTTCTTTCCAACAAAACTCAACCTCGGCACCGCTCATTATACATTGCTTAAAATCGCTGATAGTGTCAAAGCCGTCACAGGATAAAAAAACGGTCATATTTTTATCGGGATATTTTATAAAATTCATGTTTGTGTCCTCGTCATGCGTTGGCTGCGGCTAAACTGTATTAAACATTTCTCCAATATACGGTAACTTAGGTTATAAATTCTTAATATACCTGACATTACAGGCAAAATGGGCTGTTTTTACGGGCGGCTCGTAAATTCTTTCAAAACCGTATTTTTCATAAAACCTTTGCGCCGCCGTCATATTATCGAGTGTTTCGAGGTAGCATTTGGCGTAACGCTTCGTCGCATATTCAAGAGCGGCAGACATCAGCTTATGCGATATTCCGGTGCCTCTTGCCTCGGGCAGGCAGTACATTTTCTGCAATTCGCAAATGCCGTCGGCACCGTCGAGGGCGCCTATTCCGACACCGCCGACTATTTTTTCTTCACTGTTTTCGGCAACCCAATATTTGCTTTTTTCGGTGTTGTATATTTCCGAAAATCTGCATAAATCGGGGTCCTCCCAAGCGGTACCTGCGTGATTTGCACCGAATTCGATAAGACAGGCTCGGATTACGGCTTCCACCTCGTGGTCGTCGCGCTTTTGTATTTCTCTTATAGTATATTCCATTTTTCCTCCGCAAGGTTATACCAGCAAGCCGCCGTTGATGAAAAGAGTTGCAAAGCCGAAATAAATAAGCAGAGTAAGGGCGTCAACTATGGTTGTTATCATCGGCCCGGCCATAAGTGCGGGGTCAAGGTGAAGCGTTTTTGCGAGCAGGGGTAGTGAACAGCCGATAACCTTTGCGACAATAACGGCACAAATCATTGCAAGACAAACAACGATGAAGGTGCTGCTTGAAATGTCGTTGTGAGTTATGAGCTTTATCAGCCACATTCGCCCGTAATTCACGACGGCGAGAGAAAGACCGCAAAGTACGGCAACGCGGATTTCTTTCCATACGATTTTGAAAAAGTCTTTTATGCAAATTTCGCCGAGAGCAAGACCGCGGATAACGAGGGTCGAAACCTGATTTCCGCAATTTCCGCCAGTATCCATAAGCATGGGGATTGAAGCGGTAAGTCCGGCTATCATCGAAAGCTTATCCTCGAAGCCTTCGATAATCTGTCCCGTAAAGGTGGCGGAGATCATAAGTATGAGCAGCCAGACTATTCTGTTCTTAAAAAGAGTAAAAACGCCGGTTTTCAGATATTCGTCGTCCGAGGGGGCAAGCAATGCCATCTTTTCAAAGTCTTCGGTGGTTTCTTCTTCGATGACGTCAACGATATCGTCAACGGTGATTATGCCGACAAGGCGGTTTTCGTTATCGACTACGGGTACGCTCAAAAGGTCGTATTTTTTAACAATATCGACAACCGATTCACGGTCGTCAAGCGTATTTACGGAGATGAGCTGAGCATCATCCTCCATTATATCGCCCACAAGGGCATTTTCATCGCACAAAAGCAGAGAGAGCAGAGGAACGCTTCCTATAAGGCGGCGTTCTCGGTCGGTGCAATAGCAGGTGTAGACGGTTTCCTTGTCTACGCCTGTTTTCCTTATTTGCTCAATCGCCTGAGCGGCGGTGAAATTTGTGTGAAGCTGTACCATTTCTATGGTCATTATGCTTCCCGCACAGTCCTCGGGATATTTCAAAAAGCGGTTTATCAGCTTACGCGTTTCGGGGTCGGAGTGCGCAAGGACGCGGGTGACGACATTTGCGGGCATTTCTTCGAGGAAATCCACCGTGTCGTCAAGGAACATTTCATCGAGCAGCCGTTCGAGCTCGGCATCGTTTATTCTTTTGACAAGGTCGGTTTGCGAATCGGGCTCAAGATAGGCAAATACCTCGGCGGATAAATCCTTCGGAAGAATGCGGAAAACGAAAAGCATATCGGCAATTTCGAGCTCTTCCATTATTGAGGCAATATCGACCTCGTTCATTTCAACGAGAATGTCACGAAGAGCGGAAATTTCGCCCTTCCTTATGAGCTTTTTAATGCTGCGGAGCATGATGTCGGTTGTTTCCATAAAAAACGTCTCCTTTCTCACCGTTAAGGCTTGCAAAGGCGACGAAAAAAGCATACAAGCGATATTGCTATCACTTATATTTACCGTAGATAAATAACGGCAGAGCCGCCCATGCAATTAAATTTTATGAAGCACCTACTTCGAGGGTTGGGAATATCGGAACTGCCCATTATTTTCACCACGCTTTTCAAATTTTTTTACAGCTCCATGTTACACCCAAAACGGCTTCAAGTCAAGACAAATTGCAAAAAAATACGAAAAAATTAAAAGGATTTCAAAATCGGCGAAAAAGCGAGATATACGGGCAAAATCAAGCGAAAACGGAAGATTTTTCATGATAACATCGACTGTCGGAGCGTATATGCGTAAGCTGTTCGGGTTTGCGAAAGCGGCGGTTTGCTCTTAGGTTGAGAGAAAAATTCTCTCGGAAAGAAAGCGGTGAATGGGAAAGGAGATCCAATGAAGAAAATGACCGAAAAAGAGGCTCTGTTCTGCGCTTATGCGGCAGAAGGAGCCGACCCGAGGGGTTGTGCCGCAAGAGCGGGCTTTACGGTACGACCCTCCCGTGCGGCGGCAAGATTACTTGCAAGAGACGATATTTGCAATCGTATAAAACAGATTCAAGAGGAGCGGCGCGCCTGCTCACAGGCGGAAAGCGGACTGCGAAAGCTTGCGTTCGGCTCAACCGCAGACGCTTTTAAGCTGTTGTTCGCATCGGATGAAATGACCGCCGAGGATATCGAGAAGCTCGACCTTTTTAACGTTGCCGATATTAAGCGACCTAAGGGCGGGGGACTTGAGATAAAATTTTTTGACCGCTTAAAGGCTCTTGAAAGACTTGCGGAGCTTAACGGTTCGGGCGGCGGTACGCAAAGCGGTTTTGTCGATGCGTTGCTTGAAGGTGCAAGGCTTCTCGGTGGGGAGGCAGACGGTTGAAGAAGCAGGAATTTGTGCCTTTTTCCGCAAAGCAGACTGCCGTTTTGTGTTGGTGGGTAAAGGGGAGCCCGTATGCTTCTAAGGATGCGATAATCTGTGACGGTGCGGTTCGTTCGGGGAAAACGCTGTGTACCTCCGTTTCGTTCGTGACGTGGGCGTTTTCGGCATTCGACGAGCGCTCTTTTGCTTTGTGCGGAAAAACCATAGCATCTTTGCGAAGAAACGTCATAACTGCTCTGCTGCCTGCGCTTAGAGAGCTCGGATTTGAGTGCGTGGAAAAGTATACGAGAAATCTTATCGAAATATCCTACGGCGGCAGGATGAACCGCTTTTATCTTTTCGGCGGCAAGGACGAGGGTTCGGCGGCGCTTATTCAAGGCATGACTCTTGCGGGGGTGCTTCTTGACGAGGTAACTCTCATGCCGCGTTCATTTGTCGAGCAGGCGCTTGCCCGTTGCTCCGTGGACGGTTCAAAGCTGTGGTTTAATTGCAATCCCGAACACCCGATGCATTGGTTTCATGAGGAGTGGATAAAGAAAAGCAAGGAGAAAAACTGCCTCTATCTTCATTTTACGATGCGTGACAACCCCTCTCTCACGCCGTCGATAATCGCAAGATACGAAAAGCTGTATTCGGGAGCATTTTATGACCGTTTCGTGCTTGGCAAATGGGTTGCGGCGCAGGGAAATGTGTACCCGATGTTTTCGCAGAGCACCCATGTTGCAAAATTGCCCGACAGTTTTGAGAAATATTATGTTTCCTGCGATTACGGAACGGTCAACCCGTCCTCGTTCGGGCTTTGGGGAAAGAACGGCGGGGTGTGGTACAGAATAAAGGAATACTATTTTGATTCACGCGCCGAGGGTGAGCAGAGAACCGACAGTGAGCATTATTCGGCGCTCATTGACCTTGCGGGCGGCAGAAAAATCGAAGCGGTCATAGTCGACCCGTCGGCGGCGAGCTTTATCGAGTGTATACGGCGTGACGGGCGCTTTACCGTTATCCCCGCAAAAAATGATGTGCTTGACGGTATTCGAAGGGTCTCCGACTGCCTGAAAAACGGCAGCATTCTTTTTTCTCCCGAGTGCCGTGATGCGATAAGGGAATTCGGGCTTTATCGCTGGGAGAAAAATTCCGCAAAGGACGCAGTGCGTAAAGAAAACGAGCACGCAATGGACGATATCCGATATTTCGTATCCACGGTACTTAACGAGGATGCGGACGGCGGCTTTTTCGCCGTTGCGGCAAGGAGGTGTTGAAATTAGGCATTTTTAAAAATCGGAGAACGGAGAGAATTTCCGCACCCGTACTCCAAAGCAGAAACAGGCGTGTCTTCGGTATGCTTGACGATTATGTTCCGCTCGGCGTACCGCAAATAAGACTTTATTATGCGCTCAGAGAGGCGGTCCCCGTGATTGATGCGGCTGTATTCAAGATAGTAAGGCTTACGGGCGGCTTTACGGTTGAA
Source organism: uncultured Clostridium sp. (assembly GCA_964400315.1). Classification (GTDB taxonomy): domain Bacteria; phylum Bacillota; class Clostridia; order Oscillospirales; family Acutalibacteraceae; genus CAG-177. The sequence continues at coordinate 817 of CAYNUD010000066.1, read as the reverse complement.
TGCAACGACCCGTCGGCGCAACGTGAAATACGGCGTTTCATTGAGGATGTTCCGGTCGGTGGAAACCGAATGGGACTCAGTTCTTTTGTTTCGAGCTATCTCGAACAGCTCATAACCTGCGGCACGGCAGTGGGCGAGATAATCACGGATACACAGGGAGCGCCGAGAGCGCTGTTCAATTCACCGCTTGACGATATCACGCTTAAACGGAATAAAAACGGAGTTGATATCGACATTTTTACGGGCTCCGGCAATGAGCTTCAGCGTGTGCGCCGTCCCGAAATGTGCCTGCTCAGCGTACTTGACCCCGACCCCGGAGCATTGACGGGTAATTCCATGCTAAAAGGACTTCCGTTCGTCAGCTCGATATTGCTCAAAATATTTGAGAGTATCGGTTCGAATTGGGACAGAGTGGGCAATTTGCGTTTTGCCGTCACTTACAATCCGAAAAACGATGCCGTTGACCGTGCCTACGCCAAGGACAGGGCCTTGCAGGTTGCCAAGGAGTGGGGCGAGGCGATGCAGAGCGGCGGAGAAATCCGTGATTTTGTTGCCGTGGGTGATGTTCAGATAAAAGTCATCGGGGCAGATAATCAGATACTTGACAGCGAGGTTCCCGTAAGACAGCTTCTTGAACAGATAGTTGCAAAAACGGGCTTGCCGCCGTTTATGCTCGGTCTTTCGTGGTCAAGTACGGAAAGAATGTCCTCTCAACAGGCGGATGCCTTGACGAGCGAGCTTGAAGCATACAGAAGAATACTCACTCCCGTGATAAGAAAAATATGCGCCGTTTTTCTCAGAAGCAGGGGCTATAGTT
>CAYNUD010000065.1:0-9117 GCA_964400315.1 uncultured Clostridium sp. | reverse complement strand
TACTATCGAGACGGCGATCCCGTTGACCACGTGTTTGATGACGCACTTGAATTCGGCTATTACTTTGACAAAGAATACTGTATGATACCCTGCACAAGCTGTGGCGATGTATATGACACACACACAAGAAAGCACGACTTTTCCGTGCTTATATCAGTTAACGATGAATATTGTACCTATGCCTGCAAATATTGCATGGCGGAGAAAACCGATTCCTATACCCCTCACGATTTTGATGACGGCGTAAAGGTTCCCGCGACAAGAGAAGAGGCACCCTGTACCCTTTACACCTGTAAAAACTGCGGCGGCACCAAAAAAGAATACGACGAAAGCAAGACTGTTTCAATTAAAGTTTTCAGCGATTCGTTTGACAGTTACTGGGATATGAGTGCCGTTGCCGTATATGTTGACGGCGTTCCCACAAGGGTCATAAGACAAACCGATTGGGATGAGTATGAAACATACACAATGGAATACAACCCCGACTCGTCCTATGTTTTCAAATGGATTGCGGGAAACAAGGATGAAAATTGCGGTATCAAAATCGATTTCCCCGACGGTGTCGAATACGGTTGCGAATACGATGTCGGCGAGATGAAAAACTTCAACACGCTTCAGACGATATATTCGGTCAACTGTGCCGACTACACGGCGGTTGATGCGGCTATGGCAAAAATCCCCACTGCTCTTGAGGGCTTTTCCGCAGAAAGCGTCGGAAAGCTTGTAACTGCCGTTAAGGGCGTTCAGAGGATGCTCCCGAAGTCAAAGCAGGACGACGTTGACAAAATGGCGGCGTCAATCAATACTGCTGTCAGCGATCTTGTCGAGCTTGAAACGCCCGTTCCCAACGGTGTTATCAATCTCACCGAGGGCCTCAGCATAGGAATCGGCGAAGATGAATATGTACTTGTGGATTTTACCGCACAGGAGACTTATGTGTTTAATTACAGCGGAAAATATGTCATCTTTGACAGCAGGTCTCACGACGACGGCTTTTCAAGCGAGGGTGAGGGCATTGTGATTTTCGATGCGGACATTGAAATGGATATCGTCAATGTTTCCCTTGTGGGCAATTCTCAAATGAATTCCGCTCTTGCCGTAGCAAGCGGCAGCTTAACACTTAACCCCATAGGCGCAAACGCATTTGACGGATGTTTTGCTTCTTCTGCGGGCATTGCCATTCCCTCGAGCGCAAAGCTCACGATAAACGACACGGACGGCAGCATTTTGGCTGTCGGCTACCCGACAAATGCAGGTATCGGCGGCATATACAATGCCGACAGCGGCATCGGATATATAGATTGCGGCGAGGTGAACATTAAGGGCTCAACCGTATTTGCACTTTCGAGATATCTCGGTGCGGGTATCGGCGGCTCGGTAATCGGCAATGCGGGAAATATAACAATTGACGGCGGCGTGATATATGCCGAATCGTTTGAATCCGGTGCAGGTATCGGCAACGGCGCTGCTGAAGGTCCCTCGAATAAGGGCGGCAAAATAACGATAAACGGCGGCGATATAGTTGCGCTTTGCTTAGGAAAAGAAGGCACCGGTGCGGGCATCGGCGGTACCTCCTGCATAACGATTAAGTCAATAACCGTAAACGGCGGAAATATTGTCGCAGGCTCAGAGTATGGATCCGCAATCGGCGCCGCTAATTATAGCAACGGAACAGGAAAAATCGTTATCAACGGCGGCAACATATCGCAAAGTGTTCTTGCCGGCAGCGATTACAACACTCTGATAGGCGGAAACCCGCTCCAGAAAGAAAGCAGTGAAAGCTTTGTCGAAATAAACGGCGGCGTGATAAACGACAACGGCTTTTACGGAATTACGCCCACGCCGAAGAACAAGGACGGCAAGACACTTGAAAAGCTCGTCGTTTCGATTGATGAAAAATTCATCGGAAAAGATATCATAATCACCCTTTCCGACGGCACGAAGATTGAGGCAAATTCCGATGATGAAAGCTTCACTGTTTACGCTCCCGAGGGCACAAAGATTTCAACCGTTTCATTCAGCGACGGTAGCGGCCTCGAGGATTATAATAGCGGCGATGACGATGACGATATGTTCTGGCTCTGGAAGTTCTTCCTTTCAATCTTTGAATGGTTCGGCTCACTCTTCCAAAAGATAGGCAGCTTCTTCGCGGGACTTTTTGCGTGATATAATTTTAGTATAGTTTCTCATTTGGGATTTTTCAAATAATAAACTCCAATGCCGAAGCCTCTCTCACCTCGAGGGAGGCTTTGGCAATTAGCAATTAGCAATTGAAATTCCGCTGCAAGCCGGCAGTAAATCTTAGCCTCCCATTTTAGGGGAGGTGCCGAGCAGAGCGAGGCGGAGGGGTTTTAAAAGCCGACAATCAACTTTGAGCTTTCAGTCTTGGGCTCGATGTTATAATTTCCTAATTCCTAATCGCCTATCACCTAATGCCTAAGCGGGCAAGGGGGCCGAGAAGAACTTACAACTTGCAGTTGAGCTTAGCTATCCCTTCAGTGGATAATAAAGCAAAACAGCCCGCAAAAGCGGACTGCTTTTATATTATATCACATGCTGATTTATACTCTGCCAGACGAATGCGACATCGGGGCCGAGCTGAACAAAGGTATCTTTTTCGTTGTTATTGAGTTTCGAGACACGCTTAAAGCCGTTTGCTTCGAACGCCTTACAAAATGCATCCGCCATGGCGGTATCTTTGAATGTAATGTGCGTAATAAGCCTAAACTGTTCACGGGTTGCCACGGATTCGTCCGCTTCGTAGCCTACAACAAATCCGGTACACCACCAATATTCTGTATACGGGCGAGTGAAAACAGGCTCGTAATCACTGCCGTTAAACTTCCACATGAAAGTCATTTCCATTTTGAGCCAATCTTCTTCGGCGGCGCAGGAATATGCACTGCCGCTCTTTCCGACGGGTCTTGTATACACGCCGACTTCACCGCCGACAAAGCAATAGCCGTACTGACCTTTCCAGATTTGAACAAGCCAATCCTTATTGTCATATGTGAATTTTGTGCGAACGGTGTCGTAATACATTACGCCCACAACCGCAAGCCGGTCGTATCCCTCATTATATCCGAAATTAACCTGCCAGCAGTCTTTGTCGTCTGTGTAATAATAGTTGCCGTTCGGATCATATTTGTATGATGCGAGGTTAACTTTGCCGAAATCAATATTCACATCGGGAGGAATGTATTTCGGAGCCTGCGGCAAGGTGAACACCTCGGAGAATTTACCGGTTACAAGCGTTGTCAGCTCCGTCGTCGTTTGAACTGCCGAGGTGACTTTGTCGGTGATTTTTTCGATTACGGTTTTTTCGGTATTAAAGGTAACGTCGGATTCGCCGACGGTTTCCGAAACAGGTTCGGTGTATTCCGCTTCGGTAGGATAAACGAACGAAACGGTGTCGCTTTGCACATCGGAAACGCTTCCGTCTACGGGTTGAACGGCAGGTGCGGAAGAATGCTTTACTATCAATATTGCCGCCAAACAAACAATTGCCGCACAGACCGCAACAATCGTCGCCGTTAATTTTTTGCTGTTCATGTAATCACCCTCAGTTGTCTTTTTGAGCATTGCTATTATAGCAACATTTTCTTATACAGTCAACTTTTATATTCAAAACATTGACAACGGCAAAGAAAACGGGTAAAATAATAATCGGATAATACCGCTATGCCGCGCAGTCGGCAGATTATAGATAAAGGAGTGCCGCTATGAACGATTTTAAGAAGCTGTATGAGCTGTGGCTCGAAAGCACCGAGAACGATACGCAAACGCATGAAGAGTTGCTTGCAATCAAGGACAATGATGAAGAAATCCTCGACCGATTCTATAAAAATCTGGAATTCGGTACTGCGGGTCTCAGAGGCGTTTTGGGCGCCGGAACAAATCGTATGAACATCTATACTGTAGGCCAGGCAACGCAGGGACTTGCCGATTATTTGAACGGTGCTTACGAAAATCCGAGTGTTGCGATAGGATATGATTCAAGGATAAATTCCGATGTTTTTTCACGCCGTTGTGCCGAGGTGCTTGCCGCAAACGGAGTTAAGGTCTATATTTATCCCCGTCTTATGCCTACTCCGTTGCTTTCTTATGCGGTTATGAGACTCAAATGTAAGAGCGGAATAGTCATTACCGCAAGCCATAATCCGTCGAAGTACAACGGCTATAAATGCTATGACCCCGCAGGCTTCCAAATGACCGAAGAGGCTGCCGCCGCAACATATGAGTGTATTCAAAAGGTTGATATGTTCTCGGACATCAAGTCCGTTCCGTTTGACGAAGCGGCCGAAAACGGACTTATCGAATATATCCCAGACAGCATTGTAGAAGAATTCTACGACCTTGTTATGCAGCGCCCGATAAATCCCGAGGTTATAAAGAAAAGCGATATAAAAATAATTTACACTCCGCTTAACGGCACGGGAAATATCCCCGTAAGAACGATACTTTCAAGGGCGGGCTTTGAAAATGTTTCCGTTGTCAAGGAGCAGGAATTGCCCGACGGTAAGTTCCCGACCTGCCCGTATCCGAATCCCGAAATTCGTCAGGTTTTCGAATGCGGACTTAAAATGACCGAGACGGAAAAAGCGGATATACTGCTTGCTACAGACCCCGACTGCGACAGAGTGGGAATTGCCGTGCTGACGAACGGAGAATATGTCCTCCTTTCGGGCAATGATGTCGGCGTTTTGCTCGCAAATTATATTCTTTCGGCAAGGCGTGAAAAGGGACTTCCCACAGAGGGAATGTTCATGACCAAATCCTTTGTTTCAACTCCGCTTTTCAATAAGGTTGCGGAAAAATACGGCTGTACGGTTGTTGATGTGCTTACCGGCTTTAAGTATGTCGGCGAATTTATAGCAAAGCTCGAAAAGACCGGAGACGAAAACCGTTTCCTTATGGGCTTTGAGGAGAGCTACGGATATCTTATCGGCACTCATGCCAGAGACAAGGATGCTGTTGCCGCTTCATTGATGATATGTGAAATGGCAGCCTATTATAAGGAGCACGGCAAAACGCTTGTTGATGTTCTCAATGAGCTGTATGCCGAATTCGGATTTTATTGTAACCGTCTGTATAACTTTATGTTTGAGGGCGCAAGCGGAATGGTAAAGATGGGCGAAATAATGAGGGACACCCGTATTTCACCGCCTGCCGAGCTTGCGGGCATGAAAGTGCTTGAAGTACACGATTTTGATGCGGGTACAATAACAAATACCGTCACGGGCGAAAAGAGAAGCACGGGCTTACCGAAATCCAACGTCCTCGCATATTCGCTTCCCAACGGCAATTTTGCCATAGTCCGTCCTTCCGGTACAGAGCCTAAAATAAAGGTGTATATTACGGGCTGCGGTAAGAACAATGCAGAAGCCGATGATACCGCCGCAAAACTCGGTGAGGCGATGAAAGCCCTTCTTAAAATCAATTAAAGCGAAACGGAGAAAAATAATGAATAAACGCAGTTTGTTTGTGCGTATAGTCGCCATAGTTTTGTGCGCCGTTATGGTGCTCGGTGTAGTAACTGCCGCGGTGAGCGTATTTGCCGCCGACACTGCGGTGCTTGCGACTGCATCTCCCGATACCGGAAGCCAAAGCCATATTTGGGTAATAGTCGCCGCCGTTGTTGCGATAGCGGTTATTGCGGTGTGCCTGTTACTGCCGAAATTCGCAAAGAAAAAGTAAACGGTATATAAAAATCTCCCCCGAGCAGACTGAAATCACAGTTTGTCTCGGGGGATTTTTATACTAAATTATTATATGCACTTTTTGCCGGTAACCGTTTCAAAATGATACCGTGCAATGCCGAGATCGACTTTGGTATAAAAGCCCTTACCGGAGTTCGTTTTAACCGAGCCGTCGGGCATCAGCTCAAAGAAAAACTTTTGCTGATTCATCGCGGTGGGAGCAAGGAGCGCGGCCTCCATTCCGTTCAAGAACCATTCGGGCATGGACGCGGAATAATTGCATACCTCTTTGAGGGATTTGCTTGTGTGCGGTACGCCCTGAGTGAGACCGTAACCGAGAGAAATAATGCAACTTGCCTTTTCACCCTTGCGGATATCGGCGTGGCTTTTGCCGTGAGTGAGCGCTACCCAACAGGTGTTGAGCCCGAGCTCTTGAGCCTTTAGAGCCAGCATTTCGCCGTAATAGCCGAGCTTTTCTTCAATATCTGCCGTCTTTTTGCCTACGAGTGCGATGTAATTGCTTACACCGCTGAATTTTCCGTAATGCGCCATAAACGAATCAAAGCATTTAGGCTCGTCAAAGAGAATTTGAATGTGCAAATCCGCATTTGCGTTTATTTCCTTGACCGTGTCGTTGAGTATTGCACGTTTTTCCGCTTCGATAGGTGTATCGGCGTATTGTCTTACACTATGACGTTGCTTCATCAATTCGAAAAGTTCCATAAAAATCGCCTCCGAGATTTTCTGCAAAGGAACAGCCGTGAAAACAGCGGTCTTGCCGTTTTGAAAAATTAATCACATTCGCCGCTTCTGTCAGGCAAAGTCTTTGAAATATCTCTTGCAAGCTGAAGTGCGGAGATGAGACGGTCAAGGGCTTCGCTTTCGGGATCAAAGTAATAATAATTTTTCGTACCCTCCTTACGCACCTTGACTATTCCGGCATCCTTCATTATTTGCAAATGATGTGATACAGCGGGACGGGACAGATTCGTTTTCTCCGTAATCGCTCCGACCCGAGCTCCGTTGCAATCGCCCATTTTCATCATTTCGACAATGAGGTGCTGTCGCGTTTCGTCACCTATGGCAGTGAGCAATTTCGAACATGACAAAAAGCTCTGTGCAAGTGCGTGAACGGTTTGCGGTATTTCCATGGCTATTCCTCGCTTTTGTTTAAGTGCTTGAACCGATATAATTATAGCACGTATTTTTTAAAAATGTTTATCGGTAAAGAAAATCGAGACGAATATAATATAGCACGCCGAAGAGAAAAAATAAATATTCCATGTAAAAAACATTTTAACTGCGCAATCGGAATTTTCGGATTTTGCGAAAACGGATACAAAAGTAAAACCCCGTCGTTTCCATACGGAGCGACGGGGATGTTTATGCATGAATCACCAAATCTTCTTTGAGGTAACATCTTCAAGAGCGACAGCGGCAAAGTCATCAACCTTGCTTGCACCGAGGTCGCCCTCGCCTCTTTTACGAACGGAAACGGTGCCGTCCTCGATTTCTTTGTCACCGACAAGAAGCATATAAGGAATTTTGTGAAGCTGAGCTTCTCTGATTTTGTAACCGATTTTCTCGCTTCTCTCATCAACCTCAACACGAAGTCCCATTGCTTCGAGTTTTGTGCAAACTTCCTTTGCGTAGCCGTGATGACGGTCGGCAATCGGAAGAATTTTCACCTGAACGGGAGCGAGCCAGAGCGGGAAAGCGCCCGCAAAATGCTCCGTGATAACGCCGATGAAACGTTCGATTGAACCGAGAACAACACGGTGAATCATTACGGGACGGTGCTTTTCACCGTCGGCACCCGTGTATTCAAGCTCAAAGCGCTCGGGAAGTTGCATATCAAGCTGAATTGTACCGCATTGCCATGTTCTGCCGAGAGAATCGGAAAGGTGGAAGTCGAGCTTCGGACCGTAGAATGCGCCGTCGCCTTCATTGATTACAAAATCCTTGCCCATTTCTGTAACGGCGGCCTTGAGCGTTTCGGTTGCGAAATCCCAATCCTTTTCATCACCCATATGATCCTCGGGCATGGTAGAAACCTCGATTTGATAGGTAAGACCGAATACGGAATAAACTTCATCAAAAAGACGGACGACATTCTTGATTTCGTCTTTCATCTGATCCCAGGTCATGAAGATATGGGCGTCGTCCTGTGTGAAGCAACGAACGCGGAAAAGGCCGTGGAGAGCGCCGCTGAGCTCGTGGCGGTGAACAAGTCCGAGTTCGCCGACTCTGAGCGGAAGGTCTCTGTAGGAATGCGGCTGGAGCTTATATACGAGCATTCCGCCGGGGCAGTTCATCGGTTTTACGGCAAAATCCGTTTCGTCGATTACGGTTGTATACATATTTTCTTTGTAATGGTCCCAGTGACCGCTGCGCTCCCAAAGAGCACGGTTGAGCATCATGGGAGTTGAAATTTCAACATAGCCGTATCTCTTATGAACTTCACGCCAATATTCGATAAGAGTATTACGCAGTGTCATGCCGTTGGGCAGGAAAAACGGGAAGCCAGGGCCTTCGTCGAGCATAGCAAAGAGTCCGAGCTCTTTGCCGAGCTTTCTGTGATCTCTTTTTTTCGCCTCTTCAATAGCGGCAAGATAGGCTTCGAGATCATCCTTTTTGGTAAAGGCAGTACCGTATATTCTCTGAAGCATCTTGTTTTTGGAGTCGCCTCTCCAATATGCACCGGTGCAGGAGGTGAGCTTGAACGCTTTAACTCTGCTTGTATCGGGCACGTGAGGTCCGGCGCACAGCTCGTCAAATTCACCCTGACGGTAGAACGAAATTTTTTCGCCCTTGCCCGAGTGTTCTTGAATAAGCTCAACCTTGAACGGCTCGCCTTTTTCTTCCATCATTTTTATTGCATCCTCAGGGTCAAGCTCATATTTTTCGAGGGGGAGCCCCTCTTTGACGATCTTCTTCATTTCCGCTTCGATTTTTTCAAGCACGTCGGGAGTGAATGGAACGTCAACGTCAAAATCGTAATAGAAGCCGTTGTCGATGGCGGGACCGATAGCAAGCTTTGCTTCGGGGAAAAGTCTCTTGACAGCCTGAGCAAGAATATGGGAAGCGGTGTGACGTAGCGCCCACTTGCCGTCGGGGTCGTCAAAGGTGAGAATTTCAAGAGAGCAATCCTCGGTCAAAGGAGTTCTGAGATCCTTAACCTCGCCGTTGATTTTCGATACGCAAGCCGCTTTATAAAGGCCCATTCCGAGACTTTTTGCGACTTCCATAGCGGTGATGCCGCTGTCAAATTCCTTGACAACGCCGTCTTTAAGTGTAACTTTTATCATAAAATCATCCTTTCGTACAAAATAAAATACGCCTCATCCCAAAACAGGATGAAGCGAAAAGCTCCACGGTTCCACCCGCATTCCGGCACATGCCGACACTCTTACAGCCT
>CAYNUD010000064.1:0-9143 GCA_964400315.1 uncultured Clostridium sp. | reverse complement strand
CTTTCGCAGGGTCAAAGACAGCTCATTGCAATAGCGAGAGCCGCTGTTGCCGACCCTCCGGTAATGATTTTGGATGAGGCGACGAGCTCGATTGATACGAGAACGGAGGCCATCGTGCAAAGAGGTATGGATAAGCTCATGGAGGGCAGAACGGTATTCGTTATCGCGCACCGCCTTTCAACGGTCAAGAATTCCGATGTTATAATGGTTCTCGACCACGGAAGAATTATCGAACGCGGAGACCACCGAAAGCTCATCGACGAAAAGGGCGTGTATTACCGTCTTTACACCGGCGCATTTGAGCTGGAATAATAAATTACGGTCGCTTGACATGAGAAAGCATACGGTTTTAACGACCGATTTGCAAAAAAGAGGAACACACGATTTTGTGCGTTCCTCTTTTCTTTTTCTCAGACAACCTAAGGCGGGAGCATTCAGGTGGAAATTTTAGGCCGTTTTGATTAAAATTTTAAGGAAAAACGTCCGAATTACGGCTTTTTCGGCGTAAAAAGCATAAAAAAATCACAAAAATGGGACAAATACCATAATATTGACCGATTTTTTTCGACGAAAAATATGATATAATTACAGAAGAATGTTGAAAAAAGGTGAGCTTATGAAAAAGAAAATGCTTCTTATAGTAAATCCGCGTTCGGGAAGAAACAGACTCAGAGGCGATTTGCTTGAAGTCACAAATGTGTTCAGCTTCAGTGATTACAGCATAAACATAATGAATACCTCGGGCTCCGGTGATGCGACAAAATTCGCCAAGGAATACGGAGGAGATTTTGATACCGTTGTTTGTCGGGGCGGAGACGGAACTCTTTGTGAAACGCTTAACGGAATAATGCAGCTCGAAAAAAAGCCGAATGTAGGACTTATCCCCGCCGGCACGACCAATGACGTTGCACATTCTCTCGGCGTTCCGAGCGACCCGATAAAGGCGGCGCAGTTGATTGTCTCGGGAGAAGCCCGCCCCTGTGATATTGCGCGGTTCAATGATAAATATTTTGTATACGTCGGCTCCTTCGGCGCATTTGCTTCGACCTCTTATACGGCGAAACAGAGCGTAAAAAACCGTATCGGTAAATTTGCCTATTATTTTGAAGCGTTCGGAGCAATTAAAGATATACGGGAAATTCCAATGCGCATTACAGTTGACGGAAATACAACAGAGGACAGCTATGTTTTCGGATCGATTTCAAATTCCTACACCGTCGGCGGCGGTGTTATTACGCTCAACAAGGAACAGGTATGCCTGAACGACGGTAAGTATGAGCTTTTCCTTGCGAAGAATCCGAAAACGGCGAAGAATTGGGTGAGCGTTTGTGCAGGGGTGCTGAAAAAGGATTTTGACGAGCGATTTATAAAGGTGTATCACGGCTCGAATATTTCTCTTGAGGTGCTTGACGGCACGCCCTTGCCGTGGACTCTTGACGGCGAATACGGCGGCGATGACAATAAGGTTGATATCAAGATAGAAAAAGGAGCTTTCAACCTCTACAGACCTGCCATGCCGAACGAAGTTTCTCAACCCGAATTTTTGGCACAGTCATTCTAACGAACAGTAGCCGCAACCGACATATCCGAAACAAATTCTGCGACCTGAAACGAGCACATTTTCGGCGCCTTACGGATAGTAGGGTGCGGCTTTTTTGACAAAAAAGCTCCCCGACCGAAGCCGAGGAGCGGAAAAATTAAATTAAAGAATTTCGCCCATGAGTCCGGGAGCTGCGGATGCGGCGTTGGATTCATCGGTATCAATGTGCATTGCAAGAGCAAATTTGGGGCTGACTCTGACAACGACATCATCAAAAACGAGCTTTCTGCCGTTTGAGTCAATCTTAACGCATACAATCTGTTTATCCTCAAGACCGTATTTTTCGGCATCCTCGGGAGTTGCATGTATGTGTCTTTTTGCGGCAATAACGCCGCAGTCGATTTCGATTTCGCCCTTGGGTCCGACGAGCTTGCAGGCTCCGCTTCCCTCGATATCGCCGCTTTCTCTCACGGGAGCGGAAACGCCGATGGAACGGGCATCGGTGAGCGAAAGCTCAACCTGAGTTGAGGGACGGATGGGACCGAGAATCGAAACAGCGGGGAAGCTGCCCTTTGAACCGACAACGGCAACCCTTTCTTCACAGGCAAATTGGCCCGGCTGGGAAAGGTCTTTTTTCTTTGTAAGCTCATATCCTTCACCGAAAAGGATATCGAGAGCTTCACGGCTTACATGGACATGGCGTGCTGAGGTTTCAACAAGAACTTCTTTCTTCATGAGTAAACTCCTTTATGTATTGTACCTGCAAAAGGGGCGTGCCACGGCACGCCCCGCAGTTTTATGTTACCAATTGACGGTGTAAGAATCGAGAGTGGTAAAGGGAATAATGGTGTCCGTACCGAAGTTGATGGTCCACTTAAGGTCATAGTCTGCCTTGAGAACTCTGCCGGTTGCGATATCAACGGTTACGGTAACGGTGCTCGAAGGATAATTCATCTCTGCGGTACCGCCGATAAGATTTGCGGCAACCGAGGGAACGTTGTCGTTAACAACGCCGGGAAGAACAACGTTGAATGCCTTGGGAGCATGACCCTGACCGTGCTGAACGGTTGAGGATTTGCCGTCCGCAACAGTGGTAATACGAATCATGTATTTGCCGTCGGACTCTTTGATTGCAAAATCCTTAACGTCTGCGGCGGTGAGTTTGCTTGACCAGCTTTCGCCCTCAACGGGGAAGCCCGCCTTGATTTCCGCGGAACCCTTGAAGGTCTCTTCGCCCTTACTGTTCTTGGTGAGCTGATCGTCGATGAATTTATCCGCACCGCCGAGAACCTTCATAACGGTGTTTGCCCAGCCGGGAAGCTTGGTTGCGCCGTTAAGAGAAATTTTTGAATAATGGTGAGTTACGCTCTTTGCGCCGCTCTTGACACCGTTAATTGCGGTGTTGAAGTAAGCAACGACCTCTTCCTTTGTCTGAGGAGCCGAAGCAACCTCTGTGGAAGTCTCTTCGGAAGCGGAAACGTCTGTTTCATCTTCGGTGGGAGCGGTGGTGTCGTCGGAAGCGGAAGGAGCTTCGGTGGCTTCGATTTCGGGTACGGTGGTTTCTTCGCCGAAAGCCTCGAAGGGGTCAACGGTAGTTTCGGGAGCGGTCGTGGTGGTGTCGTCATCCTTACCGCCGCAAGCGGCAAACGAAAGGACGAGAGCAAGTGCCATGAGAATGGCGATAAGCTTCTTTGCCATGGTTATTCCTCCATAGATAGTTGTTTTTATGTTGCTCATTAAGTAAAATTCGATTTCAGCCGACAAAATTCGACATGATGTTTCGATTTTTACTCGGAGCCGTTCATCAATAAGTATAGTATAATTCGGTGTGAAATGCAAGAGAAAAGTTTATCTGCATAGAAAAAACTACGCGATAACCGTGAATTTTTCCGCAAGGGATTTTCCGTATTCGTCATGTGTTACAATTATCACGGGTTTTGACTGTGCATATTCACGAAAGAGACCTCCTATACGCTCTTTCAGCTCGGCTTCGAGTCCCTTGAAAGGCTCATCCAAAATCAGAACGTCACCCGAATACGCAAGAGCACGGGCAATTGCGGTGCGGCGGCTCATTCCTCCGCTCATTTCAGACGGGTATTTGTCGGCACTGTCGGAAAGTCCTACCTTTTTGAGTATTTCGGCGGCGGTTACTTTGTCGGAAACAAGGGCGACATTTTCGAGCGCGGTCAGTGAGGGCAAAAGTCTGTCCTCTTGAAAAACAACGGAAAATTTTATTCCCCGAGTACCGATAACCTCTCCGCCGTCGGGCTTTTCAAGACCGCACAGAATGCGTATAAGCGTTGTTTTTCCATGACCCGAGGCGCCGAATATTCCGAAAATTCCGTTTTCCGGAATTTCAAGATTGATGCCGTCGAGCACGGTTTTTCCGTCATATGCTTTTGTGATGTTTTTAAGCAGCATTTTCAGTCCTCGTTTTGTTAAGTTTCAAACATTTTTCAAGCAGATAAACAAAAAGCTTTTCAACAAGGAAGCTCATTATTATTACTGCCGCAGTCCATGCGAAAAGGTCGGCGTATTCGAGATTGATTTTTGCAAGATAAAGCTGAGAGCCGACGGAATTTTTCGGAGTTGAGAGCACTTCGGCGGCGATTCCCGATTTCCACGCAAAGCCGATTGAGGTTTTACAGCCGGAAGCGAATGACGGGAGAACGGAGGGAACATAAATATGACGGATTTTTTGACGACGGGTCAGCCGAAACATATGTGCCGCTTCGAGAAGCCGTTTGTCCGTGCCTGCAACGGCAGTAGATATGTTTGACCACATCACGGGCACGACCATGAGAAACGAGACCGCAACGGGAACGCCGTCCCTCTTAACCCAAACGAGAAGCAGAATTATGAACGATGCCACGGGTGTGGTTTTTATCAGCGTGAGCAAAGGACTGAAAAATGTATACAGCGGCTTTGAAAAAGCGGTTATCGCTCCGAGAAAAGTGCCGAAAAGAATGCCCGAAAAACAACCGAGAGATATTCTGCCGAGAGAGCTTAAGCATTTTACGGTGAAATCCTTTGTAACGCAAAGCTCCGCAAGGCGTCTGAAAACGGCGACGGGCGACGGAAAAAGGAAGGCACTGTCCGCGATTGTTGCCGCAACCTGCCAAAGCAGGAGCCATATCGCTATGACTCCTGCTTTTTTGAGGATTGACTTAATTCTTTTCTTATCCGAGATAGTAGAGACCATCATCAGGTATCTCCCCTCCGACGGAAGCGGGGTCGGCTTCGTAAAGCACGGCGTAATTTTCCGATGCGGTCTTTTTCATTTCCTCGCCCGTCATGTAAACGATATTGCAGTTGGGCACGGTTTGAAGTGCAAGCTCGGCACTTTCGAAATATCCGTATTCCGCAAGGAAAACTATGCCCATACTGTTGGAATTGTTGATAAAAGCTATCGAAGCTTCATAGAACATCATAAATTCACTGAGCAAATCCGGGTGAGCTTCGATATAATCCTTTCTTGCGACAATACAGCCCTGTGCAAGCTGAGCGGAGCTTACTTTTTCCCATTCGTCGGTTAAATCCATCACACGGTGAAGCTCGGTATTCTTTGAAAGAACGTTTGAGGCGAACGGCTCGGGAAGAATGCACAGCTCCACGGAGCCGTCGGCGGCAAGTGTTGCAAGTTCGCTGTGAGCGCTCTTGAATTCCACGGTTACATCCTTGTTCGGCTCTAAATTATTCTTGCGGAGAATATAATTTATGATATATTCCGGCGTTGCGCCTTGACCCGTGGCGTATACCGTTTTGCCTTTGAGGTCGGAAATGCTTTTAATCGACTCATCCTTTGAGAGAACGTGAAGCACACCGAGGGTGTTTATCGCAAGCATTTGGATTTCTCCGCCCGTTTTTTTGTAGAGATTTGCGGCAAGATTCAGCGGCAGGGCGGCAATATCAACCTCGCCTTTTATCAAAAGCGGAGCAACCTCCTGAGGGTCGGCATAATAGTCGACGTCGAAAGCAAAAGCGCGGGTTTCTTTGACATGGGCAAGCCCGAGACCCGTAGGGCCGTTCAGTGCGGCGATTTTTGTTTTGTATTCACGAACGGAATCCGTTACCGAAACGTCGGTAATGCTTTCGTCGTGCGTGACGTTATCTTTTCCGCAGGCGGTTGCGGATAACACTGTCAGCAACGCCAAAATCAGGGCAAAAACTTTTCTTACTGTTTTCATTACTGCTGTCCCCCTTGACAATATATATAATGTATATTAATTATAACGCATTTACCTCGGTGTGTCAATGCTTCGTATCTTCGCAGGCAGGTTCCAAGACCGCATTGAGAGCTTCGGCAAGCGTTTTGTTGTCGCATTTTTGAATGAGATAACGGCGTTTTGAATATTTGCTCTTTGCCGTCGTGACATTGCCGCTGTCTTCGACGGTGATTTTGACCTCTTTTGAGAGCGAATAGAAATCACCCTCACCTTCAACGGCGTAATTTACGGCGGTCAGGTCCCAGCTTTCCCGCAGAAACGGCGGATTTCCGCCGATATACAAGCGATAGGAATCGTATACGGGATTATTCTCATGCTCCGAATAAAAACCGGTGAGGACATCCTTGCCTATTTCAAATCCCGAGCAAACGATTTTGCCGCGGAACTTCTCGAAAACCGTTCTTGCGGCGGCGGGATCGCATTCGATGTTGAACTCTTTTCCGTTCGGAAATTTTCCGCCCATGGCGACTATTGAATTTACTTTGCGGTTGAAAAGCTCCGAATCCTCACGCAAGACCCTGCCGATGTTTGACAACGGACCGACTGCTATGACCGTCACGGAGTCGTCTTGTGCCTTTGTGAGGAGCTTACGGTAGAATTCGAGCTCGGTTTGAGCCGAGGTACTGCTCGAAACGAAGCTGCGGTATTTTTTTGTCACCGCTTCATTGTATTTTTTACCGTCCGGCAGAAGCTCCTTTCCGCTGTATTGACCCACGGGCAGGTCGTCAAATCCGAAATGCTCCGCAATCGCGCGAATCGTACCGTTTGCATAACGGTTTGAGGTGCAATTTGCAACGCCGAGAAGCGTTAAGTCGTATTTTTTTACATAATGAAGCAGTAATGCAAGCGCGCCCGCATCATCGCAGTCGGGCCCCATATCCGTATCGAAGATGATATTTCTGCGGCTGTCTTTCAGCGGCTCATAGAAAGGCTTTTTGCTTTCGAGCTCCGATTTTTCGGATTTCACGGCGTACCGTACCACCCAAATTATGAGTGCAACGGGCAGAATTATGCACGCCGCAAGCATGAGCTTGTCCATGGGAATGTAGTCATATATGCCGTCGCCGAGAATTGTGAAAAGTATGACTCTCGGCAGGATTCCTCCGAGAGATAAAAGCAGATACGGCAGAAAACGCATTCTTACCGCACCGAGAAAAAGGCTGATGAGATCTATCGGGAATACAGGCAGTGCCCTTATCGCAAAAATCGCAGACAGCTTACCTTTCCCGTGAAGTTCGAGAACGCGGCTTGCGTACTTTGTCTTTTCAAGCTTATTTATAACGTACGGTCCGCCGAGGATTATTCCGAAAAGATATGTGGCGCACACCTCGAGAAGTATGCCGGCGGTGTTTATCAAAATTGCCGTTAGGGGCGAAAAAGCCATACCCACTGCGATGTATACGAGCGAAGCGGGCACGACGAAAACGAGCGATTTTAGAAGATAGACGCCGAGAACTGCCGCGATTGCGGTGAATATATTGCTTGTTCCGGCGATAAGAGCGCGAATGTCCATGTTTTTCAGTTCGTCATATTTCCAAATAATAACGGCAATAATAAGCACCGAGAGGATAATTCTTCCCGCAAGCCCGAAAGCGTGCTTGCCTCTGAGCAGTTTGTCTTTCATCGAATACCACCTTGCAAAACGATACTGAATATATAATAGCCCATAATCGCCGTGAAATCAAGAAAATTTAACCGAAGAGTTCAGAAAATACCTTATAAGGAGAAAAATCGAAAGCAGGTTTAAAAAACACAAAAATTTAAAAATTTTTCATAGACATTGAACTGAAATTGTGATAAACTAATATATTATCGTTTACTATCAGCTATCCGAAGGAGGAGCGCTTATGATGACCGCAAAAGAAAAACTGCAAAGGGCTTCCGCGTCCGTTGCGTTTGACGGCATTTTTAAGTACATCAAAAAGAATCCGCAGGAAAATCTTTTGAAGCTTATCGACATTGCCCAAAAATTCATGGGCGGTGCATTTCCCGAAAAGAATTTCGATGCTTTCCGCAGTGCCGTTAAGGATGAAAATAATGTTTGGAATCACTTTGCAATGAATATCATTAACGAGTGCGACCCTCACGTTATTAAGAATATGCTTCTTGCTTTGGGTCTCGGTGCCGGTGTAAACGGCACAAAGGCGGTCAGAGCCAACAGAGAAAAATATAAGTGCAACATTCCGTTTATTATTCTTTTCGATCCCACAAGCGCCTGCAACAAGCATTGCAAGGGCTGTTGGTCTGCGGAATACGGTCATCGTTCCAATCTGACTCTTGACGAGATGAGAAGCATTGTAAATCAGGGCACGGAGCTCGGAACGCATTTCTATATGCTCACGGGCGGCGAACCTCTTGTACGCAAGGATGATGTGTTGACCGTTTGCGAAGAAAATCCCGACTGCGCCTTTCTTGCATATACGAACGCAACGCTTATCGACCGCGATTTTTGCGAAAGAATGAAAAATCTCGGCAACCTTACGCTTGCGCTCAGCGTTGAGGGCAGTGAAGAAAGCAATGATTTCCGCAGGGGCGAAGGCTCGTATAAAACCACCATGGAAGCGATGAAGTTGCTCAAGGAATACGGTTTGCTTTTCGGCATTTCGGTGTGCTACACAAGCAAAAATATTCCGAGTGTTACGAGCGATGAATTTATGGATCTCATGATAGAAAACGGCGCACGCTTCGGACTGTATTTCAACTACATGCCCGTCGGCCATGATGCCGTACCCGAGCTTATCCCCTCGCCCGAACAGCGTGTTCATATGTATAAATGGCTTCGCAAAGTCAGAAACGGTCAAACGGGCAAACCGATGTTTATAATGGATTTCCAAAATGATGCGGAGTATGTAGGCGGCTGTATCGCGGGCGGAAGAAATTATTTCCACATAAATTCCGAGGGCGACATGGAACCGTGCGTATTTATTCACTATTCGGATGCGAATATAAGGAAGAATACTATAATAGAAGGACTGAAAAGCCCCCTGTTCCAAGCGTATTACAAAAATCAGCCGTTTAACGACAATCATCTCAGACCTTGTCCGATGCTTGAGAATCCGCAATGTCTGCGCAAGATTATTGCCGAAACGGGAGCGAAATCGACCGACCTGATCGAGCCGGAAACAGTCGAAACCCTCTGCTCACGTTGCGACCGCTTTGCTGCCGCATGGCAACCGGTTGCCGATGAGCTTTGGAATACGACGAAGCACCCGAATCCGAAAACGCAGTTTTACCGCGATACCCCCGAGGGAAAAGCGGAAGCGGCTAAAAAAGCAAAATCCGAAAACAAATAAACTAAAGAGAAGCAGTCCGCACACTTTGTGTGCGGATTTTTTAGAAACGAGGAAGAGAACAAAAAGGCGAAAAAGGATAAATAT
>CAYNUD010000063.1:0-9182 GCA_964400315.1 uncultured Clostridium sp. | reverse complement strand
GTATATGAGCTTTCGGTCGCACCTTCAATGGGAGTTCCGCTTTCGGTAGAATTCACGGTATTCCAGTACCATTGATATTCAAGATCAAAACCGATGGCAGACACATTGATTCGTTCACTGTTTTCCGTTATATATTTCGGTATTTCATTGTTGATAAAGGGAATCGAAACAAATTCATAACCTTTATACCGTGCATAACGTTCGACAAATGTTCCCGCAGTTCCATAGACAGTCAAGTTTTCTGCGGTTTCGTATGCTTCAACAAAATTATTTGAAAGCAAAATACCGCTGTTGCTTGGAAAATCCTTTGCCGATACAAGATTCGGCGCATTGACGAATCGGATTATGCAGTTGGAAAGTGCGTTTTTTTCAAGCTGCTCAACACTATGAATTTCGAGAAGATACATATTGTAACAGCCTCGGAACGTATACGGAGCAATACTTGTTGCACCGTTTATTACAACATTCGAAATTTTCGATGCGGTTCTGAACATATCATGTACGGTTGATGTAAGCATGGGTGCGATGAAATCCGTAAGATTTTTCGGAAGCTTAGGGAAATCCGTGTCGGATATATAAAGTTCCGCTTCAAACGACGTCATTGACGGTAATTCAAGCTCTCTGAGCGAATAACAACCGTTGAATGCATTGGAATACACGGTTTTTGCTTTTGGAAGCTCAATATCGTAAAGAAGCGCACAATTCTCAAAAGCATTTGAATCAACAATCCCAACATCGGGCAACGTTACATGCTCAAGAGATTTGCAAGAGCTGAAGCAACCGTTGGCAAGATATGTAAGTCCGCCGATTCTTACATCTTTCAGCGATGCGCAATCTTTAAAGGTTCCGGCAGGCATTAAATTCAGTTCATCGAAATCTACGTTTACAAGCGCATTACAACCTCTGAATGCCTTGGCACCGACTTTACCGACGAATCCGAAATTAGCGGAAGAAATACCGGAATTCATAAATGCACCTTCGGGAACATCCGTCAATCGGGAGAGCGACAGGCGAAAACTCGCTTCTCTTAAATAATAAGAATCCGCCGCAGTTTCACAGAAAGCATATTCGCCTATCTTCGTAAGTTCACCGAGAACGATATAGCACAAACTTTTACAGCCTTGAAAGGCACTTTTACCTATAATTTCGGCATTTCTCGAAAGAAAGTATACCAAAGATGTGCAGTCCCTAAATGCATCTGCGCCGATTTCCGTAACACTGTCCGGCAAAAGTATTTCGGAAAGTTCGCTTTGTGAGAAAACACCCTCGGCAATTCCCGTAACCGTTATCCCGTTTATACTGTCCGGCACCGAAAGCGATGTGAGCGAACCGCTGTAGGAAAGGACCTCGCCTTCCGCCGAAACGGTGAAATCGCTTTCCGGAGGCGTTGGCGCTATAATTGAAGCAAAGGTTGCAACCGATGAGCGGTAGCTGGTTTTGCCGTAAGCAACCGCATATATTCTTTGCGATTTTTCAAGATGAATAGGCTTACCGTCGTAACAAAAAGTTTTTTCCCCATCCTTTAAAGGAATCGAGCCGTCAAGAGTATAGTATATAACCGAATCAGGTGTGTCACAGCTTATTGTAATATCAATTGCGGAATTATATATATCGTTTGGTAGCGAAAAATACGGCTCTTTCGTTTTTTCTTCAAATATATTTTCGGGATTATAAACGGGAGCATTCAAAACGCCCCAACCGTATTTATCGGTATTATAGGACTGATATGTATCCAAAACCGCATATTTTTTCATAATATCAAAAACATCTTCAAACGCGGCATGAGGCAATGTTGCTTTTATCAGTGCGGCTACGGAACTTGCAAACGATGCCGCAAAAGAGGTTCCGCTGACGGTTGTATATTCTCCTCCGAGGGTAGTGGTGTATATTTTTACCCCAGGTGCAGCAAAGTTAACATCATCACCGTAATTTGTGAAATTTGCCGAATAATTTTGATTGTTTACGGCGGTAATTTTAAGAACATCGGGATATGATGCCGGATAAAAAGGATCATCAGTAGCATCGTTTCCGGCCGCACCGACTACCACAATATCATTTTCGAGTGCATGCGTTATCGCATCTCTGAGAACGTTTGATTCCTCATAAAATCCAAGACTCAGATTGATAATGTCAACGCCGTCATCAACCGCACAGTTTATTCCGGCGGCAACGGAAATAAAGGTGCCGTTGTTGTAATCATCGAGCACCTTGTACGGCTTAATAATAATGCTCTCCGGAGTTGAGTCGGCAATGATTCCCGCAACCTGCGTTCCATGACCCGTTGTATCCATACAGTCGTTTCTTGTTCCGCCGGAGCTTGTGTTAATTTTTGTGGGGACCACTCTGCCCTTGAAAAATTCGTGCGTATAATCAACGCCCGAGTCAACAACGGCCACAACCGTTTGCGTAAGTTCAACATTGTTTTCGGCAAGCTCATTGCAAAGTCTGTCAAGTCCCGTACTTTCAACACCCCACGAAAGATGAACATTCGCTTCCGAAACCGATTCTTCGTTTCTGATATCTGCTGACGAAACGGCGCGGTCATATTCAACATACTCAACACAGGAAAGTGCGAAATAATAATCATACGCCGTCTTTGCCGATTCGATATCGGGAAACTGAAAGACATAAAGCCCGTCACCCTCAACGACGGAAACGGCATTAAAGGCGTTGATTTTATTTTTCGTTTTGACAATCAGCCTTGATTTTTCAGATGCATTTTTACAGCTATCATTAAGACCTTCGGCATCTGAAATCATTTCCCCTATTTTCTTGGCAAAATCGGTTGCATTTTCACTGCCTGTTCCGGACTGTATCGCTTGTGTCGGAAAACTAAAGCATATACCGATTAAAAGCGCCAAAGAAAGCAAGATGCCGATAAATCTTTTCATATATGTCTACCCCCATGATTTTTCCTCTTGAGGCTCCGAGTGAGCCGCAAATCCCGTCAAAACAAAATACAGTAATTGACATAAATTATTTTACATTATTTTAATATAAAAATCAATATACTATGGCAAAATCGTTATTTATGCTCTTTCAGTTTTTCGGAAATACGTTCATTTACCGCCACAATTTCCCGCTCAAATTCACGGGCACTTACGCGTAAAACGCCATATCGAACGGCAGAAAGTTGAATCATTCCGTCGGAGGTTACAACCCGAACGTTCTCGTTTTTACCGATTTCCGAAACAAACCGTTCAATATATACATCACCTGTTTCCCTTTCCTGTGTATACACAATATGAATATTGTTGTAATTGTAATTCTCACCGTTATTTCCCGCAACCATATATGCATCAAAAACAAGCACGACTTCACTGCCCGTAAAAGCGGCATAATTGCACAAAATATCCGCAAGTCGGTCCCGAGCGGCGGAAATACTGCTTTCTGCAAGATATTTAAGCTCTTCCCACGCGAAAATGCAGTTGTAGCCATCAACAATAATATATTTTTTACGTTTCGCACCCTCAAGTTCAACACTTATATCGTCACTTTTCACCGGCTTCGGACGGTAAAGAGTTTGTGTCAGCCTTGCAGGTCCGAACTCTCGCTCCATTATCGCTTCAAGCTCTTTATCATCTATGTGAAAATTACGGCGATTTATTGCCGCTTCATACGGTATTTTATCTTTTTCAAGACAGCTTTCAAGGTGCATATGCTCCGTAACGGCATTCCATTTCACGGTAAATCCTCCGCCGTGAGCGCAAAAAACGGAATCGGGAGTGTTTTCAAGATCGGATTCGGGATCATAATGTGCCTGTTCGATAACATTATCAGAATCGTGGCAAACATCATAACCGCAAACCGTAAGTCTCAAGCTCCCTCTGCCGCCCGTATAAGCCGCAACCTCGGAAGCATAGGTATTCATCGTAATAACGGGCGCTTTTCCTTCGATAAACGATGTATTGCCTCGAATTTCCGGTGCGGAAAAGCTGCCGAATCTCAGCTTAATATCGCTTATGGCTCTGCCTATCTGCTCCGACGGGACTTCAAGGCGAAAACTGTAATACGGTTCAAGAATTACGCTTTCGGCGTTCATAAGCCCTTGCCTTACCGCCCTGTACGTTGCCTGCCTGAAATCTCCGCCCTCGGTGTGTTTGAGATGTGCCCGACCTGCCGCAAGAACAATTTTCACATCCGTAAGCGGTGAGCCCGTAAGAACACCCAAATGCTGTTTTTCGCTTAAATGCATCAAAATCAGCCTTTGCCAATTGCGATCAAGCGCATCCTCACTGCAACGGGTTAAAAATTGAATACCGCTTCCCCTCGGCAACGGAGACATGAGGAGATGAACCTCCGCATAATGTCTAAGAGGTTCATAATGCCCGACTCCCTCAACATTGTTTTTTATCGTTTCCTTATACAAAACTCTGCCGTTGTCAATTGTAACGTCCACACAGAAACGGTCACTGATAAGACTTTTAAGTATTTCCGCCTGAACCTCACCCATCAAACAGACACCGATTTCATGCAAATGCGAATTCCATGAGATTTTCAACATCGGGTCTTCTTCTTCGAGCAACCTTAGCTTCGGCAAAAATTCTTCGGGCTTCATCCCCTCGGGAAGCAAAACGCGATAATTCATTACCGGTTCGAGAATCGGCTCCTCGGCCGTTTCTTCTTTTCCTAAGCCTTGACCGTTTTTTGTATCGCCAAGTCCCGTTACTGCACAGGCTTCGCCGGCAAAAGCTCGCTCAACGCTTTCGTATTTTGAACCGTTATATATTCTGATTCCGCCGATTTTTTCGGCTTTACCGTTATATTCTACCGTATCACGTACTCTCAGCTCACCGCCCGTCAGCTTGATATGGGTCACTCTTGCTCCGTTGGCATCGTGCGTAATTTTGAATACCCTTGCTCCGAAAATATCCGAATATGACTTTTGCGGTATCAGCTTTTCAAGTCCCGTAAGAAATTCATCAATGCCGCTGAGTTTTAAGCCGGAACCGAAAAAACACGGAAACATAAGTCTTCCGCAGGTAAGGGAACGAATTTCCGCATCGGAAAGAGTACCGTTTGCAAGGAAGCTTTCCATGGCATCTTCGGAGCACATGGCGGCTTGTTCGTATTTTGATGTGTTATCGTCGGAAAAATCAATGCAGTTTTCTGAAAGTTCCGAGCATATATCCCTCATCAGCTCGTCCCTTTCTCGGCGTGCAAGATCGGTTTTTGTAACAAAAATGACAGTCGGCACATTATATATGCCGAGAAGCCTCCAAAGTGTTTTTGTATGTGCTTGAACGCCGTCAATACCGCTTACAACAAGTATCGCAAGGTCAAGCACTTGTAAAATTCTTTCCGTTTCTGCGGAAAAATCAACATGACCGGGAGTGTCAAGCAACGTTGCATCATATTCACCCAGCCTCATTTTCGCTTGACCCGCAAAAATGGTTATCCCCCTCGAACGTTCGAGAACATGTGTATCGAGCACGGTATCTCCGTTATCCACTCTACCGAGTTTACGCACCCTACCGCTTTT
The DNA here is from genome assembly GCA_964400315.1 of uncultured Clostridium sp. Classification (GTDB taxonomy): domain Bacteria; phylum Bacillota; class Clostridia; order Oscillospirales; family Acutalibacteraceae; genus CAG-177. Next base: position 3,700 of record CAYNUD010000063.1, on the reverse strand, counting down.
ATACAGCATCGCTTCGGCAAGAGTTGTTTTTCCCGCATCCACATGGGCAAGTATTCCGATAACTGTTTTTCTCATTATGACCTCTCAGCAAACCGTTTTGTTGATATTTTACCATATTCTACTTTAAAATACTATACTTTTTGCTTGGAAATACTTGATTTACCTGTGCTTTTTTGATAGAATTTCATTACAGACTACATTAAAAGGAGCAGTCAATATGAAAGTCACCTTTATGGGTGCAGGAAGCACCGTATTTGCAAAAAATGTTCTCGGCGATATTATGAGTTCGCCCGCTTTAAGAGAATGCGAAATTGCCCTTTATGATATCGACGGTATAAGACTTGAAGAATCATACATAATGGTAACCGCTCTCAATCGCAACATAAACGAAAACAGAGCAAAAGTCGAAAAGTATCTCGGCGTTGAAAACCGCAAAGATGCGCTCAGAGGTGCGGATTTCGTTGTTAATGCAATTCAAGTAGGTCTTTACGACCCCTGCACGATAATTGATTTTGAAGTTCCCAAAAAGTACGGCTTGCGTCAGACAATTGCCGACTCAAACGGTATCGGCGGAATTTTCCGTGCACTTCGCACAATTCCCGTTCTTAAGGATTTCACTGACGATATGGCCGAGGTTTGCCCGAACGCATATTTTCTTAACTACACCAACCCCATGGCTCAGCTTACCGGCTATCTTTGCCGCTATACTCCGATTAAATCCGTCGGTCTTTGCCATTCCGTTCAGTCTTGCTCAAGAGGCCTGCTTGACGGACTCGGCATTGAATATCAAGAGCCTATAAGAGAGGTTATTGCGGGAATAAATCATATGGGCTGGCTTCTTGAACTTGAGGATGCAAACGGAAACGACCTGTACCCCGAAATAAGAAGAAGAGCCGTTGCGGCACTTGAAGATGCAAACACCGATAAGGGTGACCTTGTAAGATATGAATACATCCGCCGTCTCGGCTATTACTGCACCGAATCGAGCGAGCACAATGCCGAATACAACAATTTCTTCATCAAGGACAAGCATCCCGAGCTTATCGACAGATATAAAATTCCTCTGGACGAATATCCCCGCCGCTGCATTCACCAGATAGAGCGTTGGAAGGACGACAGAGAGAAATATATGCACGACGACGTGTCGCATACAAGAACAAAGGAATACGCTTCATATATCATGGAGGCAATTGTAACGGATATTCCTTACAAAATTGGCGGTAATGTCATAAATCACGGCCTTATTCCCAACCTGCCCGCAGAAGCGTGCGTCGAGGTTGCCTGCCTTGTCAACAAGAACGGCATTCAGCCCTGCGCTCAGAAGCCGCTTCCGCTTCAGCTTGCCGCGATGAACTCGACAATGATAAACGTTCATTTGCTGACCATCGAAACCGCCGTAACTCAAAAGAAAGAGACGATTTATCAGGCCGCAATGCTCGATCCGCACACATCCTCGGAGCTTACGATTGATGAAATCATCCGTCTTTGCGACGACCTTATCGAGGCTCACGGCACATATCTTCCCAAATATCACTAAGTATACGAAATCACCTCGAAGAATTAAGCTCTTCGAGGTGATTTTTCCGTGTGCATATGTAAATCAAAGCGATTTTTTAATCGCCTCGGCGATTGCTTTGGCATAAGCGTCAAGATTGCTGTCAAGAAGCGTATTGTCCTCTTCACTCGTTATAAATCCGATTTCCGCAAGACAGCTCGGCATATTCGTATGGCTGTTGACATAATAATTCCCGTCTCCACGAGCGTAGCCCGACTTTACTCCCCTGCTTTTCGATATCCCGACATTCTCAAGACCTTCAAGTATGTTTTTTGCAAGCACCGTATCATTTTCGGGCTCTTCGGAGCTTATCCATATTTCGACACCCTTACCGCTTTCGGCACTGTTCCGATGAAGCGAAACAAAGAGCTTTGCACGCCTGCGATTGGCGATTTTACAGCGTTTTTCAAGGCTTATGAAGGTATCGTCATTTCTTGTAAGCTTGACCTTAATGCCGCTTTCTTCAAGCTTCTCGGCAACAAGCAGGGCAAGGTCGAGATTATCGTCCTTTTCGTTCCTGCCCTCGTATTGTGCTCCGACATCGCTTCCGCCGTGCCCGGGGTCAATAACCACATCGACACTCGGCGGAAAAAATATTGCCGTAATTATTATCAATGCGGTAACGAAAGCAAGCAAAGCAACGATAATAATCGGCTTCTTAAATCTTTTCATTGCACCACCTCGGAATATATTATACTTTGAACCGAGAAAAAATATATAACAAAATTATGACAAAAGTATTAAAAAGCCGAGGCAGTTTAAGTTACCTCGGCTTGTTACTTTACATATTGTCGATATATCTGCAAGCTGCAAGGGCGGCAACGGAGCCGTCCGAAACGGCGGTGGTGATTTGTCTTGTGCTCTTGCTTCTGCAATCTCCCGCAACAAACACGCCGGGAGTACGGGTAACACAGCTTTCGTCGGAGTCGATATAGCCGTATTCGTTAAGTCCCGCAATATCCGCAAACGCTTTGTTTTCGGGAACAAGGCCTATTGCCACAAAAAGTCCGTCAAGCGCAATTTCGCATTTCTCGCCGCTTGTCTCGTTTTTCAAGACAACGCCCTCGAGAGCATTGCCGCCTTTAAGCTCGGATATCACCGTACCCAAAATAAATTCGACATTATCACGCTCTTTGAGCTTTTCGACAAGCCTTGCTTCACCCGTGAAATAATCAAGATTTTGTATGACATAAACCTTTTTACAGCCGTCGGCAAGAAGCAAAGCTTCCTGCAAAGCGGAATTTCCTCCGCCGAGAACGGCAACGGTTTGACCCTTGAAGAATGCACCGTCGCAAACCGCACAGTATGAAATACCCGAGCCGACAAGCTCGTTTTCGTTGGGAAGTCCCGTTTGACGATGCTTAACGCCGGTTGCGATTATTACAGCCTTTGCACGATATTCGTTTTCCTGCGTTACGACGGTTTTATATTCTTCACCGTCGATTATTTCGGTCACGGTCTCCATTTCGAGCTCCGCGCCCTGCGAAAGCACCTGGTCAACAAGCTTGTCCGCAAATTCGTTTCCGCTCATTTTAATGAAGCCCGGATAATTCTCAATCTGCGGAGAATAAGTTATCTGACCGCCGAAGGTTCCTTTTTCGAGAACAAGAACGCTTTTGTCGGCACGCAGAGCATAGAGAGCGGCGGTGAGGCCCGCCGGTCCCGCTCCGATGACAATTATATCGTACATCAATATCAATCCTTATTTTGAAGCTTCGATAAACTTCTTGATTTCGGCAACGCCTGCATATTTTGCCGCTTCGCCGCCGCTTACCGCAACGAGTGTCGGGGCTTGCTTAATTCCGAGAGAAGAAGCAAGGTCCTGATTTTCATATGCAAGCATTTCTTTTACGGCTATGCCTGCCTTTGCAAGCTGAGCAAGTGCGATTTTACAATTGGGGCAGGTCTCGGTCTTGAAAAGATACAGTCCGTCGGCAAGAGCGCAGGAAGTCTCATTTTCCTTTTCACACTCAGTGCAAACGCCGCCGCTGTGCTTTTCAAAATTAGACTTCGACATATCGTAAACCTTGCGGTCCTTGTATTCCTGAGTCTTGCCGTCGTTCCAGTTCTGAACGGGACGGTAATATCCGGTTATACGGCTGTAAACCTCTGCCGCTTCGCCGCATTCGGGGCAAGTGAAATGTT
>CAYNUD010000062.1:0-9201 GCA_964400315.1 uncultured Clostridium sp. | reverse complement strand
TGCTCGCCCTTCCGTGTCCCCATCGCTCGTCTTGCAGCAGCACAGGCGGCTATTAAGGCAGGTAAATAATTCTCATCTCATTATAAAACCCCTTTCAGAAAAGCCCTGCGGGAGCAATCTCGCAGGGCTTTTCGTTATTTTAGCGGAATCGTTAACTGTTTGCGTATTTATTCATATTATCGAAAGCACAAAATAACCGCTCGTCTTTTTGAAATGACGGCGGCTATTTTTAACAAAAATTCAAACTAAAAGTTTTTTACTTCAATCGCACATAAAACATTCTTAATCGGCGCTTGTTTTGATACTTCATGCATCATATCATGCAAGATACGCCGAGCTGACCCATCCCTGAGCCGAATTATAAGTGACATATGCCCAGCCGAGAACGGATTTCGTAACCTCTATCTGTGTACCGTTCGGTATTTTTTCTATAATTTGCGATTCCTTGTCGGGAGTTGCTCTCATGTTAAGGACGCTTCCGCCGGTGGAAACCGTATATTTGCCTGCCGCTATCGGCTCGAGACTTGCGGGGCTTACCGTCGACTCTGAAACCGTTGCTTTTCTGTAAACCTCGCCGTTTTCGAGCTTCTCGCCGTACGCTTCGAAAAGTTGTTCGACGGTAACAAGCTTAAAGCCCTTTTCAACAAGCTCGGGAATCATCAGAGCGCAAAGGTCAGCGGTAAAATCATAGATATCGTGCATCAATATGATGTCTCCGCTTTTTGTCTCGGAAACCACTCTGTCGGCAATTTTGTTGAGATCTGCGGTACGCTCCTCACTGCTTCTGTCTTTGTGTGATGCATCCTTGTATTTCCAATCTTCTGTGTCTATCGACCACTGAATGAGCGGCATGCCGATTTTGTCAGTTATACCCTTATATGCGCCGCCCGGAGCACGGAAAAGCTTTGATTCAACGCCCAATTCCGCGAGCATGGAATTTACTCCGCCAACCTGCTCCTTTATCGTATCGTTACTGCACTTGGTTAGGATTTTGTGATTTTTAGTGTGATTACCTATTGCGCATCCCATTGCCGCCGCCCTTTTGATGACCTCAGCATTATCGGAAATATTATATCCGACAAGAAAAAATGTTGCCACTCCGCCGTTTTCTTCGAGCATGTCAAGAATGCGGTTCGTCGTAGAACTTCTCGGTCCGTCATCAAAAGTCAAGGCTATCAACTTATCACTCGAAGAAAATCCGAGCGTTGCCGTTGTATTCTCGGCGGTAACCGTTTCATCTGCTTTTGATGATACTGCTGAGGTATTGCCCGAATCCGATGTACCGCAGGCGGAAAAAACGGTTGCCAAAGCAAGGAGCAATGCCGTTACCGCAGAAAATATTTTTATCCTCTTCATTTTTATTCCTCCGAAAAATACCCTTGTGTCGTTGATTATAGCACTACGAAAAGCAAAATATATTCCCTGTCGGAAAAATGATAACATTGTAACTATTTTTAACAATTTGTTACCGTAACGCCAAATCAGTAATTTTTCTTTTGTATTTCGAAGAATGCCTGCGGATGCCCGCAAACGGGGCATATTTGCGGAGCCTGCTGTGAAACATGAAGATAACCGCAATTTCTGCAAAGCCAAACCGTTTCGCCCGTGCGTGCAAAAACAATACCCTTTTCGAGATTTTCGCTCAACCGCCTGTAGCGTTCCTCATGTTCTTTTTCTATGCCGGCAACAAGCTTGAAAAGCGCCGCAAGCTCATTGAAGCCCTCCTCTCGAGCCGTTTGTTCAAACTCTCTATACATTTCCGTCCATTCATAGTTTTCTCCCGCCGCCGCATCAAGAAGATTTTGCGTTGTCTCGGGGATTTTGCCGTCATGCAAGTGCTTAAACCATATCTTTGCATGAGCTTTTTCATTGTTTGCCGTCTCCGTAAAAAGTGCCGCTATTTGCTCATAGCCGTCTTTTTTTGCTTGCGACGCGTAAAAATCGTATTTGCTTCTTGCCTGTGATTCGCCTGCAAACGCAGCCAGAAGATTTGCCTGTGTTTTGCTTCCTTTAAATTGCATAAAAAATCGCCTCCCGCTCTATATTATGTAAAAGCGAGAGGTAAATTATTCAAATAAACTTTTCGTAATTCTCCGAGATATACACACCGCCCGCACGGGCAATACTTTCCGTCGGCACAACAGACGAAAATTCGGCATCCCATTTTTCGATATCACTTTTTATAAATGACGTTGTTTCATCCCGTGAATCATGAGCACGCAGTTCTTTTTCGAAAATCTCCACGCCTTCGGGAAGCAATTTTTTCAATGCATCATATGCCGTATCGGTCAGAGGACTTCCGTTTGCGGCAAAAAAACCGCTGAGCTTTTCTCCGCCGTCCTCAAGGACAAAATACAGCGAATATATTTCTCTCTGCTCCTGCGTGAGCTCGGCAAAAGCCTGTTCCATATCGGAGGAATCCGCTATCTCCTTTTCGAGATTCAACGCTACTCCCTTAAACAGTTCCTCGGGCTTTGCATCGGAAACAAGTTGAGGGGTAAGTACGACAAAATCATTGCGCAGACGGTTATCCTCCTTCAGCTTATTCATGATTTTTTCGTTTTCCCCGTATCTTTTTTTGCTTGACTGTGCCGCCTTCACGCAAACGAAAACGGTAAGCATTGCAAGCAACACAAGAATCAGAACGGTAAGCGGATGCGATGCAAAATATTCCGTCATTTTAACAGCTCCTTATATATATCACCTTTTTTTATGCCCGACTCCCTCGCGGCAAGCTTTGCGGCATTGGTCTTGCTTTCTCCGCCGTCTTCAAGCATTTTCGCAAACTCCACCGCTTCGGCAAGAGTCATCGGTTCATCGCTTTTTTCGGGCGCGCCCGCAACAATCAGTACGATTTCGCCCTTTATTTCTTCTTCGGCGTATTTTTTTGCGGCAGTGCAGAGTGTGGTTTTTATTACCTGCTCATGTATTTTCGTCAATTCACGCACTATCGCAAGCTCCCTGTCGCCTAAAATCTCGGCAAGGTCGGCAAGAGCGACGGCAAGCTTATGCGGTGCTTCATAAAATATAAGCGTTCGTTCTTCTTTTGCGAATTTTTCAATACAGCGGCGGCGTTCGTTTTTATCGGCGGGCAAAAATCCCTCAAACGAAAACCGTCTTGACGGCATTCCGGAAACGGCAAGCGCCGTTGCAAACGCGCACGGACCGGGTACCGCCTCCACCCGAATACCACTTTCACAGCAAAGTCTCACAAGATCCTCGCCGGGATCGGATATTGCGGGCATTCCCGCATCGGTAACTATCGCACAGCTCTCACCCGCAAGCAGTCTTGCGGCTATCAGCGGACCTTTTTCAAATTTATTGTGCTCAAAGTAACTGACCATGGGCTTTTTTATTCCAAAATGATTGAGTAGTTTCAGCGACACCCTTGTATCCTCGGCGGCAACAAAGTCGCATTTTTCGAGTGTCTCAAGCGCACGGGACGACATATCGCCTAAATTTCCTATCGGAGTCCCGACAACATATAAAGTTCCGCTCAATTACATTCACCTCGGTTTTCCGGCAGATAATCTCCGTATATTTCTTTCATTTCGTCGGAATATTCTCCGCTCGGAGCATGAACAAACAGGTCCGGCATGACATTCATTCCGCTCTTGCCGCCTCGCCGTCCCTCAACAAGGACAAGCCACGGTGCTTTACCTGCGCATTTCGCGACAAGCCGGAGCTTTTTGGGCTCTATCCCCGCCGCTCGCATTTCGCAAAACAGCTCGCACAGGCGTTCAGGGCGTATGCAAACACAAAATCTTCCGCCGAAATTAAGCAGCTTCGCCGCCGCCGAACAGACATCCGAAAGACGGCACATTGTTTCATGCCTTGCGATTTTGTCTGCCGAATCGGCACTTTCAATCCCCGCTCCGCTCGCTTTGTACGGAGGATTCATCGTCACAAGGTCAAAGTATCCGAACGGCACCTTACCTTTAAGCTCCCTCAAATCGGCATTCACTGCGGTCAACCGCTCTGAAAGTCCGTTAAGCTCAATGGCTTGATTTATTTGATTTACGCCAAGAGACTGAAGCTCCACGGCGGTTATTTTTCCTCCCTCTTTTCTGCACCAAAGCAGAGGAATGATTCCGCACCCCGAGCCGAGATCACAGCAAACGGCTTTCTTTGACGGAGCGGCAAAATGGGCAAGCAGTACGGCATCGGTGCCGAAAGAATGAGCAGAGGATACAACAGCGGTTATTCCGCCTCCGAGATATTCGCGCCTTGTTTCGTACATAATGCCCTCCTCGTTTTTTCGTAATTATAACAAATCTCGGTGAAAAAGTAAAGCGATAAACGCTATTTGCGATTTTGTGTTGAAATTTCGTGCGAAATGTTATATTATAGTATACAATATCGAGCATTTGAAGAGGAGTTGATTTTGTGATAAAGGCAAACAATAACGGGCTCGGCATCGGAGGGAGAATTTTCGCTGTTTTGTCCTGCACTTTTTTATGCGGTTTTATCGGCACGGTATCTTTTTCCGAGGGCTTCGGCGGCATATTCTCCGCTCTGGTATTTTCGCTCTCGCTAACCCTTTTTGTGTTTGCGTTTTTCGGTGAAAGAAAAAAGATGACCTATGAGGCTCTTCCCGTTGCCGTCTTTCTTGCAGGTACCTCGATTGTTTTCGGCTCGGGTCTCGATATGAGCTACGCACCGCTTTGGCAAAATGCCCTTGTCGGCTTCGGTCTTTTCCCGCTTTTCACTCTTTATATCTCTTCACTTTTTTCAAAAAAGCCGTTCGGTATACGCCGAATTGCCGTCTGCACCGCTGTATATTTTCTTGTACTCGCCGCGGCTAAGGCGTTGACCGTTCCGCGTGTCGTCGACATTCTCGGCATTTCGGTAATAAATAGCATTCCCGATATCACCGTTTATGCCTTTGCGCGCGCGGCGGCAGCTCTGCTTTGCACTCTCACGGCTCTTGCGGCTTTCGGGAACAAAACGACCGCTTTCCTTTCTTTTGCGTTCAATCTGATTTTTGCCGCTTCCACGGTTTGCTCGGCTTATATTGAAAGAGCAGACATAAGTGCATGGGGCATCTCGTCCGTGTCGTTTGTGATTGAAAATCAGCTTGTATTCTCCAAATCCTGCGCAGGCTTTGTTTCGGGCTTTCTCTTAATGCTTCTTATGGTTTGTTTGCCCGTCTCGATAACGGGCAGTGAAGGGCACTTCGTCTGTGAAGAGCCTTTCGAAAGCCGCAAATTTCACTGTTTATACAGTGCGCTTTTAACCTTTACTTTCACCTTTGTTTTTACGCTCGCTTATCCTCTTACGGTGAGAATTTCCGGTTATTTCGGTTCTGTCGGCACAAACAGATTCTTCGCTCCCGCCGTAACGGGCGGTGTTTGCCTTTTATTCTTCATTATTTTTCTCGTTATTTTCCGCAAAAACATCGTTTCAAGAGGTATGCCCGTTCCCATCGCAAAGCGTGCGGATAAATTCTGTGCCTCTACATTGCCCGTTTATTTGTTTGCTCTCGGGCTTATTCATTTTTTAACCGCCGATGCACCCGCACTCAAATTCAATTACGGTGAAATAATAAGCTCCCCAACGTATGAAAACACATTGGGAAGCTCGGAATTTGTATTTTTATTCGTCTCCGCGATCAGCTTTGTTCTATTTTATATTTTTTACGCCGCCGCCCGTGCCTGTGTCAGGAAAAAATAATTCTTTCGATATCCTCGGCGGTTTCCGCAAGAAAAGTTGCTCCCGCCGCTTTGAGTTCTCCCGTCTTTGAATAGCCGTAAAGAGCCCCGACGCTGTCAACACCGGCTTCATTTGCGCCCTTTATGTCAAATTCTCTGTCGCCCACCATGAGCACTCTGCTTTTTTCGATACCGAAAAATTCCGATGCTCTTGTTATAAGCTCGCACTTTGTTTCGGGCTTGTCGTCTCCTGCGGGGCATGAAATATAATCGAAGCTGTCGGTCATATCAAAGTGTCCGAGTATTCTTTCGATGAATTTACAGGGCTTTGCGCTCGCAACTGCGGTTTTTACACCGCTTTTGCGAAGCGTTCCGAGCAGTTCGGGAATACCGTCATAAAATTTCAACCGAAACAGTGCGCCCTCGGCGTAGCATTCTCTGTATTTCATTGCGGCAAATTCTGTTTGCCCGTCTGTCAAATCAAGCATTTTCTTAAATGAATCATATATCGGCGGGCCTATAAAAGAACGAAGCTGTTTTTCGTTCAGCGGCTCTTTGCCGAGAGCTTTCACGGCATATTGCGCGCTTTCGAATATTCCCTCACCCGTGTCCGCAACGGTTCCGTCAAAATCAAAAAGAACCGCATCATAGCTTTTATTCATCGGCAATACCTCTCAATCTGCATCTCAAGTATAACACATTCAAACAAATGACACAATACAAAATATATTTTTCTTGATTATGTCGCACTTTGTGCTACAATATTAAACAGTATTTTATCTCGAAAGGACGAACATATATGGAATACAAATTTTCCGACGGCTTTTTAAGCCTCAAGCCCTCGGTAATAAGAGAGATACTCAAAAGCTCCGGCGATACGATCCCTCTTGCCGCAGGCAATCCCGCACCCGATGCTTTTCCCGTTTCGGATGTGCAGAATATAATTAAGGATATCGTTGACAACGACCCGATACTCATGCTCCAATACGGCGTTACGGAAGGCTATGCTCCTCTCATTGATGAGCTTAAAAAGCTTGCCCATGACCGCTACGGTGCTTTCGGAGAGAACGACGCCGTTGCCGTAACAAGCGGCGCTCAGCAGGTAATGAGTCTTATGAGTCAGGCATTCATCAATGCGGGCGACTGCGTTATTTGCGAAGAGCCTTCATTTATCGGCGCCCTCAACTGCTACAGGAGCTTCGGTGCCCGTCTGGTAGGAGTTCCCTTGGAAAAGGACGGCATGGATCTCGAAATTCTCGAAGAAAAGCTCCGCACGGAAAAGAACGTTAAATTCATCTATACTATCCCGAATTTTCAAAATCCCGCAGGTTCAACCATGTCTCTCGAAAAGCGCAGAGCCTTATATGAGCTTGCGAAAAAGTACGGCGTACTCATTTTGGAAGATAATCCCTACGGCGATTTGCGTGTTTCCGGTAAGGCTATCCCCACAATAAAGAGCTTCGACACCGACGGCATCGTCGTTTATTCCGGCTCTTTCTCTAAAATCGTAGCACCCGGAATTCGTGTGGGCTTTTTGAGTGCGCACAAGGATATCGTTTCAAAACTTGTTGTTGCAAAACAGACACAAGACGTCCATACGCCGCTCATTTCGCAGCTCACTGTTTACAAGTGGCTGACCGAATGCAATATTGATGAGCATATTGAAAAAATAAGAAGCATTTACCATCGCAAGCTGAATTTGATGTGCGATACTCTTGACAGCGAACTTCACGGCTTCCTTACCTATCACAAACCCGAAGGCGGTCTCTTCGTTTGGGCAAAGCTGAGAGACGGAGTTGATATGCTTGAATTCTGCCGTCGCAGTTCGGCTCTCGGAGTATCAGTCGTTCCGGGAAATGCCTTTATGGTTGATATGGAACAGAAGACTCAATATATCCGTCTTAATTTCTCCACCCCCTCCGACGAAAATATCGTTAAGGGTATCAAACTTCTTGCACAAGCGGCAAAATCATTTGAATAAGGAGCTTTATCATGGAAAATATACAGCGCAAGCCTATCGTTCTCAGTGCAATTCAACCGACCTCCGTGCCGACACTCGGCAACTATCTCGGCGCACTTAAAAACTGGAAAATGATGTGCGACGACTATGACTGCCTGTATGCGGTCGCCGACCTGCACGCCCTCACCGTTCACCCCGAGCCCGCAAAGCTCCGTCAGCAAACACTTGAAATGTTCGCAACGATGCTTGCAATAGGTCTTGACCCCGAAAAGAACATCGTATTTATACAGAGCCAAGTTCCCGCTCACGCGGAACTCGCGTGGATTCTCGACTGCTATACGCAATTCGGCGAAGCTTCGAGAATGACACAGTTTAAGGAAAAATCACAAAAACATGCCGACAATGTGAACGTAGGACTTTTCGCATACCCCGTGCTCATGGCGGCGGATATTCTTCTTTATCAGGCAAATTTCGTTCCTGTCGGTGCGGACCAAAAACAGCATCTTGAAATTGCCCGAGATATCGCAACACGCTTTAATTCGATCAGAGGCAACACTTTTACTCTTCCCGAGCCGTTCATTGGCAAAGTGGGCGCAAGAGTTATGAGCTTGCAAGACCCCACGCAGAAAATGTCCAAGAGCGACCCGAACCCCAAGGCCTCAATATCTCTTATGGATACTCCCGAAGCGATACTTAAAAAATTCAAATCGGCCGTAACCGACAGCGAAGCTTGCGTGAGATACGCCGAGGGTAAGGATGGAATCAACAACCTCATGGCCATATATTCATGTTGCACGGGTCTTGACTATGCGGCAATTGAAAAGGAGTTTGAGGGCAAAGGCTACGGTGATTTCAAAATTAAGGTTGCCGAAGCGGTGATTGAGGAGCTTCGCCCCGTTCAGGCCGAATACAGCCGTCTCATCGCAGACAAGCAATATCTTCTTGATACTGCTGCTTCGGGCGCGGAAAAGGCGGCACGCATCGCAAACCGTACCCTTACAAAAGCAAAGAAAAAAGTGGGACTTTTGCTCGGTTGAAAATAAAAATTCGCCGCTTTTTTGGTGAATACGCCAAATTTGCATAAATATTCAAAAAAGACTTGATTTTCTGAATATTGCGTGTATAATTAATGCATAGAAACCAATACGAAACGGAGATATAAACATGAAAGAAATCAAAAAGGTTGTTCTTGCTTATTCGGGCGGACTTGATACATCAATAATCATCCCCTGGCTCAAAGAAAATTACAATAACTGCGAAGTCATAGCAGTATCGGGCGACGTCGGACAGGGCACCGAGCTTGACGGTCTTGAAGAAAAAGCAATTAAAACGGGCGCATCAAAGCTCTATGTTGAGAATCTTCAGGATGAATTCGTAAGCGATTACATTTTCCCCACCCTTAAGGCGGGCGCTGTTTACGAGAAGGATTATCTTCTCGGCACATCCTTTGCACGTCCCATCATCGCAAAGAGAATTGTTGAAATTGCGAAAGCAGAGGGAGCCGATGCTATCTGCCACGGCTGCACCGGCAAAGGCAACGACCAGGTAAGATTTGAGCTTGCAATCAAGGCGTTCGCTCCCGAAATGGAG
>CAYNUD010000061.1:0-9400 GCA_964400315.1 uncultured Clostridium sp. | reverse complement strand
AGCCGTTTGCCCATAAGAACACCCATAACGGATGCCATCATAAGGCCTCTTGTCCAACCGCTTGAATCGCCGAGACAGTAAAGTCCGGCAACGCTTGTGTTGAAATCCTTGTCCATCTTGACGCGGTTGCTGTAAAATTTGAGTTCGGGAGAATACAGGAGCGTTTCTCTTGAGGCAAAGCCGGGAACAACATGGTCTACCGCCTGAATGAAGTTGATAATGTTCATCATGGCTCTGTAGGGCATAGCGGCGGTGATATCGCCCGCAACCGCATCAACAAGAGTGGGGCGTACATTACTCTGCGAAAGCTCTTTCGGCCAAGTCCTTTTGCCGTCGAGAATATCACCGAAGCGTTGAACAAGAATGTGACCTGCACCGAGCATATTTGTCAGCTCTCCGACCTTTTGAGCGTAGGAAATGGGTTGATTGAACGGCTCATTGAAATTGTGTGAGCAAAGAATTGCAAGATTTGTATTATCGGATTTCAAATCCTTGTAGGAATGGCCGTTGACAACGGCAAGGTCGTTATCGTAGTTTTCCTGACTGACAAAGCCGCCGGGATTTTGACAGAAAGTACGCACCTTGTTTTTGAACGGAAGCGGATATCCGATAAGCTTCGATTCATAAAGTACCTCGTTTATCGTTTCCATAATCTCGTTGCGAACCTCGACTCTGACGCCGATATCAACTGTGCCCGGCTGGTGAGCGATATTGTGCTCTGCACACTTAGCTTCAAGCCAATCCGCGCCTCTTCTGCCTGCGGCAATAACCGTGCTGTCTGCATAAATTTCGTGACTGACTTTGCCGTTGGTTACACAAACGCCCTTGCAAGCACTGCCATCCATAATGACATCAAGGCATTCAAATCCGAACATCATTTCAACGCCGTTTTCGAGAAGATACTGTTCTATCGCATAATAAAGGTCGTGTGCCTTTTCCGTTCCGAGATGACGGATTGGGCAGTCAACGAGCTTAAGACCTGTTTGAATGGCTCTTTTTCTTATATCCTTAACCGCTTCCGGATCGCTGACACCCTCTATTTTTTCGTCCGCACCGAACTCAAGATATATTTTGTCGGTGTAGTTTATAGCATCTTGAGCAACATCATCGCCGATAAGCATGGGCAGATCGCCGCCTACCTCACTGCTGAGTGAGAGTTTACCGTCCGAAAACGCACCCGCACCCGAAAAACCCGTGGTTATGTGGCAGTAGGGTTTACAACTTACGCAATGGCCTACCTTTGATTTCGGGCATTGTCTTTCTTCGATAGCTTTGCCCTTTTCGACAATAAGAATTTTCTGTTTACTGCCGTCTCTGAGCATTTCAAGTGCGGTGAAAATTCCCGCAGGGCCCGCACCGATTATAACCGTGTTGTATTTCAAATCAATCTCTCCTTGTGTTTCGGTTGTTTTTGTAAAGCACATCGGGCTGTATTGAGCAAGCCCCGAGCTTTGCGGATAAAGTACGGAATTAACCGAAAATATAAAGACCCGCCAATAAGCTCGGCGGGTCAAACGCAATTATTTTGCGATCCTCTTGATAACGCTTACACAGTCATCGTAATCCATAATCTTTGGAACGGGATAAAGCGGATTGCCCTCTCTGAGCGCTCTTTTTGCTATGGTGGGAATATCCTTTTCGAGAATTTCAAGATGCTCGGGAATATTCATCATGCGGTTAAATTCCTTTATCTTTTCAATGAAAAGATTTGCTTTTTCGGCTTCGGTCATACCGGCAGTGTCAAGACCCGCAACATCGGCGAGCTTTGCAAGGGGAGCGTGAGCCGTTGAACCGTAATATTCGAGAACATAGGGTAGGATTACGGCGTTTGCAAGTCCGTGCGGAGTGCCGTACATACCGCCGAGGTTGTGAGCTATAGAATGAACATAGCCGACATACGCTCTTGTGAAGGCGATACCCGCAAGGTAGGAAGCAACGAGCATATTTTCTCTTGCTTTGATATCCTTGCCGTTCTCATAAGCGGTGAGAATGTTGTCGAAAATGAGCCTTGTCGCCTTTTCGGCGGCATCAGCGGTATCCTTGGTATTGCTGTGTCCGATATAAGCCTCAACCGCATGAGTTAAAGCATCCATGCCGGTGGTGGAGGTTATGTGCGGCGGAAGACCGATGGTAAGCTCGGGATCAAGCACCGCATATTTCGGACGGAGAACGGGATCCTGCAAGGCGTATTTTTCGTGAGTTTTCGGATCGGAAACAACGGCCGCAATGGTCGTTTCAGAACCGGTACCTGCCGTTGTGGGTACAGCGTAAAGAGTGGGCAGCGATTTGATGATTTTGAGAGTACCTCTCATTTGCTGAACCGTCTTGTTGGGTCTTGCTATTCTTGCCGCAGCCGCTTTTGCGCAGTCCATGGGTGAACCGCCGCCGAAAGCGATTATTGCCGAGCAAGCGTTGTCAATGTAAAGCTTTCTTGCCTGTTCTATGTTGTCAATGGTCGGGTTGGGCTGAGTGCCGTCATAAACGGTGAATTTTACGCCTGCCTCATTGAGTCCTTCAAAGAGACCGTCAAGCAGATGAAGTCCCATAAGTCCCTTATCCGTAACAACGAGAACGCTGTCATGGCCGTTTTTCTTGACAACCTGCGGAAGCTTCCTGACGCTGCCTTCGCCCTTCACAAGCTCGGGTTCTTTCCAACTGAGAAGATTGACCGCAACTCTGAAAATTCCCTGATAGGCTCTGCAATACATTTTTAAGAACATTGAAGCTGCCATTAGAATACTCCTAACTTTATTGAATTTTTGTTACTGACTCAGTATATCACATTTTTGACGTTTTGGCAATACATTTAAGAGCGTCGGAATATAAAATTTATGCTTCGGGCTTTTTTAACTCAGAGAGCGCTTTTTTGAATCGGTTGGCAAACAGCAACGCCGTACAGGTGACGGCAACGATGTCGGCAAAGGGCTCGGCCAGGTAGACCGCTAAAGTTTGATTTTCAAAAATATGCGGCAGAATATATATCAGCGGAAGCAAAAGAATAAATTTGCGAAGCACCGCCACGGCAATTGAGCAAGGTGCGTTGCCGATTGAAACGAAGGTCATCTGGCAGGCAATTTGAATGCCGAAAATGAAGAGCACGGCGCAATATACCCGTAGCATTTTTGCCGTGAATTCCACAAGCTCGGCATCGGGAGTAAACAGTTTAGCAAATGCATCGGGGAAAATCATGACGCATCCCCAAATCAAAACGGAATATGTTAGGCATACGGTGAGAAGCAAGCGAAATGTTTTGCCGACTCTTTCGGCGTTGCCCGCACCGTAATTGTAGCTCGTTATCGGTTGAGCGCCTTGTGCGATTCCCTGAAGGGGAAGCATTGCAAACTGCATAACGCTTGTCATTATCGTCATTGCGCCCACGGCAATATCACCGCCGTATTTGAGAAGCGAGGAATTGAAACAAACCGAAATGACGCTTTCGCTTGCCTGCATAATGAATGCGGAAAGTCCGAGAGCAACACAGGGAAGAATGAGAGAGGGGCTTGCAAAAAGATTTTCTTTTTTAAGTCGCAGAACGCTCTTTTTACCGACAAGGAACGAAATCACCCAAACGCACGAAACGCCTTGAGAGATGACTGTTGCCAGAGCCGCGCCGCGAACGCCCATATCAAAGCCGAAAATAAAAACGGGGTCAAGAACAATGTTTGTTACCGCACCGATGATAACGGTTATCATGCTTATATTTGCAAATCCCTGAGCTGTAATAAAAGCATTCATTCCGAGAGTGAGCTGTACGAAAAGAGTTCCGCAGGCGTAGATGTTCATGTATTCATGGGCAAATTCTATCGTGTTTTCACTTGCACCGAACGCGGAAAGCAGGTCGCCGTTCCATATAAGCATTATTGCCGTGAGGAGAAGTGAAATTATAATTTGAAGAGAGAAGCAACCGCCGAGGATTTTTTCGGCGGTTTTATTGTCGCCTTTGCCCATCGAAATGGAAGCTCTCGGTGCGCCGCCGGAGCTTATAAGAGCCGCAAAAGCGGAAATAATCATAATCAGCGGCAGACAAACGCCGACTCCCGTAAGCGCAAGCGAGCCGTTTTCCGGCATATGACCGATGTAAATTCGATCAACAATGTTGTAAAGCATATTGACAAGCTGTGCAACGACATTCGGAACTGCCAGCTTCAGCAAAAGTTTGCCGATGGGCTGTGTTCCGAGAAAAGCTTTATTCTTTTCCGTTTTTATCATCTCCGATTTGATTTGTTAAAAATGAAACGGGAGAAACGCTTGTCTCTCCCATAACATTTGTTCATTTGTTTTCCGTATAGTCATGGAATACGATTTTTACGGTCTCTCTGGGATAGTCAATTCTGCGTTCCGAAACCGTGTCACCCGCTTTAACGCCCTTAAGGGGAACGGAGAAGTAGGTGTTTCTGACAACATTTCCGTCGGCATCATATGCGGTGTAGCCGACCTTCATAAGCTCGGAACGAGAGCCGACCGTGATAGCTTCAACATCAACATAACCGTCGGCATTGTAAGAAATACCGTCGTCCTCAAGGATAACCGATTTGATTTTCACGGCGTTTTTACCGTAAATATAGTAGCTGCTATAGACCATTTCGATATTATTGATGGTTTCGATGTAGGTAACGGGACGGGATACGTCCTTATCACCGTTTTCGGGTGCGGGAGCGGTGGCACCGTAGGGGCTGACATATGAGAGCTTTTCAATTGAGGTGGTTACCGGCTCCTCGGGAAGTTTCGCACAGCTTGCAAAGCAGAGCAGTGCAACCGTTAGGGCAAGAAAAGCGGAAATTACTGTCTTTGTTGTTTTCATAAAATCATATCCTTTCATAGATACTGATTGAATTATATCATATTAAATCGGATTTTTCAACAGTTAATCGGCTTTGGACCAATCAAATTTAGTCAGTTTGCCTTGCGTAAGCAATTCCGGAAAATCCCATTGTCGCAGAACTTCATATACTCCTATTGCCACGGTGTTGGAAAGATTAAGGCTTCTCGCCGAAGAATCGTTTATCATCGGAAGACGAACGCAGGAATCGGGATTCGCATATAGCAATTCCTCGGGTAGACCCGCCGTTTCCTTGCCGAAAACAAGATAGCAGTTGTCGGGATATTCCACGTCGGAATAAATATGTGTTGCTTTGGTTGAAAAATAAAAGAAATTGCCGTTTTGATTTTTTTCAAAAAAATCGTCAAGGCATGAATAATATGTGATGTCAAGCAGATGCCAATAGTCAAGGCCTGCTCTTTTCAGCTTTGAGTCGTCAACCTTAAAGCCCATGGGCTCCACGAGATGAAGCCTTGCTCCGGTTGCGGCACAGGTGCGCGCAATATTGCCGGTATTCTGCGGTATCTGCGGTTCGACAAGCACAATGTTCAAAACAGACATTAAAAAACTTCCTTAAAAATTTTTGACAGGTTTTTTTCTTCTCGCCAAGGGGAAAATATAGTTGATATTGAAAGATGGGAGGGAAAAATATGTTTGCTTCTTCAAAAAGCGGCTCGGTTGCCGCAGGTGTCGGAATCGGTATGGCACTCGGTGCGGCGGCAGGAATGGCGGGAGCCAAAATGATGACCGGAAAAGGTCGCAGGGCATGTCGCCGAGGAGTCACAAAGTGCATGAAAACAATGGAGGGAATGATGAACGGTGTTTCTTCCGTGATGAAGTAATCAGCGGTTTGTAAAGTCGCTCATTGCTTTTTCGATATTGCCCGATACTATCAGCTCTGCTGCCGAGCAAGCATTTTCCGCCGCATCGTGCAGCAGGGCAAGCTCATCTTTTTTGAAAGAGGAAAGCACCCAATCTGCAAGGTCGTAGTCGGGATGCGGTTTTTCGCCTATACCGAGCTTAATTCTCGGAAAAGCATCGGAATTAAGATGATAAATTATGCTCTTTATTCCGTTGTGACCGCCGTCGCTTCCTTTTCTTCTTATACGCAGTTTGCCGCAGGGGAGAGAGATATCGTCAAAAATCACAAGGATACGTTCGGGCGGAATTTTATAGAATGCCGAGGCTTCTCTGACAGCCTCACCGCTGTTATTCATGAAGGTTTGCGGCTTCATGAGCAGGCATTTTGTATTGGCGAGCGTAATAACGGCAGTGACCGATTTAAATTGTATTTTATTTACTTTTACATTGCTTTTGTCGGCAAGTAAATCGGCAAACAGAAATCCCGCATTGTGGCGCGTTAACTCATATTGCCTTCCGGGATTTCCGAGGCCGACTATTATATATTCGGGGGCTCCCGTTACGGTTTTTCTTGAAAAGAGACCCATGTTATTTCTCCTTGTTTACTTTTGCCGTCATTGTTACGGAAATCTCGTCGTCTTCATCAACGGTTTCACCGTAAATAAGGTCAATATCGAGTTTTTCAACGAGTTCCCTTGCCTCTTCCGAGGAAATGTCGCCGTCATTGCAAAGAACACGAAGCGCGACGGGATATGCGGCACGGGGAGAAAGAGTCAGCTCTCCGCCGATAGCGGTTGAAGCGTATATGCCGTTCTTGCCGTTATTATTTATTTTGTAGCCGAGAATAGTCATAGATTTGTCACTTGTGTTTTCAAGGTTAAGGATCATTTCAAATGCAAGCCAATTTTCCGGTGCTTCAAGAAAATCGGAGGCAAGCTCGTCGCTGAGACCGTAGGAAACGGAAAGCGATTTGCGGTATTTCTCCGGTTCGGAAAGGTAGGTGTCAACGGTGCTGTCGCTGAGAATAAAGGAGTCAGGATAGATAGCAATTGCCGCAGAGGGTTCCTCTTCACCGGCAAAGAAGCCGAAATAAATGCCGAGAGCGGCCGCCGCAAGCACAACTACAGTTATGATTATCGCTACTGTTTTTTTCATATTAATGTCCTCCGTTGAATTTGTTTATATAATTATGGCAGATTGAGCGCAAAAAAACAATAGAAAACGGGCAAAAATAATAAAATGTTTAAATATAATCCTCTTTTCGCATACGAAAAGAGAAACAGAAGATAAAATTGCGGATTTAAAAGATAAAAGGGGCTGTTGCTTTCACAACAGCCCCTCGGCTATTCAATCAAATTCTTGCGCTAATTTAATCGAATTAAAATAAGCAATTGTTGCTTAGATTATGCCTTTTTCTTGGTGCAAACATATGCAGCGGCAGCAGCAACGGAGATAGCTGCGAAAGCAGCGATACCTGCGGTTGCAGAACCGGTGTCTGCGGGCTCCTCAGCAGCGGTAGTAGCTTCGGTAGTAGCCTTATCGCCTGCATAGAAGGACATGATCTTAGCCTTGAGAGAATCAAGGAGACCGGAAAGTTTGCTGTCGCCGTCAGCCTTAGCCTTAAGGTCGTCGATAGCGCCGTTTACATCAGCTTCGCTGACAGAGATACCACTGAGAAGCTTCTCAACGAGATCAACAAGGCGAGTAACAACGGACTCAATGTCATCCCACTGAGCGTTGCTTGACTTGATGAGCTCAACAACAGCGTTGAGAACGTCTTTAACGGAGAGATCGCTGAAGAAGTTTTCGGACTCTGCTTCGTCACCGTAAGTGCAAGCTGCTACGTGGTTGTTGTACTGCTGTTCGTTAACGAACTTTGCACCGCACTTTTTGCAGGTGTTGTAATCATAAGAACCTGCGCTGCCGCCGTTGGGAGTAACTACGGTTGTGGTGGTAGTAGTCTCATCTGCGAAAGCCATAGCGCTCATTGAGAAAGCAAGTACGAGTGCAAGAACAATTGCAAGTGTCTTTTTCATTTTGAACCATTCCTTTCGATTTATATTGCAAGAGCAACAATTGTTACCTTATATTAACACAGGTGAAGCCCAATGTCAACACTTTTTACAATAAAAAATGAATAAATATCAAACGGATTATTATAATATTTTATCGAAAATTACATTATCGAATGCTCAGCGAGCGTTCTTTTCAACGCCGAGAGTGACTTTTTCACCGTTGATATCCCATTCCTTAACGTAAGCGCCGCCATGCGAGAGTATGATTTCATCGGCAAGAACATCGTGGCTGATTTCGCCGCCGTTTCTTTCAAAGATGCCGCCGATGCCGTCGTTTCCGCTTACATATACTTTAATGGTGTCCATAACCTCAAAGCCCGCATCTTTACGCATTGTTTGGATTTTGGAAATAAGCTCTCTGACGAAGCCCTCCTCGACAAGCTCGGGAGTAAGATTTGTGTCAAGAACAACGGTAACGCCGTTTCCGCTCTCGGCTCTGAAGCCGTCTTTTTGAACGGTCTCAATCAGCAGGTCATCGGCAGTGAGCGAAACCTCTCCGCCGTCGACGGTAAATGTAAGAGCGCCGTTTGCATCAAGCTCCTGCTTTGCCGCAGAACCGTCAATGCTCTGTAGATATGCTCTTATGCCGCCGAGAAGCTTGCCGTACTTCGGGCCGACCGTTTTAAGCTGAGGCTTGAAGCTGTAGGAAACATAAGAAGCGGAATTATCGACAAATTCAAGCTCCTTTACATTAAGCTCATCCTCGATTATTTCGCAATATTCGCTTCCGAGCTTCTCCGGCGCGGTTACGAACATTTTTGCCAAGGGCTGTCTGTTCTTAATGTTTGCGCCGTTTCTTGCGGCTCTGCCGAGAACGACAACATTGAGAACCTCGTCCATGGCGTTTTCAAGCTCTTTGTTTATGAGAGCATCGTCGGCAACGGGATAATCGCAAAGGTGTACGCTTTCGGGCGCGGTCTTGTCAACACTGCAAACAAGGTTGCGGTAGATATCCTCAGCCATAAACGGAATCATGGGAGCCGCAAGCTTGATTACGGTCACAAGAGCGGTGTAAAGAGTCATATAAGCGTTAACCTTATCCTGCTCCATGCCTTGAGCCCAGAAGCGTTCTCTGCCTCTGCGGACATACCAATTGCTCATATCGTCGACAAAGCTCTGGAGTGCTCTTGCCGCCTCGGGAATGGCGTATGAGCCGAGATATCCGTCAACGGTGCCTATAAGCGAATTGAGCCTTGAAAGAAGCCACTTATCCATAATGGAAAGCTTTGAGAAATCAAGCTCATGCTTCGTGGGATCGAACTCGTCTATGTTTGCATAGAGAATATAGAACGCATATGTGTTCCAAAGAGTACCCATGAATTTACGTTGACCCTCGACAACGGCCTTTCCGTGGAAGCGGTTGGGAAGCCAAGGAGCGGAATTTGTGTAGAAGTACCAACGGATAGCGTCTGCGCCGTAGGTTGAGAGTGCGTCAAACGGGTCAACGGCATTACCCTTTGATTTGGACATCTTTTGACCGTTTCCGTCCTGAACGAGGCCGAGAACGATAACGTTTTCATAGGGAGATTTATCAAACAGCAGGGTTGAAATTGCCATGAGAGAATAGAACCAGCCGCGGGTTTGATCGACCGCTTCGGAAATGAAAGCCGCGGGGAATTGCTGTTCAAACGCTTCTTTGTTTTCA
>CAYNUD010000060.1:0-9516 GCA_964400315.1 uncultured Clostridium sp. | reverse complement strand
TCGGATTGGCGAGTATTTTAACGCAGCAGTCGCTTCATTTATCCGAAACAAATCGAGTTCGGATATGTCGGTTGCGGCTACTATAAATGTACTACATAATATTCTCTTTGTCAATAGACAAAATCGAAAAAAATCATAAAATATTTCATCTGCAAACGGCGTTCAGTATTATTTTCACGCCCATCAAAATGTATTTGAACACATCTGCAAATATCGAGCGGACATTGTCAAAAACATTTCCGACTGCGGAATTTTCACTGCCGTAGCCCTCGATAACGCCGCAGTTGTCGTCAACTCCGTCATCATCAACCGCAAAGCAGTATATTATCGGCGAAACAACCGCCAAAATGAGATATTCCGCAGGAGTCACTCCTCCGATAACATTCGTTGCAAGCTTCGTCAAGTCGGCAACAAAAGTATCCGTTCCGAAACGTTCGAATATATCATTTGCCGCCGAAAAGATTACTTCGTCCGCAACAACGCTCGGAGTGTCACGCAATATCAACGCGACAAGGCGCAGGAAAATAACAACCTCCTGCGTATCAAAATCATACGCTTCACTGCCGGCGTAATGAGCGCTGACAAGCTCCGTTGCGACATCCCAACCGTTCTCGTATTCGCTGTCGGGAATGTCAATATTATACTCTGCGGCAAGCTGTTGGACGCCGTTTTCACCGTAAAGCGGAACTTCGAGAATTTTGCGTAATCCGTTCACCGCCGTATTAACAAGGTCATAATAAACAGCGTCCTCGGCTACGCCGAGCTGCTCCATTTTCAATGAGCGTGTCAAGCGCCAGCGAATGCCCGCCTTGAAGAAGCCCTTTGCATACGCATTCATTCCCACGTTCATCATTTCAAGCTGCTTTTCGGAATATCCAGCAACCGTTTTGGAAAGCATTTCGGTGTCAATTTTCTCAACGGTTGCCGTTTTGTATTCGATTTCTTTATCGCTTATTTCAATTAATCTGTATTGAAGCGGATACATTGTCAGAGAAGTTGTGGCAAAATCGTAAATCTTGTTTCCGAGAGTGCTTGTGTAAGAGGTTGCGTCACTGCAATGCTCGTGACCCGTGAACACAAGCCGAATGCCCCAATTCGCAAAAAGCTCCGCAGTCGTAAAATGATATTTTACAATAAAATTCTTGCTGACTATGCGCTGTGCGGGCAGGTGGTCGAGAAGATTGTGGTGCATCATAAGAATGGGATATCTGCCGTCCGCCTTCGCAAGCTCTGCCTGCTCCTTGACCCATTTGAGTTTTTCCGCCGTCATACCGTCTGCGGTCGATTTTGAATGATTACAACTGTCGAGAGAAATGAGCCTGTATTTTTCGCCGAGGTTTGCGGTGTAGGAGCAATCGGAGTCGGAAACCGTAAGAGCCTCGCCGTAGCCGAAATCGGCGTAAATTTCTTTGAACTCGTCAGGTGTCGTTTCGCTGTCATAGCCCGCATCATGGTTGCCGACGGTGACATAAATCTGCTTGCCCGTTTCTTTTTCAAAGGCGGCAAACTTCGCCGCAACATCATCATGCTCTTGACGAATTGTTCTTCCGTGGTCGGCCATATCACCCGAAACAAGCACAAAATCCACATCATCATTTGCGGCGCACTGCTCCAAAAATTCGTCTATGATAAATCCGCTTTCATTTTCCAGAGCCGCACGTCTGTTGGCATACCAAAAAATCTCGTCGTCAATTTCTCCGCTCGCCGTCAGCTCCTCGGCGGGAACATTATAGTGCAAATCGGATGCCACGGCAAAACCCATACTTTCATTCTCCGCCGCACAGGACATAATAACGGAGCAGGGCAAAAGCATAATCGCCGAAAGAAGAACACAAATTGTCTTTTTCATTTCATCAAGCCTTTCTTATATTACTCGTTTGAAAACGACCGTATCGACAGTCGGATTTTTTCGCCGATAACGGAAAACAGGTGTATTTGCATTTTATATAGAACGGTATGATAAAACCGCACTATTCCCGATTCCTGCGCCAATGGAAAAGATACTGCTGGGCAATGCCCCGAACACCGCTTGTGCACTCGGGCAATCCGTTGGGATACATTTCCGCCATTATCCGCTTTACCCATACGTCAACGGGAAACGCATCAATTTTTCCGAAGCCGTACAGCAAGGTGCACTCCGCAACCTTTGCTCCTACCCCTTTGATTTTCATAAGCTCTTCGCGCCCGTATTCTATGGAATTTTCCGAAATCGCTTCAAAATCCAACTCTCTCCGAGCAACCTTTTCGGCAGCATCAATTATATACTTTGCACGAAATCCCGCCCTAAGCGGAGCAAGACCCTCAACACCCGCGGCAGCAACGATTTCGGCACTCGGAAACGAAAAATCATCACCTCCGAGCGGCTCTCCGAGCAAACGGCACAAGCGGTCGATTATACCTTTAATCCTCGGAATATTGTTATTCTGTGAAATAATAAATGAGCACAGAGCCTCCCATGGCTCTTGACGCAAAATACGAATACCGGAAAACTCGCCTATCGCCTTGCTCAAATATTCATCGGCACAAAGACGTTCACATATAGCGGCGTAGTCTCTCTCAATGTCAAAATACGCGTTCCAGATGTTCTTCATATCCTCTTCATCAACGCCGCAAAATGTAATTCTTTCTCCGCTTTGACGCACGGTCAGCGCACGCGAAAAAGCAACACCGTGCATACTTCCGTCCGATGTTTTACTCCAGCGAAAAGCCTGTCCGCAGTCGAGCGAAAGAGGGATGTTCAGGCACGGACAGGTAATCGTTATATCCTTTTTG
The DNA here is from genome assembly GCA_964400315.1 of uncultured Clostridium sp. Taxonomy (GTDB): domain Bacteria; phylum Bacillota; class Clostridia; order Oscillospirales; family Acutalibacteraceae; genus CAG-177. The sequence goes on along the minus strand of CAYNUD010000060.1, from coordinate 6,744 downwards.
AAATTTTGAGCAATGGTCATTTCAGACATAAAAATTCTCCGAACTGTAATATTTTTGTACTGTTTTTTGCGTGAATATCGTCTTCGGATTCGACTTTTTTCGAGGTTTTGTAAAGTGTGAATAACGATAAGTATATTTCCAAAAAAGCACAACTCCTTATTCACACGACAAAACTCTTGAAAAATAAGCGGTTTTTGCGCCGGTTATTCAACTTTTCCACGCACTTTTCCACATCATGTGCGGAAAAGACCAATATACAGAAAGTATATTTTACGGTCGGAATAAAAAAGACCTTTACTGTTCAAAATAACAAAGAAAAGAAGCCGAAGGGAGAATAACCGTATTGATAAAAGGTGTAAACCGTCAGGTTGTCGAAATATCTCAGACACAGTGCGAATATTTCGAGAAAGTATTGTTTTTTATAAAGCCGGAATTTTCGGCGGTCAGCGAGGGAGACCTGCGAGAACGGGCAACGATAATAGCTCAAAGTGCCGGCATACCGCCTGCGGCAAGACTGCGTAAAAGCAAGCTCCGTGCGGCGCTGAGCCTAAGTGCGGCGGCTTGCGCGGGCGCGGCGGTCAGTGCTGCGGCATTTTTACTCTCATCCTTTGCTTGACGGACAAAAGCCGTTCATCACGCACTCGGAGCATTTGGGTCTGCCGGAAATGCAGGTGTCTCTTCCGTGGAGAACACATCTGTGGCAAAAATCATTGCTTTTTTCGGGTGGCAGCAGTTCGCGCAAACGAAGCTCCACCTTCAGTGGGTCTTTTGTTGAAACAAGCCCTAAAAGATTGGAAATCCTTATTAAATGAGTATCCGCAACAACGGCGGGTGCTCCGTATACATCGCCCATGATAAGATTTGCCGTTTTTCTTCCGACACCCGGCAGAGAGGTCAACGCTTCCAGCGAATCCGGCACCTTACCGTCAAATTCGTCGATGATTTTTCGGCACATTCCGACGATATCCCTTGCTTTTGTTCTGAAAAAGCCGCAGGAGCGAATAATCTCCTCTATATCCTCGGGAGCCGCCGCCGCAAAATCCTCGGCGGTTTTATATTTTGCAAACAGTGCGGGAGTTACAAGGTTCACCCTCGCATCGGTGCATTGAGCCGAAAGCCTTGTCGCAATAAGAAGCTCAAGCGGATACTCCGCATTCAACGAACATATCGCATCGGGATATTTCTTTTCAAGCGCTTCAACCGCAAGAAGCGCTCTTTCTTTTTCGGTCACAAAATCATCCTCCGTAACGCAAGTAACAACATGATTATAGTACAAAACCGATTAAAATTAAAGATGGTTTTTAAATTATCTGTTAAAAATCGTACAGGATAATAAAAACAGTTGCTTTTACAAGAACATTGTGTTAAAATTATACAGAAGTATTCTCTTCGCAATATTGTATTTTTGTATACTATGGGAGGAACCTTATGAAAAGCAAAACTTTCAAGGCGGTAAGCATTTTGCTCTGCCTGTTCATGATTCTTTCGGTTTTCGCCGCTTGCAGCCCGAAAAATCCGAACGGCGACCAAGGCGGCACCCTTTCACCCGATGAAAGTTGGTTCGGCGGAGATTCCGTGTATGAGCCGGTCACCATCAGCAGCGTTGAACTTGCCGACCTTGTTAACGAGGCGCTCGGCAATGATGCAAAGGACTTCAACGGCGATCTCAACAAACTCACACCCGATCAGCTTCAAAAGGTTGAAGAAGCCGCAAAGGACAAGGGCTACACAATCGAAACCGACGGCAGCGGAAACACCGTTATTAAGAAAGAGGATATCCCCGTTACCAAGGTTTCTCAGGAAGAAGCCGATGAAATTCTCAGCAAGGCAAGCATCAAAGATGTCAGTAACATATCCAAGGATGATTACATTAAAATTTCGCAGGTCGCAAACGACAACGGAATGACAGCCGTAACCAACAATCAGGGCGGTGTTGATATCGTTAAGCCGCAACCCAGGCCGACCAATCCCGTGCAGAATCCCACGCAAAACGCCAACACTCCCTCTCAAAGCAACGGTGCCGATGTTGAAACGACCAAAAATAACAATACCGTTGCTACCTCAAAGAAAGCCCCCGCTACTATTCCTCCGAATCAGCCTGTATCTTTCACACAGAAGCAGACTCTTTATATGGGAACAACGCTTGTTCAGACAAAATCTGTCAACGAAGGCTTTAAGCAGGTTTACAGCAACGGTTACAACGATATATTCAGAGCAAACGCACTGACCTCCGACAACGGTGTGGTTGCAGTCGGCATAACATATTACAATGTAGATTCCGGAGAAAAATCAGGCATTTCCAACGGTCTTATCGTAAAGTACGACAAAAACGGCAACCTGAAATGGAAATCCTCTCTCGCCGGCAACGATATTACCTCATACGAAGACGTTGCCGTGCTCAAGGACGGCAGTATAATCGCAGTCGGTCAAACTCTTGCAACGAACATTACTTCGGACGAGAATTATAAATGCAAAGGTTCTCTCGAGGGTGTTGTTTCTAAGTATAACAACAAAGGCGAAAAGCTTTGGACAAAGGCAATAGGCGGCAGTGACGGCGATATTCTTTATGCTGTTGAAGCAACTCCCGACGGCGGCTTCGTGATCGGAGGAAAGAGTAAATCCGTGGATATGGATTTCTCCGGTATAACAGACGAGCTGACCACGGCATTCGTGTTTAAGCTTGATTCCAACGGCAATATCACAAGCAGATTTGCTATCGGCGGAACTTACCACTGTAGCTTTGACGGTCTTGCGGTGGCTTCAAACGGAGATATTTTCGGCGTTTGCGCAAATGCGAACGATGACGGCGGATTTGCAGGCCTCGAGGGCGTAAGCGAAGCAAGAAGCACTACTGTTGTTTTCAAATTCACATCGTCTCTCAAAAAAGTATGGACCAAAACCATCTACCTCACCGGCTCTGCCGAATTCCCCTCGGTTCTTGCTTCCGAGGACGGCGGCTGTGTTATCGCAGGTCAGTATTCCTGCTCCGGCATTTCTCCCGACGGTACTTTTGCCGGCTTCTATAACGGCGGCAACAAAGGTACTACCGATGCCGTTGTAATCAGAATCAACAGCGAATCGAAAATAGTTTGGACTCTTCCGCTCATCGGATTTGAGAATGACGTTCTTACCGGAATAGCAAAGGTTCCCGGCGGATATGCGGTCACAGGCTACACCACCTCCACCAACCGCGACTTCCCGATACAGAATCTCGGTGACAAGGACGCTTTCATTTATGTTGTTTCCGAATACGGCAAAGCTCAGACCATACGCTCGTTTGCCGGCAGCGGCGTAGATGCTCCGAGAGATATCTGTTCAAACGGCTCGACCGTTTACGTCTGCGGTCAGACCACTTCGAAGGACGGTTATTTCAAAGATACTCACTCGGCCACCAATTCCGCGGCATTCCTCAGCGAATTTAAACTCGCATCCAAATAAAAAAAAGGAGCATTATGGGGTAAACTTCCGTAATGCTCCTTTTATTATAAATACCCTCGGCTGTAAACCGAGGGTATTTGTCTTATGAGTTTTCGTTATTATTTTGAGTGTTCCTCTCGTTTGCGGCATTCTGTGACTTCGGCGGAACACGGTTGAGCATTACGTTTGATGTCACCATTATAACAAGAAGGATTACCATAACCGCAAGCGGAGAATCCACACCGTAAAACGGCGCACAGAGTATTTCGAAAAGCACGGCAAACACATCCGTTGCACCGAGAGCACGGGTAAGCATCGAAAGACCGCACACCACAAGTCCGACGGCGGAATATATGCCGACTATCCTAAGCCAAAGCGACTCTCCGAGTTTGAACGCCACGGTAAGTGAAGCGATAACAAGCACGGTGTAGCCCGTTGCCGCAAGTATTTCGGCGGCGTTCGGCAATGTTTTAAGCAACTCGGGTATGAGCTTTATCATTTTCCATATGAACGGTGCTCCGAGAAGCAGACCGCATACAATGTAAAAGGTCAGGCGTATGTTTTTATCCCTATCACTCATCAGCCGTTGCCTCCTTTAAGGCCCTGGCGAGCTGGTCGGGACAAGAAGTGCTCTTGAAGCCGCAACGAATGCCGCTGAGTTTATTTATGACATCCTCGACTTTCATTCCTTCAACTATTGCGCCGATACCCTTAAGATTTCCGTTGCATCCGCCCTCAAAACTGACATTTTTTACTGTTCCGTTTTCGATTTCAAAGCTTATCGAGCGTGAACAGGTACCGCTTGTTCTGTATTTGTATTCCATTGCTTTCACTCCTTTTCGCATACATTCTACACTACTTCCCGATTTTTTTCAAGTCGCAATAATATAAACCAGTGCAAGAATGAGAGAAAAATCGTTTTTTTCACAAGAAAGCAACAGAATAAGAGATAAAACGATGCCGATATCGGGGTCTGCCGTTATCATATTCATTTTTTATCTCCGCCCATAAATTGCATGAGCGTAGGCATTATGTCAAGCAGTTTCATTATTTGCATAGCCTCATCGGCCCTCCTTCTCCTCTTTTCGCTGAGCAGAGGCTTTAGCGCTTCAATTAAACGGGTACGGCAATCGGACGTATTCAACGCACCCATTATCGAAGCCAATTTTGCCATCATCTGCGCATTGCCGAGCAGCTTTGAAATATCTGGTGACTCCGTTTCGGACGGTGCTTCCTCCCCCGACGGCGAACCGAAAAACTCTGCGGCGGCGTTTTTCAGATTTTCAATGTCATCCGCACTCAGGCTTGACAGTATATCGTTTATGCCGTCCATCTTTTTCCCCGCTTACTTCTTAAATTGCTTCATCAGCTTTTGCGCCTGTTCGCTTTTGAGCAGTTCTTCAATAGCTTTTTTGTCTTTGAGAATATTGACAAGCTCATTTTTTTTATCCGCCGAAAGCCGTTTTTCAACTGCACCGAGAAGCTCTCGCGGATTGCCGTTTGAGGATTTTTTCGCCATTTCAAGCAGTTCCTCTGCGGACAAATTGCCGTTACCCATCGAATCACCGCCTTTCCGAAATGTTAAAACCGATTGATTTTTTGTTTGAAATGCACTATACTAAGCATATGTGATTTTATTCAAATATAGAACGGAGCGAATGTATGAGAATTCTTGCCTTTTCCGATATACACGGTAATCCGTTTTCGGTCGAAAATGCGATACTGATTCATCCCGAAGCAAGTGCCGTAATTTTCCTCGGTGACGGTGAGCGTGATTTTGACCGTCTTCTTCATCTTCTCGACGGCAAAAAGGTCTATTCCGTATGCGGAAACTGCGATCTTTCCTCTACCCTGCCGGATGAGCTTTTCGAGACTATCGGAGGCATAAAAATTCTTTTAATGCACGGCCACAAATATAATGTCAAATACGGTGACGGCGCCGCCGTTGACAGAGCAAAGAAAATCAATGCCCGTATTTTATTATATGGTCACACTCATTCCCCCGTTACACGCTATGAGGACGGTCTGTATATTATGAATCCCGGTGCGGCAATGTTCGGCAACTACGGAATTATTGATATAACGCCCGACGGAATCGCCTGTATTAACGCAAAGGCATAAAAAATGCCGCCGCTTCATATTGTTGTAGCAGGCGGTGATTTTATGTTTGTATTTTCCGTAAAAACCTCAAAAGCAAAAATCGTGCTGACTGCCGTTGCGATAATTGCCGCAGTCGGCGTACTCGTTTTCCTCACGGGCAAAAGCCGTAATACTCAAACGGCTCGCGATTCCGTGATAAGCTACAAGGCGCAGGATGCCTCCGAACGGCTTGCTTTTCTTTCGCAATTCGGTTGGAGCGTTTCGGAAGACCCCGCGGAGGTAAGCGAGGTCATCATCCCACAGGATTTTGACAAAGGTTATACCGAATATGCCGAAATGAACAAGTCACAAGGACTGGATTTGGAGCTGTATAAAGGCGTTCGAGCAAAAAGATGGACCTATAACGTATTGAATTATCCGGAATTTGAAAATCGAATCGGCACTGTTCAGGCAAATTTGCTTGTATATGAAGGCAGGGTTATCGGCGGAGATATATGTTCTCTCGAACAGGGCGGTTTCATGCACGGCTTCGATTTCCCCGAACGGCAAAATCAGGTTCATTCCTCGGAAAGCAACACGGTGATAGAAAATCAAAGTAATATAAGCTGAAAAAAACTGTAGGCACTGAACTGCCCCGGATTGTGCAGACAGTACAAAAAGAGCCCTCCTAATGTATATTCTACATCAAGAGGACTCTTTTTTCTATTCTCCGTTTTTTACGGACTTGTTTACTCACCTACAGCTTTTTTGTTTATTCTCTTTCGTTAAATACAAACTCACCGTCGAAAAATTCGCACAGATATTTTTTCTCCGAGTCGAATCCGCCTTCAAGCATTCTTTCCGAAAGTCTGTCCTCTATTCTTCGGCGAATGGCTCTTCTCAGCGGCCTTGCACCGTAAACGGGATCAAAGCCCTCCTTGGCAATTTCCGCAACGGCGCTTTCGGCAAATTCAATGTCAATATCCATTTCGCCCACTCTCTTTGAAAGACTCACAAGCATTCTGCGTGCTATCTCGTCAATATCGGTTTGGTTAAGCTGGCGGAATACGATGATATCGTCGATTCTGTTGAGAAATTCGGGTCTGAATACATTTTTAAGTTCTCCCATTACCGACTCTCTTATCTTTTTGTCATCCGCCGTTTCTTCGCTCTCGGGTGTAAATCCGAGTGTTCCCGCGCCGCTCTTTGCGATAAGCTTTGCGCCGACATTTGAAGTCATTATGATGA
>CAYNUD010000059.1:0-9593 GCA_964400315.1 uncultured Clostridium sp. | reverse complement strand
ATGACGCCGCTCCAAGGCGACAGTGCGACTATATTTCTGATGGGCGTTTATATGTTGCCGCAGGCAAAAGTCGAAAGGGTTTTTAAGGCTTTGAGTTAGCTTTCAGCTTCAAAACCCCTCTGTCCGTTTAGGCGATAGGATTTAGGCATTAGAAAATAGGAAAGTTAGTTTTTGTCACTCTTGACAAGTTTATATTCCTAACGCCTAACCGCCTACAATCTAATTCCTAACAGGGCACCTCCCCTGAAAGTGGAGGCAAAAATTCACTGCACGCCGTAGCAAAAATCCGACCGACAGCGATATTCTGTCGGTCGGCTGTGTATCAAATATCATTCCTCACTTACCTCTGTTTGACACTCCGTCAAAAAAGCAAGCTCCTCACAGCATACGGAATGACTTGATTTTTGCTGAAAAGATTTTTGAAGAAAGCGACTATCTTCTGCCACAGACCCGCTTTCGAGGTCATTTTCTGCGTAGCGGAAGAAATTTCGTTGCCGTCTTTATCAACGATTTTTGCGATGAATACCGTGTCGCCGCTCGTCTTCGGCGTAATCGTGCAGGTCGTGCCGTCCGAGGAAACGCTGTAACTGAAATTGCCGTTGTCCGCTTCCCAAATTATCTTTGCACCGCTCGGCAAATTCTCCGCACTTGCGTGAAGAATAATGCCGGCACCGTAGGTTATGGTTGTGGCGGAGGGGACTTCGATTTTACAATTGCAAATAACCGCTTCCGATTTTAAGTTTAACGCAGGACGAACACCGAAATGAGTGCGGGAAGCATAAAAAGAGCCGGAAACGCAACCTTCGCCTCTAACCGCAAACACTCCGCCGCATTCTTTAAAAGAATTGTAACCGGCAGAACGCAAATACCAATAAGAATTTCCGCTATAACCATTGACCCCCAGCCCCTGACTTTTTGCGTAATCACTGCCCTGCCCTATTCTGGCGAAATCACATTCACTGTCGGATGTGCTGAAACCGTAGATTGTATTTAATGAGTCCGCATAAGAAAGAAGATAAATTTTATCGTCGGATGTTGCGGAATCATATTTTGAATAGTCCGTGCTGTACGCCGAATTGTCAAGCGTTGTTGTCGCTATCATTTCTTTTTGCGAAGCGGAGAAGGCGGTGTTATAAAAATCATTGTTGAGCCATTCTCTGATACTGCTCTCGGCGTAATTGTTGGCATAATATGTTTTGTCCGAGTTGCCGTAATATTCACCGTTTGAATAATGAACGTAGTTGTTATATGCCTGAGAATCAAGTATGGTTTCACTCATTACCATACCCGTTGACGGATCAAGCACACGCCATTTTATCGGCTCAAATTTGAACCAATATACCGTGTTTGTATTGTAGCCGTTGTCGTCTTGGTATGTACTTGATGATGTATATCCGGTAAAGTACGGTCTGTAGGAGTCAAAGACAACGCCTCTGTATTTGTTTTCACCAAGAACTATATCCGTGTAGCGCATATAGTCGCTTGCAGTCATTTTACCGTCGTCATAATTGCCCGTACCACTGTAATAATTATATGACGTCCAATTTTTGTTGTCGCCCGCTTCGGTATTGAGTGCGGATATAACGCTCTCGTCGGTCACCTTGCTCTGAGGATACCAACCGAACTCGATTACATCTCCGACAGTATAATCCGCTATTTTATTGCCTGCCGCACTTACCGTTATACCCGTTAAGCTGACATCGGCAAGAGCCGAACCGAGCAGCATCATCACACAAAGAAGCAATGACAATGTGCGCTTGAATGTTTTGTGTGTCCTCATTTTTTACAACCTCACTCTGTTAATGCGAATAAATAGCAGTGAATTCGGGGCGATAAAATTCACTCTCGGCTTGCAATTATTTATCAAACCATGAAGCGACGGTGTCATACAGGCATTCCGCCGTCTTGTGCAAGGACATTTTTTTCAGTGCTCCGTAAACAAATTCGGGAAGCACTCTTTCAAGCCTGCCTGTGAAGCCCTTTTCGGCAAATTCGCCGTGCTTTTCGGCAGGCTCGCCGTTCATAACGGTTATATCGAAATCCGTCGAGCAAAGCGGATTTATACTGCCGATTTTTATATAATTCACGGTAAGTCGTGCATAAAGTGCCGAGAGAGCGGGAATATCTCCTTCAAAAGGAACGCTTACGCTTTCGCCCGGAGCGATAATTGCCGACGTGAGTGCCTTGAAGCTCAAATCAACACCGTCGGAAACAACCGAAATCACCTTTATATAATTATCCGCGCTGAGATTTTTAACGACAAGCGCGGTATCTTCGTCCGTCAGGTAAGCGCCTTCACTCTTGTCAAACGAAAGTCCTACAGTGCGGTAACTGTTGTTTGAAACGGCAAATTGCGGATATTCGTTGTCGGAATGAACATCCTTGAGGTCGTCCGTCAACAGAAGCTTAGTTACAAGAGATCGGGTATATTCTTCATAAAAATACTGACCGTGATAATGACCCTCAACAAACCATGTATTCTCGGGCAGATATGCCGTTGAAGCGTCAATTTCCATGGACGGGGAAACGTGATTGTGCTCGGGATTGTTGCAAGCCGTACACGCACCCGTGTAGCCGTCTGGAAATCTCTTGCCGAGAGGTGCGGTCAATGCGCCGCTCACTCCGCTTGCGGGCAGGACGACATCTCCGTTCAAGTCACCGCCTAAGGCAAGCTGACTGCCCGTGCCGCAAATTATTGATATCCCCGTTCCCGAGGCACGGCACTTTTCAAAGGTTTCCGCTAAGTTCGGCATTACCTCATTATGAATTATGTCGATTCTTTTAATAAGCTCACCGTTTTCACTCTGGTCGAGAATTTCATTTTTAAGACTTTCATAAGTATCCTGTGAAGAAAGGCACCAAATGCTGCCCCAATTTTTGATTATATCCGTAAGTCCGGAGCACATTGCACTTGCAAAGCGATCAAGCCACACAGCTCTGTCCTCATCAAAAATTCTCGAAAAATTCGCGGCTCCCGAAAGCGCGGTTTCAACAAAAGTGATTATTGATTTTTCCGCAAGCTCGACATTGCCGGTAAATATCCTTTCGGGAATATTCGTACCGCCCAAAGCCGGCACACTGAGCACTGCTCGGTCAACATTTTCCGAGCCGTAAAGGGTAAGATAGGTCGAAACGATAAGCCCGCCGTAGCTGAGAGCGAAAAGCTTGACCTTTTGTGCACCGGTATACGCTTTAACCTCTTCGATAAAATTCGAAAGCTCCTCGGCAAGAATCACGGCATCCATACGGGAATCGTATTGATAGCAAAAAAGCCTTGACGGATCTGTTTTGCCAGCCATATACTCGCAGAAATTGCGTTCATACAGGTATTCCTCGGCGTTTTTCAACATATAGGCAACATTATTCAAAGCAGGATCGTTGGGATAATGCTCAACGGGAAATACCGATGAACCGTCAGGCTCACATTCAAGCTTTTCAAGCACTTGCGCCGCGCCCTTACCGACCCTTTCACCGAACTGTTCAAGTCCGCCCGTCGCAGCACCGCCAAACGAACGCAAAAAGCCCGTAATATCATCTTTGATTTTTTCGGTTACCGACTGTGCGCTGATTCCCCAAATCTTCTCCTGATTTTCTTCGCCGAAATCGGTAAAGAGCTGTGAGCACATAAATCCGGAAATTAGGATAATCGGGCAGTCATCCCGTGCCGCAAACGCCGAAACGCCGCAGCCCGAAAAGATTATTACCGCACACAATATGATGCTCAAAAGTTTTTTCATATAGTTTTCCCCGTGTCCTGAAAATTGTCCGATTATATTTTACCACATTGCAAATACGGTTTCAATGAAATTTTTATTAAATGTTTATTAAATGAAAAAGAGCGGATTTTTCGTCCGCTCTCGAATTGTTATTCGAATTTTCTGTCGTAAAGCAATGCGGCTATAAGCACAACGAAGCAAGAGCCCGCATTGTGGACAAGCGCGCCTGTCGTGGGATTGAGAATGCCGAGCACCGAAAGAGTAACCGCAACAAAATTTATGCACATCGAAAGAGTAATGCTCGCCTTTATGGTTTTCACCGTTGCCGTCGAAAGCCGCTTCAAATAAGGCAGCTTTGAAAGGTCATCGCTCATCAGTGCTATATCCGCAGCTTCAATCGCAATATCACTGCCCATACTTGCCATTGCCACACCGATATCCGCCGTTTTGAGGGCAGGCGCATCATTCACGCCGTCGCCTATCATACAAACCGTCTTGCCGTCATTTTGCAATGCTTCTATGCTTTCCACCTTTTGCTCCGGCAAAAGCTCCGCTTTAATCTGTGCAATTCCCGCTTTTTCGGCGAAATATTCCGCCGTCACACGGCTGTCACCCGTGAGCAAAAGCGTGTTTGTGTTCATCTTCGCAAGCCTTGCGGTCATATCCTTAACCTCGGGACGAAGGACATCCGAAAGTGCTATAACGCCGATACAACTTGCGTTTTCAGCCACAAGAATTGATGCTTTTCCCTGTCTCCGAAGCTCCCCGAGCCGCCGGCGAACGTCCTCGCTCAGCTCGACATTGCTTTCCTTGAAACATTTTTCATTGCCACATAGCAGAGTTTTACCGTTTGCCTTTGCAAAAACGCCTTTACCGACAAGCATACGAAATTCGGTTGTCTCGGCAAAGGAAATGTTATTCTTTTGCGCAAAATCAACTATCGCCTTGCCGAGAGGATGCTCGCTTTTCGACTCGGCCGATGCCGCAAGAGAAATAAGCGTATCACCGTCTGTTTTTTCGTCAAAAGATATTACATCGCTCACCTCCGGCTTTCCGTAAGTAAGGGTTCCCGTTTTATCGAAGGCTATCATATCGGCCTTACCCATTTTTTCCAGAGCCTCACCGGATTTTATGACAACGCCCTGCTTCGTTGCCTGTCCGATTGCCGCCATTATCGCCGTGGGGGTCGCAAGCACCAAAGCGCACGGACAAAATACAACCAAAACCGTCACCGCACGGACAATATCCTTGGTTATGATCCCCGTAACAACGGCAATAAGCAATGCGGCGGGCACGAGCCAGCTTGCCGCCCTGTCTGTAATTCTCGCCATAGGAGCTTTCTTGTCCTCCGCTTCACGCACCATGCGTATAAGCTTTTGAAGTGAACTGTCATTTCCAACCCTTGTTGCTCGAATATCAACGGCACCGAAGCGGTTAATCGTTCCGCAAAACACCTCGTCGCCTTGCACTTTGTCAACGGGCAAAGCTTCGCCCGTCATCACGGACTGATCCACCGAGGTTTCGCCCTTAAGTATAACGCCGTCAACAGGCACGGTTTCTCCCGGAAGTATGCGTAAAACATCGTTTTCGCATATCATACTCGCATCTATCATTTCTTCCTTACCGTCTGTAATTTTTCTTCCCTTTGTCGGGGCAAGGGCTATAAGCTTTTTCAAGCCTTTTTTTGCACGGTTGGTTGTCATATCCTCTAAAATCTCGCCGATTGCCATAATAAACGCAACCTCGCCCGCCGCAAAAAGGTCTCCGATTATAATTGCCGCAAGCATGGCAACGCAAATCAAATGTGCCGAGGAAATTTTCGCAATACCCTTATTATGCACGGTACGCCACACCGCAAGATACAAAAGCGGTATGCCGCTGATTATAACCGTTACCCAAGCAGGGTCAACGGGCAAATTGATATTAAGCTTTGAAAAAATAAAGCTGCAAAGCAAAAATACCCCGCCCGCAAGCGTTGCGGGAACGCTCGAAAGGAAATCATTGATTTTTTTGAACATATGCACCTCTCCCGAATTGACATTGGCATAAAAGCAATGTATAATATGTTTGATACAAAACAGATTGTTCCGTTTCTGCCGTTATTTTATTAAATTTCATCGTAAATTTCAATAATCAGATTTTATTTACCGTTCGTTACGGAACATTTTTACTCTTTTATTCGGGAGGCTTATATGGACAGACGACAAAAAAGGACACGGGAAGCAATTTTTTCGGCTTTCACCGAATTGCTTTCAAAGAAAAATTACAATCAAATTTCCGTGCAAGACATAATCGATACCGCCGACATAGGCAGGACAACCTTTTATGCACATTTTGAAACCAAGGACTATCTTCTCAAGGATTTGTGCGAAGAGCTTTTCGGTCATATAATTGACACGGCAATGGGATTGCCTCACGGACATTATCACTATTCCTGCGGCAGTAAAACCGACTCCGTATTTCTTCATCTTCTGCGTCATTTGCAGGAAAACGACAGAAACATTCTCGAGCTTTTGTCCTCACAGAACAACGAAATTTTTCTTCGCTTTTTCAAAAGCAACTTGAAAAAGCTGATTATTACGCAATACTCCGACACGGGACTTCTCGACGGCTGCGCATTGCCACGCGATTATCTGATAAATCACATCTCCTCTTCCTTTGTAGAAACCGTTGATTGGTGGCTCTATCACAAAATGGAAGAAACGCCCGAACAGATAACCGAATATTTTCTCTCCGTAATCGAACCTATATTAAAATAGTCAAAAATAATTTAAGCCGAGAGCAGTCATATGACCGCCCTCGGTTTTTTGATTAAAACAGCTCTTTTTCAAGCTCCGATATGATTTTCAACGTTTCTTCGGCAACATCGGAAAGTGCGTTTTCCGTGAACGGTAATTTAAGCCCTGCGCCCTCAATCAGCTCTCCGAGCGAAACGCTACCCGTTTTTTTGAGAAATTCGGTATATCTTTCGAGCGCACCGTCGAAATCCTCTCTCGAAAGAGTGAGAAATCCGAGTGCAACACACTGAGCTATGCAATAGTCGATATAGTAAAACGGGCTTTCGTAAATATGCATTTGATACTGCCAACGTGTGCCGTCTTCAAGATACGGAATACCGTCAAACGAAAGATACGGGCGGTATTTTTCTTCAAGCTTCAAATATTCCGCCTTGCGTTCTTCGGGCGTAAGTGTCGGATTTTCATAGACGATATGCTGAAATTCGTCAACGATAACGCCGTAAGGAATAAAAGAAAGTGCATCAACTATATGCTTATAGCGATATTTGTCCGCCGCCTCGCCAAAGAATCTATCCATATACTTGTGGCAAAGAAATTCCATTGACATGCTGTGGCATTCGTGCGTTTCCATACCCGTGGGAAAGTCGGGCTCGGCAAATTTGAACAGATAATCCGCCGCCAGAGCGTGACCGAATTCGTGAGTAATAACGTCAATATCCCCGCTTGTGCCGTTGAAGTTTGCAAGAATAAAGGGCTGTTTATACATCGGGAATGTGGTACAGTAGCCGCCGCCGAATTTTCCGTCACGGGCTTCAACATCAAACGCCTCGGCCTCAAGCATTCTCTGCATAAAATCGCCGATTTCGTCCTTCATGTCATTATACATCTCAAGTGCGTTTTTGAATATCTCCTCAGTGCCTATGACGGGTCTCGGCATTTCGCCGGTAACGCTCACCGAGTCGTCGTAATACATAATCTTATCAAGAGAAAGCCTGCTTTTGATTTTTTCTTTCAGGCTCACCACCGCCGGCACGATATCGGTTTCAACGCTTTTGCGGAATGCCGCAACCATTTTTTCGTCGTAATCAATTCTGCCCATACGGTAATATCCGAGCTCGACAAAATTTTTATAACCGAGCTTTTTTGCAATCTTCGTGCGGATTTTAACAAGCCCGTCGAAAATTTCGTCAAAGGTATCGGCGTTCGTCTCCATGGTTTTTCCTATCGCCTCGGCCGCGCTTTTTCTCACCTGTCTGCTGTCGTCCTCGAGCTTTCCTCTCAAAACGGACAGCGGCATTTTTTCGCCGTCAAATTCAAACAAAAGCTCGCCCATAAATTTTGAATAGCGGGTAACAAGCGCATTTTCGCTTTGCAAATCCTCGATAATTTCGGGGGAAAAGGTTTTCAGCGACATTTCAAAAGCCCTGAAAACACGGGGATTTATCAGCTTTTCGGCTTCATTCCTGTAAGGAGAAGCAAGCATGGCTTTTGCGTATTCATTCTCGATTTCGCTAAACAGCGGCATGGCATTGTCGTAATAATCCATTTCCGCATTATAAAACTCATCTCTCGTGTTAAGCGTAAAGCGACAGTTTGCAAGAGAGCAAGCCGTTTCAACCGCTTCGCTTTCGGCGTTATACTCGTCTCTCGCTTTTTTCAAATCCTCGGCACAGCCCGCAGTCTTGATTTTTTCGATTATCTTTTCCGCTTTTTCGCGAAACTCCTCGACGGTCACTCTTTTGTAAGGTATTTCACAAACCTTCATCGGCACTACACTCCTTTATAAAAGCCGCCTTTCAGGCCGTCTTTCTGTTATTATGCGGTTATTTCGGCCTTTTCATTCTTAAAATATTTTTCGATAAACGCCGTTACCTTGCTCCAATAAAGCTCGGTATCCGCAAAAACCGAATTTGCGTGAAAGGCCTTGGGAACGGTAAGCATTCCCTTATCGGGTGCGGAGCACGCCTCGAACAACGGCTTCATCATCGAATAGGGCACAAAATGGTCCTCGCCGCCGTGAATGAAAAACGTAGGCGTTTTTGAATGCGAAACGGCATCAATGGGCGAACAGCTCTTAAAATCAAAATTCTTGTGCAGCTTTGAAACGGTGTTCGCCGCCGTAAGGAACGGAAACACGGGCAAATGCAACATTTCCTTTGACTGAGAAACATATTCCTCCCAACAATTTGTGTATCCACAATCGGCAACGGCAACAACCACGTTTTTCGGCAACTTTTCGCCTGTTACAAGCATCGTAGTTGCGCTTCCCATGGAAACACCGTGCATAAGAATTTCGGCATTCGTATCAAGCCCGATTATGTAATCAATCCAATCGAGAATAATAAAACGGTCGTAATAGCCCATGGAACAGTGACTTCTCTTATCGGTACCGTGACCGACCATATGAGGTAAGATGACGTTGAATCCCATGGTGTGATACTTCCAGGCATAATGCGCCATACTTCTCGGACTTGCGGTATAGCCGTGAATGACAACCGCCCATTTGCCGCAATCCTCGTCGGCAAGAATAACCTTTGCTCTGGTGTCCTTTCCCAATCTCGAGGGAATGATAGTGTCGGCTATTCCGAGACTGTCGTACCACTTGCACGCATCCTGATAGACCTTGCAGTTGTCGTAAAACTCTTTTTCCTCGGGCTTGTCGAACCATCCGGTTTTGCCGAGCAGACGGTTAACCTTGATGTTCAAAACGCATTCATAAGCGATTTCACCTATCGCAAGATATGCCGCCCCTAGACCCGCAACGGCCCCCACTGTTCTTTTTACAGCTTTTTTCATTACAATTTCTCCTTTCCGTTTTTATTTTTCTCTCATGTGTTGTCCAACCGAATTATGCTTCCACCTTGTGGAAAATCTTTTTGCCCTTCTTAATAACAACCGGCTTTTCGGCAAGCGCCGCCTGAGTAAAGCTCGTTGCTATATCCGAAACTTTCGCATCGTCAACCGAAACGCCGCCCTGCTCTACAAGTCTTCTGCCCTCGCCTCTTGACTTTGTTATTCCCGTTTTGATGAGAACGGCAAGGATATCAATTGCGCCGTCGGTGAAATCCTCCGCTTTGAGCTTGGTCGAAGGCATATTGTCAAGGTCACCCGCACCGCCGAAAAGCGCTCTTGCGGCAGT
>CAYNUD010000058.1:0-9614 GCA_964400315.1 uncultured Clostridium sp. | reverse complement strand
TGAGTAACCGCTCTCGAGGTGATTGTCGCACCCGTGAGAGCATCAATTGAATTTTCGCCGGGAGCATCCTTTGAAACGGTTATACCTTTTATTAAGCCGACAAATTGCTCTCGGAAGCTTTCTTTTGAAGCGTTTGCGCCGAGGCCTGCGGTTTCGGAATGGGAAAGAATGTTAACGCCCGTAACCTTGCCGTCGTTGTCAACGCCCGTCATAACGGAAACATCTCCGCCGTATCCCTTGACGGTATTGACGACAACGGAGCCGATTTTGTTACCCTCGGCATCGAGGGCGGGAACTATCGTGGTGCCGTCCGAAAGAGTTGTTACTTCGCCGAAATCTGAAGCGTCCGAAAAGACGATTTGTCTTGATTTTTTTTCGTTTTCAACGGCGAGAGCCGCTATTTTCGGAGCGGTGATATCGTTCGTCATGCCGAGAAGCAGAGTGGCGATAAGACCGATAAGGAAAAGAACGACGGCGGGAGCGGCGTATTCTTTTATCTTTTTCATTTTGCCGCCTCCTTTTTCTCTTTTTGCGTTCCGAATGGCTTGGGAGCGGTGAGGCGTTCAATGTGCGGAACAAGCAAATTCATAAGCAGTATTGCGAATGAAACACCCTCGGGCATTTTGGTGAAAAGACGCATAACCGAGGCGAGAAGTCCGCAGCCGATGCCGAATACGATTTTTCCCTTGGTATTGAGCGGGCTTGTGGAATAGTCGGTTGCCATAAATATCGCACCGAGAAGCAAGCCGCCGCCGAGAAGCTGATATGTAAGGAAATCGAGGTCGCCGTGACCTTTAATGAGCATAATAACGGCAACCGTGCCGACAAAGGAAAGGGGAATTGCGGGGGAAATTACTTTTCTTGCGACAAGATAAATTCCGCCGATAATGAGCGCAACGGCGCAGGTTTCTCCGAGAGAGCCGCCTCTGAGACCGAGAAGCATATCGAGCTTCGAGGGGAGAGAAGCGTTATCGGTACCGAGAACGGCAAGCGGTGTTGCGGTTGAAACGGCGTCGGTTTTCCATGAAAGGGGAGCGGTCCAGTCGCTCATTGCCTTGCCAAACGAAAGAAGAAGAACTATTCTTGCGGTGATGGCGGGATTTGCGAAATTCTGACCGATACCGCCGAAGAACTGCTTAACGACGACTATGGCGAAAATTCCGCCGATTGCCGCCATCCAAAGAGGAATGCTTACGGGCAGGTTGAAAGCGAGGATAATGCCGGTTACAACGGCACTTAAATCGCCGATTGTGTTGCTTCTTTTCATTACCTTTCTTGAAACAAATTCGGCAAGCACGCAGGTTATCACCGTTGTGGCGGTTACCGCGAGAACACGGGGTCCGAATATAAACACGGCGGCGATAAGAGCGGGACAAAGGGCGATTATGACATCAAGCATAAGCCCTCTTGTGGTTTTTGATGAACGCAGGTGCGGTGAAGCACTCACGGTCAGCTTTTTTCCGTTAACCATTATTTATTGCCCTCCTCTCTGAGAATTGCCTTTGCAAGGCGCATATGCTGAACAAGCGGCTTACCTGCGGGACAGGCGAAGGCACAGCTTCCGCACTCCATACAAACGGCAACGCCTGCTTTTTTGAGCGCATCGGCATCTTTCATTTTCGCCGCTTTTACAATATTGGTGGGCATAAGGCTCATCGGGCAGGCGGCAACGCATCTGCCGCAGCGGATACAGTCCGTTTCGGGCTTGAGCACGGCATCCTCGGCGGTGAACGCCAAAATCGCATTGTTCTGCTTGAGTACGGGCAAGTCCGTGCCGACTATGGCAAGACCCATCATCGGGCCGCCGGTAAGTATCTTGCTCGGCTCGCCCTTGAAGCCGCCGCAAAATTCGATAATTTCGCCGATATCCGTACCCACGGGAACACGTACGTTCTTGGGCTCGGCTATTGCGGAGCCGTCAACGGTGAGAGAACGGCTGACCAGAGGTTTGCCGGATTTAAGATATCTTGCAATGAACGCAACGGATGCAACGTTCATAACTACACAGCCCACGTCGGCAGGGAGCTTTCCGGGCGGAACCTTTCTTCCCGTAGCGGACTGAACCATCATTTTTTCGGCGCCCTGCGGATATTTCGATTCGAGTATCATTAGCTTTACGCTGTCGTCCTTGTCCGCCTTATTGTCGGCAATTCTGCTCAAGACCTTAAAGGCCTCGGGCTTGTTGTCCTCGGCGGCGATGATGACCTGCTTGAAGCCGAGAAGCTCTTTAAGAGTGTATACTCCCGAAAGAACGTCCCACGAATTTTCCATACATTCGCGGTAATCGACCGTTATGTACGGTTCGCACTCGGCGGCGTTGACTACGAGAGTGTCGATATTTTTTTCGGGCGGAAAATTCAGCTTAACGTGAGTGGGGAAGCCCGCTCCGCCCAGACCGACAAGTCCCGAGGCTCTTACCGCCTTAATCAAATCTTCTCTTGTTTCAACCTTGGGCGGCTTTACGCCCTCCCACAAACGCATTTCACCGTCGGACTCTATGGTGACCGCCTTTGAAACGGCGCCGTTCGGGAGCTTAATGTCGCCTATTGCGGTGACGGTACCCGAAACGGAAGCATGAATGGGTGCGCTGACAAACTTATCGCTGTCGCCGATGAGCTGACCTACGGCAACCGTATCTCCGACTTTTACGGTCGGCTCACAGGGTGCTCCGATATGTTGCTGCATCGGGATAACGACTTTTGAGGGAGTCGGGATTCTTACGACTTCGGTTTCGGCGGTGTTTTTGTGATGAGCGACCTTTACGCCGCCTCTGACCTTCTTTACGGCGGTCAGCACACCGCTCTTTCCGAGCTTAGCCATATTTACTCCTCCTTCTTTCTTACGAAGTGATTTTTTTGTTTTTCAAGTGCGGGAATTACGGCTTTGAAAATAATCCCCGTGACCGCACCGGTGAGAACGCCGAAAAGGGCAAGCATCGGTGCGTAATATATAATGTCGGCAGTTCCCGTGAGAATTGCGGCAACCGCAAGCTGACCTGCATTGTGGCACAGTGCGCCGATTACCGAAATTCCGGTAAGACCGAGCTTTTTGCCGGCATATTTCAAAAGTAAGTACATTGCCGCCGTTGAGAGAACGCCGCCCGCAAGACTCATGGCGCCTGCGGTTACGCCCCTCGTGACAAAAGCGAAGCCCGCTTTCACGACGGTGACGGCAAGAGCTTTTCCGAATCCGAGACTGCTTGCCGCAAACATTGTTATTATGTTGGAAAATCCGGGCTTTGCTCCGGGCGGAAGCCACGGAAACGCCGGCAGAAGTCCCTCGAGCCAGCCGAGGGCTATCGCCTGAGCGCACAAAATCGCACTCAGCGCCGTTTCATACACAAGTGAATTTTTCTTTTTCATATCAATAAGTTACGGCGTCAAGTTCGGAATTGCCTATGCAAATTACCGTTCTTGCGGGCAAACACACCGCCGTATCACCCTTTCGGCTGAGTCTGCCGCAGGCAACGCAAATTTTATCTCTGCATCCCGCTTCCTCTATCCAAACCTCGCCGTTTTCCGATTTTATGAGCAGTGACGGCTCGGTATCGGTGCGAAATTCGAGATTTTCGGCGGAGGAAAGGTCAATCGTACACACCGTTTTTCCATCGATGGTCACTGTTGCTTCAAGCTTGCCGTCCGAGCGTGAAATAATCGGGAGTGCGACTATTGCGGCAACGATTACGCAAACGATTATGATTATATCGGTTTTTTTTATCAGTTCGAGACGTGAAAAATCAGCTTTCAAAGGAATATTCCTCCTCGAGAACGGAGATTTTGTCCCGAATGCCGTCGGTACAGCTTATTTTTTTGCCGTCGGTAATGAAAATCGCTTCGCAGTCGAGCTTTTCCGCAAGAGCAATGCCGTCCTCAATGCCGAGCACAAAACAGGCTGTTGAGAGAGCATCGCCGAGCATACCGCTTTCGGAAATGACGGTAACGCTCACAAGTCCGTTTTCGGCGGGCATTCCCGTGTACGGGTCGAGAATATGGTGGTAGCTTTTCCCACCCTGTTCAAAACGTCTTTCATAGCTTCCGGAGGTAGAAACACAGCCCTCGCCGAGCTTTAGGGAGAGGACGGACCTGCCTGCATCTCCCCAAGGGTCACGTACTCCGACGGTGAAGCTTCCCTTGCCGTAAAGCAGAACACTGCCGCCGACCGAGACGACCGCCGAGCGAATATTCTTTTCGTCGAGAAGTGTCTTTACCTCGTCCAGAGCAATTCCCTTGCCCGCAGAGCCGAGGTCGATAAGCGTTTCGTAGTCCGTTCGGGTTAGGGTATCGCCGCTTATTTCGATTTTATCATATCCCGTATGGGAAAGAGCGTCTTTAAGCTCGTCGTTGTCGGGTACTCGGGGAGAGTCGGTGAAGCTCCACAAATCGCTGACCGAGCCGAGGGTAATGTCGTATTTGCCGCCGCTCAAGCGGCAAACCTCCAACAGTTTTTCGAGATATCCGAGCATTTTTTCACTCGGCTTGCTTTCGGAATGCGAATTTATCTTGCCGAGTTCGGAGTTTTCGGAAAAGCGGGAAAGCATTTCGGAGTCGAGAGAGCTTATCAGCTCTTGCACTTCTTCGGAGCAACTTTTGCTTTCAAGGCCCTCAACCTTAACGGAAATGAGCGTGTCCATGGCGAAAAAGTCGCGTTTTTCTTCATTTGTGACAGCAAAAAAAAGAGCCGCAACCGCAGCGGCGGCAAGCACAAGAAAGGAAATGATGATTTTTTTCACTGTGTACGCCTCCGAAATATATCAAAAACGATATACTGTTATGTAATGACGGATATATCTTTCCCGTAAATCTACTATACACCTTTTAAAAATATTTTTCAATAACAATTCGAAAAAATATTCGGTTTTATATTGGATTTTGCGGCGGTATATGCTAAAATAATCGCAAAACGAAGTATAAGCAAGTCCGAAAACAAATCCGAGGAGGAAAATATGATAAATTCGTTCTATATGCCGGTGAATTGCATTACGGGCACAGGCTGTGTCGGCAAAAGTATTGATGTTTTCGCACGGTACGGCAAACGCTGTCTTATAGTCACGGGAAAAAGCAGTGCCAAGCTCAGCGGAGCTTTGGACGATGCCGTTTCCGCATTGGAAGCGGCGAGAATCGAATATGCCGTTTTTGACGGAATAGGGGCAAATCCGCTCATTTCGGCTTGCCACGCGGCGGGAGAGGCGGCAAGAGAATGCGGCGCGGATTTTATTCTGGGCATAGGCGGCGGCTCTGTGCTGGATGCTTCAAAGGCGATAGCGATATATGCCGCAGACCCGACCCTTTCGGCACAGGATATTTACAAAAGAGAATATAACGGCGAGCCTCTTCCGGTCTTGCTTATCGGAACAACGGCGGGAACTGGCAGTGAGGTTACGGCTGTTGCCGTGCTCACCAACGATAAAACGGGCATGAAAAAGAGCATTTCGGGTACGGATTGCTATGCCGCCGCGGCATTTTGCGATTACAAATACACCGCCACCGTTCCGAGAGGTGAGAGCGTTTCAACGGCTCTCGATGCGTTCGCACATGCGGTCGAGGGATTTTTTACGGATAAGTGCAATGATGTTGTCGAGCTTTACGCCGAAAAGTGCATACCTCTCATATACGGCGGCTTGAAAGAGCTTGTACGGAACGGCGATATTTCCGATGCTCTCAGAAAAAGGCTGTATGAAGGTTCGATTTATGCGGGTCTTGTTATAAACACCTGCGGTACGGCTTTTCCGCATCCTCTCGGATATATTCTTACAGAGAATTACGGAGTTCCGCACGGCGTTGCTTGTGCGGCATTCTTCGGAGCTTTCATTGACCGTTGCGTTCGATTTGCTCCCGAAAAAGCCGAAAAATTCGTCGCCATGACCGAGGATATTGCAAAAGTGAAAGATACCGTTGCGGCTCTTGTCTGTTTGAACGGAATAAAAATAAGCGAAGAGGAAGCGGAAAAATACGCGCTCAGATGGCAGGACAGCATCCCCAAAAACTTTACCGCCTCCCCCGGCGGATTAACGCAGGAGGAAGCGGCGAGGGTCTTAGCTTCGATTTAAGCGAGAGCTTCAGCAGCCACAGCCACAGCCGCAGTCACTGCTTCTTGACGAACCGCAGCCGTTGCCGCAGCCGCAACCGTTGCCGCAATCGGAGCAGCAAAGGAGCAAGAGGATGATGATAAGGAACCAATTGTTATTGCATCCGCAACCCATAATCTGACCTCCTTAACTCGAGTCAGCCGATTTCTCGACTGCTTACATCCTCATGTTATGCCGCAACATGAAAATGGTTACGGCGGTAACGAAAAAAATATTATGGATATCCGACAATTTTTTTGTCTCGAAAAGCCGTATACACTGTGTAATTATGCAAAATTTCTTCAGGGCTATTGACAATCACGCCTTTGTGCGTTAAAATAGGGAAAATCAAACAAGCAAATGCAGTGAAGATATTATGCGGAACAGCTTTGACTTTCAGAGAGCCGTTGGCAGGTGAAAAACGGTAAGCGGGCTTTTCGGCAGTCTCGTATCGGAGCAGGTCCCCGGAATCAAGTAAGGGGGCACGGGGGATCCCGTTACAGGTCAAGGGCTTGACAGAGCCTGATGAGAGGTCTGCGTAAGCAGGCAATACGGGTGGTACCGTGGTTAATTTTTTAAATTAGTCATCCCGCAGAGAGTGGTTCTCTGCGGGCTTTTTGTTTTCCGCAGGAACTCGAAAAATCGAAAAATATCAATGAAAGGCGAAAATCAAATGAAAAGTGTTTATGTTTCGGATGTTACCCTCGGCGGCACCGTCGCAGGGAAAAACCGTCAGCTTTCGTTCCGTGAAAAGCTGGCTCTTGCACAGAGCCTTCGTAATGCGGGGGTTGACTGTGTTGAGCTTCCTGCCTGCTCGGGCAGCAGAGAGGATGAGGTTGTGCTCAGAACGATAGCTTCGTCGCTTGACGGCTGTACCGTAAGTATTCCGACGGGTGCGGATGATGAAACTCTCGGCGCAGCTTGGAGCTGTGTTAAAACCGCAAAATCACCGTGTCTGAGAGTGGAAATGCCCGTATCAACGGTGCAAATGGAATATACCTATCATATGAAAGCACCGAAGATGCTCGAAAAAATTGCATATTTATGCAAGAAAGCATCGGAGCTTTGCGATACAGTGGAGTTTGTTGCCGCCGATGCAACGAGAGCCGAAGCCGGATTTGCCGCCGAGTGCTGTCGCACGGCGTGTGAAAACGGTGCAAGCCGAGTTACTCTTTGCGACGATGCGGGAACGGGATTTCCGACGGAAATTGCCGCGCTTGTTTCCGAGGTAAAGGAAGCGTGCATCGGAAAGGTGTTTGTCAAGACCTCCGATATGCTCAATATGGCGGCCGCCTGTGCGGTTGAAGCGATAAAAGCGGGTGCCGACGGCATTAAAACAGCAGTGGGAAGTAAGTCGCTTCTCAGTGCGGAGGTGTTTGCGGACATCTGCCGTGCAAAGGGTGACGAGCTTGGATTCTCTTGCGGACTTGATATTACGGGAATCCACCGTATGCTTTCCGAAGCGACACCCGAAGAAATCGAAAAGCAGGGCGAAAATGCCGTTGCACAATCCGAGCCGTCGGTGCTTAATACATCGAGCACACTCACACAGGTTATTGCCGCAGTCAGAGATTTGGGATATGAGCTGAGCGCCGAAGATAACGGCAAGGTTTACGAGGAATTCCGCCGTGTTGCGGCAAAAAAAGATTCCATAAGCGCAAGAGAGCTTGAAGCTGTTGTTGCAAGCACGGCAATGCAAGTTCCGTCAACCTACCATATAGTAAGCTATGTTGTCAACAGCGGCAATATTATGACGGCAACGGCAAATCTCACGCTTGAAAAGAACGGCGAAAAGCTCAGCGGAGTAAGTACGGGCGACGGCCCGATAGACGCGGCGTTCCATGCGATAGAGCAGATAATCGGACATCACTATGAGCTTGACGACTTCCAGATACAGGCGATAACAAAGGGCAGAGAGGCTTTGGGTTCATCGCTTATCCGTCTGCGCGACGGCGGTAAGCTGTATGCCGGCAACGGAATATCAACCGATATTGTAGGTGCCTGCATAAGAGCCTACATAAACGCGCTTAATAAGATTGTTTACGAGGAAAAATAGTATGAAATTAGCTTTTTCTACCGAAAATGTAAGTTGTCCGTCATTCTTGAAGCTGTGTGATACCGCTTCGGATTACGGCTTCTCGGGAATAGAGATTTTTGATGCAAGGGCCGAGCTTGCCGCGCACCGTGACAGTCTGTTTGACCCGTCCTCGGCGGCTGATTCGGGACGTAAGCTGGTGAACCGGCATCTTGAAGCGGCGGCATTGACATTTCCCGACCCGATATGCGCCGCCACCGCCGCAGAGCCGATAACCGACTGCGTTACCCTTGCGGCGAATGCGGGCATTCAAAATGTCATAATCCGCTTTGCCGATGATATACCCGAGCAGGCTCTCGGCGGTATACTCACTCCGGCGATTAAGTGTGCAGAAGAATACGGAGTTAATATTTTACTTGAAACATGCGGTGTTCTCGCGCACACCGAGAAGGCGCTTGAAATAATAAACTTTTTCGCAACGGCGGCACTCGGCACGGCGTGGAATATCAGAGAAACCTTTTTCAATGCGGGCGAGACGGCGGATGAAACGATACGCACACTCGGTGCATACATAAATTATGTGCGAATCGGTGACAGAAAGGACGGCACGAACGTTATTATCGGTGACGGCGAGCTTCCTGTGCGTGATTTTATGAATGCACTGCGTTCGCTCAATTACGACGGCTTTATTTGTACGGATAACAATGATGAGATATCCGACCCCGATGTTGTTTTGACCCATTTTGTCACTTATATGAACAGCGTAAGGGCGCAAAAGCCGACGGAGAATATTTATTATAACCGTTCACGTACGGGCACGTTCCCGTGGAAGAAATTTGAAACGGTTGACCTGACGTTTTCACAGGTTTTGGATGAAACGGCAGAAAGATATCCCGACCAATACGCTTTCAAATATACTACGCTCGATTATACGAGAACCTACTCGGAATTTCGTGAAGATGTTGATAGGGTTGCGGCGGCGCTTATTTCTTTGGGTGTAAAGCCGGGCTATCACGTTGCGGTTTGGGCAACGAATATTCCGCAGTGGTTTTTGACCTTCTGGGCAACGGTGAAAATCGGTGCGGTTCTTGTTACGGTCAATACGGCGTACAAGGTACACGAGGCGGAATACTTGCTTCGTCAATCCGATACGCATACGCTTGTTATGATAAGAGACTGCAAGGACTCGAATTACGAGGAGATAATTTCCGAGCTTTGTCCCGAACTTAAGGATTTGAAGCCCGGCAAGCCTCTTTATTCGAAAAATCTGCCGTTCCTGCGTAACGTTGTAACGGTGGGCTTCAAGATGGACGGCTGTCTTGAATGGGAGGAAATGCTCGAAAGGGCGGACAGCGTGCCTGTTGACGAGGTGCACCGCAGAGCCGCTCAGGTAAAGCCCGACGACGTGTGTAATATGCAGTACACCTCGGGAACAACGGGCTTCCCCAAGGGCGTTATGCTCACGCACAGAAACATTATAAATAACGGCAAGCTGATAGGCGACCGCATGGATAT
>CAYNUD010000057.1:0-9621 GCA_964400315.1 uncultured Clostridium sp. | reverse complement strand
CACACCTCCACCGTTACCGTTGCGGTGCTTCCCGAGGCAGAGGAGGTCGATGTCGAAATAAATCCCGCCGACCTGCAAATAGATACCTACCGTTCGGGCGGTGCGGGAGGACAGCATGTCAACAAAACCGAAAGTACAATTCGCATAACCCATCTTCCCACGGGTACCGTCGTCGAATGTCAGGACGAAAGAAGCCAATACAAGAACAAGGACAGGGCGATGAAAATTCTCCGTTCGAGAATTCTTGAAGCAGAGCGCGAAAAACAGCATGATGCCATTGCGGGCGAAAGGCGAGCTCAAGTCGGCACGGGTGACAGAAGCGAGCGCATACGAACCTATAATTATCCGCAGGGAAGAGTCAGCGACCACCGAATAAATCTTACTCTTTACAAAATAGAAGCGATTTTGAACGGCGAGCTTGACGAACTGATTGATGCGTTAATTACCGCAGATACCGCCGAAAAACTCAAAAGTGAGGAATGACCCCTAAGAATGAAAACTCTTTGTCTTAAATCCGAAGAAAAAAACGATATCGAACAGGCTGCCGAAATACTCAAAAACGGCGGTCTTGTTGCCATACCGACCGAAACGGTTTACGGGCTTGCCGCAAATGCTCTGAATCCCGAAGCCGTCGGAAAAATATTTGAAGCAAAGGGCAGACCGCAGGATAATCCGCTGATTGTTCACGTTGCCTCCCTCGACGAAATACCGCCTCTTGTAAAAGAAGTTGATCCGAGAATGCTTTTGCTTGCCGAAAAATTTTGGCCCGGACCGCTGACGGTTATCTCGGAGCGTTCAAGCGCCGTACCCGATGCGGTAACGGCAGGACTTTCAACAGTTGCGATAAGAATGCCCTCAAACCCCTGTGCCCGAGCCGTTATTAAAGAAAGCGGACTTCCGCTGGCGGCACCGAGCGCCAATGCTTCGGGCAAGCCGAGTCCCACCTGTGTCCGGCATGTCCTCGATGACCTTGACGGAAAAATCGACGCGGTCATTGACGGCGGCAACTGCTCCGTCGGAGTCGAATCCACCGTAATAACCTTGGCAACCGAAATTCCCACTCTGCTCCGACCGGGTGGAATAACTTTAGAACAGCTCCGAGAGGTTCTCGGTGAGGTCAAGGTATCGTCTGCAATATTCGAAAAGTTGGCGGACGGTGAAAAGCCGCAGTCTCCCGGTATGAAATATAAGCATTATGCCCCTGCCGCACAGGTTACGATAATCAAAGGCGAATTTGAAAAATATAAGAAATTCCTTCTTGCGCAAAAGGATACGGTCTGCGCAGTTTGCTTTGAAGGCGAAGGCGCAAATTTTGAAAAATCAATTGAATACGGCACCGCCGACAGCTCCGAGACACAGGCACGCAACATTTTCGATGCACTCAGACAGGTCGATTTGATGGGATGCGCACGGGCGTTTGTACGTTGTCCCGCCACGAACGGTGTGGGTCTTGCCGTATATAACCGTTTGCTACGCTCCGCCGCATTCAGAGTTATCGACCTTGATTTCAACATACCCGTTATCGGACTTACGGGTCAAACGGGAGCGGGAAAAACCACTGCCGCAGATATTCTGCGCAAGAAAGGGTATCATATAATAGATACGGATATCCTTGCGAGAAAAGCGGTTGAAAGCCGCGCTGTTTCGGATATGTTATGTTCCCGATTCGGAAGCGATATAGTGAAAAACGGCGTTCTCGACCGTAGAGAGCTTGCACGCAGAGCTTTTGCATCCCCTGAAAGCACAGCCGCACTCAATGCGATAACCCATCCCGAGATAACCCGTCTTGCCGTGAATGAAATACATGTTGCCGAAGCCGAAAACGCAAAGGCGGCAGTAATAGATGCCGCTTTGCTTTTTGAAAGCGACCTTGCTTCTCTTTGCGGCAAAACGCTTTGCATAACGGCTGATGATACGGTGAGACTTGCAAGGATAATCGAGCGAGACGGCTTGAGCGAAAAGGACGCTTTGTTGAGGATATGCGCACAGCCGTCGCAGGAATACTATGCAAGCCGCAGTGATATTATAATTGATAATGAGGACGGCTACGATTTGAGCCGTGCCATAGATTGCTTGTTTTGAAAGGAAACACCATGACCGCAAAGGGCAGAATGAAAGCCGCCTCGATTTTTGTTGCCGCCGCAGTGATGCTTTTCGGGGCATTCGCGGGTAGCTTCAAGACGATAACAAAGCTGTTGTATCCGCAAAAATACAGTGAGCTTGTCGAAAAATACAGCGACGAGTATGGTGTGGACGAGGCGTTGTTATATGCCGTGATACGCACCGAGAGCTCCTTTGACTCATCGGCTGTTTCCTCGGCAAATGCCGTCGGGCTTACGCAGATAACCCCCGAAACCTTTGAATGGATAAAAATGAAGTTGGGTGAAACCGACGCCGATATTACGCTCCTTGACCCAGAGACCTCGATACGCTACGGCGCGTTTTTTATCGGATATCTGCTCGATGAATTCGGAGAGGTTCGAACCGCTCTTGCCGCTTACCATGCCGGCAGAGGAAGGGTACATTCATGGCTGTCCGATCCCGAGATATCCGGCGACGGAAAAAA
Source organism: uncultured Clostridium sp. (assembly GCA_964400315.1). GTDB lineage: Bacteria > Bacillota > Clostridia > Oscillospirales > Acutalibacteraceae > CAG-177. Next base: position 7,055 of record CAYNUD010000057.1, on the reverse strand, counting down.
TCTCGATAATATCCCCGTTAAAGAAACAGCTCATTATGTCAAAAAAGTTACGGAAGCATTTAATATATATAAAAATCTATTATAAACAATCTTCACCTTGAAAGGAAGTATCGTTATGTGTGAAAAAAACCGTGCAGATGCTCTAAAAGAGGAGCTTTTCTACTCCCCCGACCATGCCGCATTCACCTGTGAGGACGGCGAAATCGAAACCGCCGATGCTTTTTGCGCCGATTATATTGATTTTCTGAACCGTTGCAAGACGGAGCGCGAAACGGTGACTTATGTAAAAGAGCTTGCCGAGAAAAACGGTTTTGTTCCGTTTGACCCGAAAGCAAGCTACAGGGCGGGCGACAGAGTATATTATGATAACAGAGGAAAGGCGCTTATTCTTTGCGTTTTCGGTAAAGAAAACCTTGCAAAGGGTGCAAAAATAATCGCATCCCATGTCGATTCTCCTAGACTTGACCTTAAACCCAATCCGCTTTACGAGGATTCGGAGCTTGCAATGTTCAAAACACATTATTACGGCGGAATAAAGAAATATCAATGGACTGCCGTTCCTCTCTCACTTCACGGCGTAATATACCGCAAGGACGGCTCATGTGTGACGGTTCGTCTCGGCGAGGATGAGGGGGATCCGCAGTTTGTAGTGACGGATCTTCTGCCGCATCTTGATAAACAGCAGGCAAAACGCAGTGCGGATGAAACCGTTATAGGCGAAAATCTCAACATTCTTGTCGGAAGCCGTCCGTTCGGAAAAGACAAGGGCAGTGAGCTTGTAAAGCTGAATATAATGAGATTGCTCAATGAAAAATACGGCATTGTCGAGAGTGATTTTCTTTCGGCGGAGCTTGAAATGGTGCCGGCAATTAAGGCGGTTGATATCGGATTTGACCGTAGCTTAATAGGCGCTTACGGTCATGACGACAGAGTTTGCGCTTATCCGTCGATAAGAGCGGCTTTTGCCGCAACAGCTCCCGAACGCACGGCCGTCACCGTAATTACCGATAAAGAGGAAATAGGCTCCGACGGCAATACGGGCTTAAATTCGGCTTATCTCAAGCATTTCATCGCTGATATAGCGAGAACTCAAGGCCTTTGCGGCAGAGACGTTATAAGAGCCTGCGAGTGCCTTTCCGCCGATGTAAATGCCGGATTTGACCCCACATATCCCTCCGTTCATGACAAGCTCAATGCGGCATATCTTAACAAAGGAATTGTTGTTACGAAGTATACCGGTTCAAGAGGAAAAAGCTCAACGAACGATGCAAACGCCGAATTTGTTTCAAAAATCCGTCTCCTTTTCGATAAAGAAAAGGTTGCATGGCAGACGGGTGAGCTCGGCAAGGTTGACGAGGGCGGCGGAGGAACCGTTGCAAAGTATATTGCAAATCTCGGCATAGAGGTTGTCGATGTCGGCGTTCCCGTACTTTCCATGCACGCTCCGTTTGAGGTCGTTGCGAAGCTTGATGTTTACATGGCTTTCAAGGGCTTTAAGGCATTTCTCGAACAATAAGGCTTTCGGCTGAACAGACAACATGGCGTGTTTGTCTGTTGTGCAGTACAAAAAAATGGAAAAGTGTTCAAAGTTTACAGTTTATTCATAATTTATTTATAACTTATTAACATCTTACGAGGCGATATGTAATATCATACATTTGTCCGATAAAGTGTTAATAGTTAGACATTATACTTCTTTGACATCTTCTTTTTTCATTTTTATTTTCTCTTTCCCCAAAGCGCTGCCGAATGCTGCACACATTCGGCAGTGTCTCTTTTTAAACGAAAGGTAGATTTTTATGACGGAAAAGCTTAAAGGCTATTTAGAAAAGGGCGAGGCATTTCTCATTGCTTCGCAGGAAAACAGACTTTATTTGACGGGATTCGAGTCTACCGACGGCTATTTGCTCGTTACCGCAAATGAAAGTGTTTTCCTCACTGACCGCCGTTATATCGAAGCGGCGCGCGCAAGAGTACGAGGATGCGGTCAAATATGCCTTTGCAAAAATGCCGCAGAGGATATAAACGCCCTTATCGCATCTCTCGGCATAACAAAAATACATTTCGAAGCATCAAGATTGAGTGTGGCGCGCTTTAATTCGTTCTCAAAGTCGCTTGATTGCGAATGCCTTGCCGAAAAAGCGGATGAAGCGGTCAAGGAGCTTCGCCGTACCAAAAGCAGGGCGGAACTTGAAAAAATCGTTGCGGCGCAGAGCATTGCGCAGGCGGCTTTCGAACACATATGCACTTTTATAAAAGAAGGAGTTACCGAGCGGGAAATAGCGTTAGAGCTTGATTATTTCATGCTCAGAGCAGGTGCCGAGGCTCTTTCGTTCGAAACGATAGCGGTCAGCGGTAAAAATTCATCCATGCCCCATGGAGTCCCAAGCAATAAAAAGGTTGAATACGGCGATTTTATCACAATGGATTACGGTGCAGTGGTCAATGGCTATCACAGCGACATGACCCGCACGGTCGCTCTCGGCGGAGTATCCGATAAGCAGGCGAAAATCTATGAAACCGTCCTTGAAGCACAGCTTGCATCGCTTGCGTTGCTTGCGCCGAATATTTCATGCAAGGCGGCGGATGCGGCGGCAAGAGACGTCATAAACCGAGCGGGCTACGGCGAATATTTCGGTCACGGTACAGGTCACGGAGTCGGAATAGAAATACATGAATTTCCCGTGCTCAATACGAGAACGGATGAAATTCTTGCTTTCGGCGATGTTGTCACCGTTGAACCCGGAATATATCTGCCCGAGGAGTTCGGCGTTCGCATAGAAGATATGGCTTTTATTACTGAAAACGGTGCCGAAAACCTTACAAAATGCCCCAAAACGCTCATAATTCTCTAAGAGTACGGTATTATTCAAAAAAAGACTTGAAAAATCGCAGTGAATAGTATAAAATAACTGTGAAAACATATAAACACTGTAAGGAGATTAGTTTTATGGTATCAGCAGGCGATTTCAGAAACGGCGTGACCTTTGAAATGGAAGGTCAGGTTTATCAGATTATCGAGTTCCAGCACGTTAAGCCCGGCAAAGGCGCGGCTTTCGTCAGAACAAAGATAAGAAACGTTATAGGCGGCGCTGTTGTTGAACGTACCTTCAGCCCCACCGACAAGTTCCCCACCGCTTATATCGAGCGTAAGGAAATGGAGTATTCATATGCTGACGGCGGTCTTTATTACTTTATGGACCCCGAGACTTATGATATGGTTCCCATCGGTGAAGATACTCTTCCCGAAAACTTTAAGTTCGTTAAGGAAAACGAAACTTGCCGTATTCTTTCCTATAAGGGAAGCGTTTTCGGCGTTGAGCCTCCCACCACCGTTACCCTTCAGGTAACAAAGACCGATCCCGGCTTCGCAGGCAACACCGCAACCAACGCAACAAAGCCCGCTACTCTCGAAACGGGTGCAGAGGTTAAGGTTCCCCTGTTTATCGACGAAGGCGAAATGATAGTTGTCGATACCCGCACGGGCGAATATCTCAGCCGTGCGTAATTATATTTTAATGGAGGACAAAGACATGACAGTAACTGAAAAGGTTGCCTACATCAAGGGAATCGCAGAGGGGCTTAATCTCGATGAGAGCAAGCTCGAAACCAAGTTACTCAAGGCTATGATGGATCTTCTTGATGACCTTGCCCTTTCGGTAAGCGATCTTGAAGACGGTCTCGACCTTGTATCCGAGCAGTTGGATGCCGTTGACGAAGATCTTGACGAGCTTGAGGGCTTTGTTTACGACGATTTTGACGATTGCTGTGATTGCGATGACTGCTGTGATTGCGATGATGACGATGAGTATTACGATGTTGAGTGCCCGAGCTGCGGCGAGGTCATCACCGTTGACAGAGACATCCTTGACGAAGGCAGTATAAATTGCCCCAAGTGCGACGAGCTTCTCGAATTTGAAATCGACTACGATTGCGATTGCGACGATTGCTGTGACGAGGACTGATTAAAAAGTTTTCCCCCGACTTATCCGAGTCGGGGGATTTTCATATTCCAAGGACAATCTACATGTAAAAAATTCAGCCGTAAGCAATATGCCTGCGGCTGAGTTTTTAAGTGACAATGTGTTGTTTTATTTGCGGCGGATTTATCAGAAAGTTTTTACAAGCTCCTTGAGATATGCTTTGAAGCCTTCGCCGATTTCGGGATGCTTGAGCGCAACTTCGCAGTTTGCTTTCATTATACCGAGCTTGTTGCCCATATCGTATCTGTCGCCGACGAAATCATATGCAAGAAGTTCTCCTCTTGCTCCGAGCTCACTCATAACGTCAGTCAGGTAAAGCTCCTGTCCCTCGGGAGTTTCGGCAAGACCTTTTTCAAGCATTCCGAATACCTCCGGAGGAAGTACGACTCTGCCGAGTATCGCATACAGAGACATAATCTGATCGGGTGTGGGCTTTTCGATAATCTTGTGGCAATTCATTGCTCTTGTTTCGCCCTCAATGGGGGAAACGCCGAGGGTGCAGTAAAGCTTAATAAGCTCTTCGGGAACGGATTTTACGCCGACAACGCCCTTGCCGTATTTTTCATAGCAACGGCAAAGCTGGGCGGTAACGGGATCCTCGGAAATGATAACGTCATCGCCATAGAGAACAACGAACGGCTCATCACCGACAAAGGACTTTCCGCAAAGGATGGCATGACCGAGACCCTTTGTTTCTTTCTGACGTATGAAATATATGTTTGCAAGACCGGCGCAAGCCTTTACATCCTCATAGATTTTTGCTTTTGAGGGGTTGTTTTTGAGCTGATATTCAAGCTCGAAGGAGTGATCGAAATGATCCTCTATAACACCCTTGCCTCTGTTTGTGATTATGAGGATATCCTCGATGCCCGCGGCTACCGCTTCTTCGACAATATACTGAATCGCCGGCTTGTCAACGATGTTCAGCATTTCCTTTGGAACAGCCTTTGATGCGGGTAAAACTCTTGTGCCGAGACCTGCTGCGGGGATTATTGCTTTTCTGACTTTCATTATATTACCTCCATGTCGTTATTAACAATTATATATTGGCAATTATCGCATCCGCAATGTATGTGAGAATGCTGATAATGCAATTGTAACCGAAAAATCCTGCGGCAAAGAGCATTGCCGAAGCGCCGCCGCGCCTGCCGAGTAAAAGCCGCCTGCCCATAGCTTCTCTTGCCTGTTCGCAGATAAGAGCGTAATCGTTTTTCATCTTGTTATAGTATAACGGATTTGCACAGAAGCCGCTTGCAAGGCGGACAAGCAATGAAATACCGATTATTATCGGGGCGTATTTTTGAGTGACTTGCGTAAGTTCCTGTACCAACGCCGCCGCTTGCTCATCGGTAATCTCATTGCTGTCAATTGCCGAATAAAAGCTTTCGACCGCCTCGGTGTAATTCGTCATGGCGGGGGTGAGCGCAATTGAAGCGGTAGCGAAGATAAGCATGAATATAATGCCGACCTTATACATTTTTCGATAAAGGAACCAATAAGGTGCGAAGAAAAACGCCGCCCAATTGAAAGAAATCTTTTTGCCCTCGGATATTTTTTTGAATTTTTTAATGTATCTCGGCGCGGAAGGCTGAACATAATATGCGATATCTCCCGCCTCTATGCCGCCTATGCATTCTTTTTCGTCTATTCCCGATGCGGCAAGGTAGGGATTTGAGGTAAAAGGCGAGTTCATCGAAAACGGCGCACCGCAGTATTTACAGTGGATAGCATCTCCGTCGTTCGTTTTTCCGCAGATACGGCATTGCTTCGGTTGGTTGGGATCGGCATTGCCGGCTTCGAAAAGAGCGCCGCAATTTCCGCAATGCATTGCCTCTTCGGGATTTTCACTACCGCATACATGGCATATTTTGCTTTGAGGGGCGCCGTCCTGCCGACTGTCGGCTTCCTGCGCCGGCGCTTCGCTTTGCTCGGGTTTCCATACAAATCCGCTTGAATGCTTATCGTGATTCACGCAATGACCGTTTTCAAGCCAGCATGAGCGATGCTGAGGTGTTGCACAATCGGGGCAAACAACGATATCATCGTCATCGTTCATTATCCTGCCGCATTTGGGGCAGGGCAAACCGTTGAATTTCATCTATAACATATGTCTCCTTTTTTGAAATGCTGTAATTATACACCTTATATATTAACGAATTATTCTTTAAATTTCAATTATTATTTAAAAAATTATTTAAGTTCTTTACATTTCTGCCTTTTTTATATATAATATATAATGAAAAAATACGCATCGGGTTAATTCCCGCATTAAATGCCGACTGATTTTCCGTATTTTTGCAGATTATCAAAATACAAAATAGGAGAATTGCTATGATACAATTTGAAGAACTAAGACTTTCGCTTCTCGATTACGAGGAAAAGCTGAAGCAACTCAGAGAAGCGCTCGGACTTGATGCGATGAATGAGGAAATATCGAGTCTCGAAGCACAGACAGCCGTTGACGGCTTCTGGAACGACCTTGCCAATTCACAAAAGGTTCAGCAGCGTATAAGCCAGCTAAAAAATAAGGTTGCCGCATACAACGCGCTCGAAAACGAATACAATGATGCTCTTGTGCTCATCGAGCTTTCAAACGAAGAGGAAGACCTCGATATGTTTGATGAATGCAAAAGCAGTGTTGATGCCTTTGTTGCAAAGCTCGATGCGATGACACTCAGCACCTTGCTTTCGGGCGAATACGATGCAAAGAACGCCATTCTTACCTTCCATGCCGGCGCAGGAGGCACAGAGGCGCAGGATTGGAATCAGATGCTTGTGCGTATGTATCAGCATTGGGGTGAAAAACACGGCTTCAATGTGAGCATGATAGATTTTCTTGACGGAGATGAAGCGGGTCTCAAGTCTGCCGTTCTCCTTGTTGAGGGAGAGAATGCCTACGGATATCTCAAGGGAGAAATGGGCGTTCACAGACTTGTTAGAGTTTCTCCGTTCGATTCTTCGGGCAGACGTCACACTTCATTTGCTTCTCTCGAAGTAATGCCCGAAATCGACGATACCGTTGAGGTTGAAATAAACCCCGATGACCTTAAAATAGACTATTACCGTTCAAGC
>CAYNUD010000056.1:2011-9714 GCA_964400315.1 uncultured Clostridium sp. | reverse complement strand
TTTTATGCGCTGAATAAAGTCGGCATTATTGCAAATATCGTGCATCCTCTTACTTCACCCGATGCGCTTAAAGAAAACATGGAATTTACGAAATCCAAAGCTATTATGATTCTCGATGTTCTTGCCGCAGATTATGCACAGGTTATCAATGAATCTGGCTCGCCCTGCATAATCTGTTCGAATTCGGATTATGTTTCGCCGATTATGTTTCCCGTTATAAAACTCTATGAGAAAAATAAAAGCAACGGTATTGAGAATTATGCCGACAGCATAAAATACAGGGCCGCTCTCGAAAAAGGTCGCAGTATTAAAACAAACGATTGCCATGACGGAGAAAAGACCGCCGTTTATCTTCACGGCGGCGGAACCACCGGTAAGAGCAAGACGATAATGCTTTCCAGCGCAAATATTAACGCCATCGCCGATAAGCTCAAATCATTTGATAATGTTTACCATAAGCCCGGTGACGAGTGTTCGCTTGTTGTTTTGCCGATGTTTCATGCTTTCGGTCTTGCCGTGGCAATGCATTTCCCGCTTATTAACGGCTATACGCTTTTACCGATGACTCAATTTTCCGCCGAGGGCGCAAATAAGCTCATGCACAAATATTGTGTTTCGTTTATTCTCGGCGTTCCCAATATGTTCAAAAAAATGTATGAGGAAAGGCATTTTGCGGGACCTCATTTGAAGAACATGCGTCTTGTTTTTTGTGGAGGAGATTTTCTCCCCGAAAGACTTGTTCGTGAGTTTAACGGAAAGATTGCCGAATACGGCGGTAAGGGCAGACTTTTCAGAGGCTACGGACTTACCGAAGTCGGCTCTGTTTGCGTAGTTAACCGTTATGATGCCGTTAAGGAGGAGTCAATCGGCAAAGCGCTTGAGGGCATAACCGTTGAAATATGGGACGAAATGAAAAAGCCGTTGCCCGCAGGTCAAACAGGCGAGATAGTGATTAAGGGCAGTACCGTAATGCAAGGTTATTACAACGGCGATAACACTGTGAGAAACGATGGCGTTTACATTGATAAATACGGTGCGCGTTGGGTGCTTACGGGCGACCTCGGCTATATGGATAAGGATGGCTTCGTGTTCTTCACAGGCAGAAAAAAGCGTATGATAATCATTTCGGGTTATAATGTTTATCCTGCCGATATAGAAAATTCCGTGCTTTCTTTGCCGTTTGTCAGCGAGGCCTGCGCCGTTCAGGGATATCATAAGTCACGACCGTGCGTAAAACTTTGCGTTACGCTTAAATATCCCATGAATCATGATGAGGCGAAGGATAAAATCCAATATTATTGTAAAAAGAATCTTGCCAAATTCTCATGTCCGAGAAAAATAGAAATCATCGACTCGATGCCGAGAACCAAAATGGCTAAAATCGACTTTATGGCACTCTCGGACAAATACACACCCGAAAAATGAAAAGAGGAAATCAAATGAGCAAGCAGACAAGAACACCGAAAAGCGGCGACACCGTCGCAACGATGAAAACAACGGCGGGAGATATTAAAATTCTCCTTTTCCCCGATGCCGCACCCAAGGCGGTTGAAAATTTTACAACACACGCAAAGAACGGCTATTATACCGGCATAATTTTCCACCGTGTAATTCCCGATTTTATGATTCAGGGCGGTGACCCCACGGGCACCGGCAGAGGCGGCGAGAGCATTTGGGGAGCTCCCTTTAAGGACGAATTCAGCGTTGACTACCACAATATAAGAGGTGCTCTCTCCATGGCGAATGCGGGACCAGGCACAAACGGCAGTCAGTTTTTCATTGTTCAAGCGAGCGAGGTTGACGGCGGACTTCTCGGACAGATGAGACAGCTTACCGACCGAGGCTTCCCCGAAGAATGCATCGAGGATTACGAAAAGCTCGGCGGTACGCCTTGGCTTGACTTTAAACATACCGTTTTCGGTCAGGTCATCGACGGTATGGATACCGTCGACGCCATAGCGGCGGCTGAGAGAAACGCAATGGATAAGCCCCTCGAGGACATTGTCATCCTCGGTGTGGATATAGAGAATATAGAATAAAGAATGCATAATAACGAATTAAAGCCCGTCGGCAGGACAAAACCTGCTTGTCGGGCTTTGGCTTATTTTAGATGCGACACGTCGTTTGAATAAACGAGCTCGGGGAGCTTATTTTCTCTCAGTCGGATATGCGTTACCGAGGCGTTATAAACGCTCCAACGCATTTGTGCGGGGAGGGACAAGCCGAGAAAAGCGCGAATGAGATACGGAAAAAAATCGTGGTGGCTTGTCACGATTATTCGGCAATTGTTGCCGGCGAGCGAGAGCGTTTTGCTTACGGCTTTTTCGGCGCGTGCCTGCATTTGTTCGGGCGTTTCGGGTACGGGCAGAAACAACTCATAAGAGGGGAGTACCGCTTCGGGAACGAGGGAAAGAACCTTTTGTGTCGGCGTTGAGCTGATTTCGGTTTCCGCTTCCATAAGCTCGGGGAGCATTATTATCGGCTTTCCGAGCTTTTTTGCCGTAGGCTGCATGGTTTGAACGGTGCGAATGAGCGTGCTTGCAAAAATGAAGTCGATATCCTCGCAGGCAAATCTTTCGGCAAGAGCCGAGGACTGCTTTTTCCCGAGCTCACTCAGCGGAGCATCGTCAACGGTGAATTCGGGGGTGTATACTTCTCCCGAATTTTCGCACGACTGAGAATGGCGAACAAGAAAAATGTCGGCGTTGATTTCTTTCACGGTACCGCCTCCGAAATTCAAAAATTCTTAATATTATTATATCACATGCTTTTAATGTTTTCAATACGGCGTTCTATGCCGCTTTAGCGATAAAAAGCGATAAATTTTTTGTAAAAGCTATTGCAAATATGCACGATTTGTGTTAATATTACAAACAATAAATCAAAAACGTCATGAGCGGAGCACAGTAGCGTTGCAATAAAACTTTCAGAGAGCCGTCGTTCGGTGCAAGACGGTATTTTATGCAAGGTGAATTACTCTTCGCCAGTTGCACTCCGAACCCGTTTTGTGAAAGTAAGAGCCGCCGGGCAGACCCGTTACAGTCCGAAAGTGAATTTCACTTGTCAAGGCATTTGTCGTGAGGCAAATGTAAATTGAGGTGGTACCGCGGTATATCCGCCCTCTGACAGCTTAAAAGCTCGGAGGGCGGTTTTTGTTTGTCCTCCCATGCTAGCCCCACAACCGACGCATCCGAACCCGCCTTAAACGGCGTGTTTTGCGGCTAAAGAAAGGAACCTAAAAAATGCCTATTACCGACATTCTGACAAAAAATGCTGATTTTTATCCGAACGATGTCAGCCTCGTTGAAATCAACCCGAAGCTTGAGGATAACAGAAACATGACATGGCGTGAATTTGCGCTTACGCAGTCAACCGCCGCCGAAACCTACAGAAAAGAAATCACATGGGGCGAATTTCAAAAGAAGTCGAACCGTTTTGCAAATCTTCTCTTGTCGAGAGGAATAAAAAAAGGCGATAAGGTTGCGATTTTGCTTATGAACTGCCTCGAATGGCTCCCGATATATTTCGGTATTCTTCGTGCGGGAGCGGTCGCGGTACCGCTGAATTTCCGATATACCGCCGACGAAATCGCATATTGCCTTAACAAATCCGATTCCGAATATATCGTTTTCGGCCCCGAATTTGTCGGAAGAGTTGAAGAAATTTGCCATAAGGTCAAGCAGATAAAAATGTGGATATATGCAGGTGAGGATTGTCCCGCATATGCCGAAAGCTACGACAAGCTCGTTACGTATTGCAGTTCGAAAACACCCAAAATCGAGCTTTGCGACGACGATTATGCCGCGATATATTTTTCCTCTGGCACTACCGGCTTTCCGAAAGCGATACTTCATTCTCACCGTGCGTTAATGCACGCCGCAAAGACTGAGCAGGCACACCACGGTCAGACAAAGAATGATGTTTTCCTTTGCATTCCGCCGCTCTATCATACGGGAGCAAAAATGCACTGGTTCGGAAGCTTCCTTGTCGGCGGAAAAGCAGTGCTTCTCAAGGGTACCGCTCCGAAATGGATAATCAACACCGTTTCCGAGGAAAAATGTACTATTGTTTGGCTTCTTGTTCCGTGGGCACAGGATATCCTTGATGCCATAGACTCCGGTGAAATTGATTTGTCCGAATACTCACTCGACCAATGGCGTCTTATGCATATCGGTGCTCAGCCCGTGCCGCCCAGCCTTATAAAACGATGGAAGAGTGTATTCCCGAATCACCTTTACGACACGAATTACGGTTTGAGCGAATCAATCGGTCCCGGCTGTGTGCATTTGGGAGTCGAGAATATTGATAAAGTCGGCGCTATTGGTAAAGCGGGCTTCGGATGGCAAACGATGATAGTCGATGAAAACAGACAGCCCGTTAGTAAAAATGAGGTCGGCGAGCTTGCCGTTAAAGGCGACGGCGTGATGCTTTGCTACTACAAGGACGAGGAAGCGACTGATGAGGTGCTTGGCGACGGCTGGCTCTATACGGGCGATATGGCGACCGAGGACGAGGACGGATTCATTTACCTTGTTGACAGAAAAAAGGACGTTATCATTTCGGGCGGCGAGAATATTTATCCTGTCCAGATAGAGAATTTCCTTAGAAGAAACGATGCGATAAGCGACGTTGCGGTAATCGGCTTGCCCGACCGCCGTTTGGGTGAGATATCCGCCGCAATAATCCAAATAAAAGATGGCGCAATGCTTACCGAAGAGGACGTCAATGACTTCTGTCTTGATCTGCCGAGATACAAGCGCCCGAGAAAGATTATTTTTGCCGATGTTCCGAGAAATCCGACAGGCAAAATAGAAAAGCCCTTGCTTCGCAAGCGTTACAGTGCGGAGGGACTTGTTGCAAAAGAAAACGAGATAACGGAAGGATGATATATATGAAAAAGCTGATGCTCGGCAACGCCGCCGTTGCAAGAGGCGCTTATGAAGCGGGAGTAAGAGTGGTTTCCTCTTACCCCGGAACTCCGAGTACGGAAATAACCGAAAGCATGGTTGAATATGAGGATGTTTACGTTGAGTGGGCACCCAACGAAAAGGTTGCCGCAGAAACGGCTATAGGTGCATCTATAGCGGGCGGCAGAGCGATGAGCTGTATGAAGCATGTCGGGCTTAACGTTATGGCTGACCCCGTTTTTACCGTCAGTTATATAGGCGCAAATGCGGGACTTGTTTTTTGCGTTGCGGATGACCCCGGAATGCACTCATCTCAAAACGAGCAGGATTCACGTCACTATGCAAAGGCGGCGAAAATACCCATGCTTGAACCCTCGGATTCTTCGGAATGCCGTGATTTTACAAAGCTTGCGTTTTCGCTCAGCGAAGAATACGATACGCCTGTTTTTATCAGACTCTCTACGAGGGTATCTCATTCTCAGAGCCTTGTTGAACTGCACGAGCCCGAAAATGTCGAGCTCAAGCCCTATGTTAAAAACATTGCCAAGAACGTTATGATGCCGGCAAACGCTATCGGTCGTCACGTTGTCGTTGAAGAAAGAACGGCAAAGCTTGAAGAATATGCGGAAAGCTGTGAAATAAATACCGTTGAGGATAACGGCAGTAAAATCGGCGTTATCACCTCGGGTGTTTCTTACGTTTATTCAAAGGAAGCTCTCGGCGACAAGGTTAATTATTTGAAGCTCGGCATGGTTTATCCGCTTCCCAAAAAACTGATTAGGGATTTTGCCGCATCGGTTGATACTCTTTACGTTATTGAGGAGCTTGACGGTTTTATTGAAGAATTTGTTAAAGCTCTCGGCATTGTGGTCAAAGGCAAGGAATGCTTTACGCTTCTCGGTGAATACAGCCAGAGCATGATTGCTAAAGCTGTTCTCGGAGATAAAACCGAGTGCGCCGAAGCTCTCCCGCTTCCCAAAAGACCTCCTGTCATGTGTGCGGGTTGTCCTCACAGAGGCACTTTTTATGTTCTTTCCAAACTCGGACTTACCGTTTCGGGCGATATCGGATGCTATACTCTCGGCGCCGTTGCTCCTCTCGCAAGCGTTGATACCACCATCTGTATGGGAGCTTCCGTAAGTGCCGCTCACGGTATGGTTAAAGCGAGAGGTAAGGAGTTTTCAAAACAGCTTGTTTCGGTTATCGGCGACTCAACGTTTATACATTCGGGAATTACCGGACTTATTGATATAGTTTATAATAAGGGAAACAATACCGTTATAATCCTCGATAACTCCATAACCGGCATGACCGGACATCAGGACAATCCGACCACGGGACTTACGATACGCAAGGAAAAAACCGTTCAGGTTGACCTCGAAGCTCTTTGCCGTTCCGTCGGAGTTCGTCGTGTCAGAATTGAGGACCCGTTTGATATTAAGGGCTTTGAGACGGCGGTGAAAGAAGAGCTTGCGGCAGACGAGCCGTCGGTAATAATCGCACAAAGACCTTGTGCTCTGCTCAAGACTGTTAAGTATTCGGGTCATTGCACCGTTGATGTAGATAAATGCCGCAAATGCAAAAAGTGTATGAAGCTCGGCTGTCCCGCAATATCCGTTGAAAACGGCAGTATAAAAATCGACGTTAACCAATGCAACGGTTGTGGACTTTGCGTAGGGGTTTGTCCGTTTGAGGCAATAAGCAAGGAGGCTGAATGATATGCAAAAGACGAAGAATATAATGATAGTCGGCGTCGGCGGTCAGGGCACTTTGCTTGCGAGCCGCATTCTCGGTAACGCCGTAATCAACGAGGGCTACGACGTTAAGGTTTCAGAGGTTCACGGTATGAGCCAAAGAGGTGGCAGTGTTGTTACTTATGTAAAATACGGCGATAAGGTTAATTCTCCGATAATTGACAACGGAGAAGCCGATATTATACTTGCATTTGAGAAATTGGAAGCCGCAAGAGCACTTCCGTTCCTTAAAAAAGACGGCAAAATAATTCTCAACGACCGTGAGATAGCCCCTATGCCCGTAATTACCGGTGTGGTGGAATATCCGAAAAATATAGTTGATGAGCTTTCCGAAAAGGCAAATGTTATAGCAATTGATGCTCTTTCTTTAAGCCTTGAAGCCGGTTCGTCAAAAGCGGTCAACGTTGTGCTTATCGGCGTGCTTGCAAGAAGTAGCGATATTCCCAAGGAAGTTTGGATTGAAACCGTAAAAAATACCGTTCCGCAAAAGTTTTTGGAGCTTAACCTCAAGGCTTTTGAACTCGGATATGCGTGCGGCGGTCAAGCCGAGGGGTGAATAAAATGAAAAATGCCGAAACGAAAAAGAAAGCGGCAATAATTATTTATGTTGCGGCGGCAATATTGCTGTTTGCTTTCGTTTTGATAATACCGCAGTCAAGAGAAGTCTTTAAACAGCTTTCGTCCGCACATCCTTACATTATGGGCTTTGCAAAATTTGCTCTGCTTGCAACGGCAGGGGAGCTTATTGCGGCATATATAGCAACTGGCACGCCGAGTGTGCCCGTAAAAATCATGTGGCGTTTTGTCATTTGGGGCTTTATCGGTGTTTGGATAACCTTTATGATGAAAGTTTATTCGACTGCGGCGGCTCAAATGATGGCGAACGGTCTTTTGCTCGGCGGAGAAAACGTTTTTTTAAGAGCACTGTATACAAGTGTGCTGATGAATACTTCATTCGGACCGACTTTTATGGCGGTACATAAATGTAGTGACAAGTGGCTCGAACTTAAAAGCAAGAAGCTGAATTCATCGCTGAAAAACG
>CAYNUD010000056.1:0-2001 GCA_964400315.1 uncultured Clostridium sp. | reverse complement strand
TGATTGGTCGTCCTTTGTGAGCTTTACGATTTTAAAAACCGTTCCGCTGTTCTGGATACCCGCACATACCGTTACGTTTATGCTTCCGAGCGAATATCAAGTTATGATGGCGGCGGCACTGTCTGTGGCTCTCGGAATCTTCCTGAGTCTCGGCAACAGAAAGAAAAAATCCAAGGAGAAATAATATATGTCGATAAGAAATTCCGAAATTGAAACTATGCCCCGCGAAGAGATTAAAAAGCTCCAAAGCGAGAGGCTTGTTTGGCAGGTTAAAAGAATGTACGAGCGCGTGGAATGCTTCCGTAACCGTATGGATGAAAAAGGCTTGAAGCCAGAGGATATTCACGGTGTTGAGGACCTTGCAAAACTCCCTTTCTCATATAAAAAAGACTTGCGCGATTATTATCCGTACGGCCTTTTTGCCGAGCCTATGGAAAATATAGTTCGTGTTCACGCTTCAAGCGGTACGACAGGCAAAAGAATAGTCGTCGGCTATACCGACAGCGACCTCGATATGTGGGCTGAATGTGTTGCAAGAATGCTCAATGCCGTTGGGCTCGGCAAAGGAGACATCTTACAGGTGTCGTTCGGCTACGGACTGTTTACCGGCGGATTCGGACTTCACTCGGGCGCCGAAAAAATAGGTGCAACCGTTATTCCTATGTCATCAGGCAACACCGCACTTCAGATACAAACCCTTATCGACTTTAAGGCAACGGCCATTTGCTGTACGCCGTCGTATGCTATGTATCTTGCCGAAGAAGCCGAAAGACTCGGTGTCACGAATGAGCTTTCACTGAAGGTCGGTATCTTCGGCGCAGAGCCGTGGAGCGAAAACATGCGCCGCGAAATTGAGACGAAGCTTCACATCAAGGCTTACGATATTTACGGTTTGTCCGAGATTCTCGGTCCCGGTGTATCCTGCGAATGTGACTGTCAAAAGGGTATGCATGTTTGGGAGGATAACTTCATTGTCGAAATTATCGACCCCGACACCGGCGAACAGCTCCCCGAGGGCAGCACGGGCGAGCTTGTATTCACAACCATAACCAAGGAGGGTTTCCCCGTTATCCGTTACAGGACAAGGGATATTTGTTCTCTCAATTATGAAAAATGCGAATGCGGAAGAACTCATGTAAGAATGAATAAACCGAGCGGCAGAAGTGACGATATGCTCATAATCAGAGGTGTCAATGTGTTCCCGTCACAGATTGAGGGCGTTTTGCTCGAATACAACAGCGGCGAAATCACACCGAATTACATTATCACCATTGACAGGGTTAACAATACCGACACCTTTGACCTTGACGTTGAAATGAGCGAAAGTATGTTCTCCGACGATATCAAGAGTATTTCATCCGTCGAAAAGAGCATAACCGAAAAGCTCCGTTCTGTTCTCGGTCTCGGCGTTAGAGTCCATCTCGTCAACCCCAAGTCCATCGCAAGAAGCGAGGGCAAGGCTAAACGAGTGATAGATAAGCGAAAGATTTGACAGGAGGGAATACAATGTTAGCAAAACAGATTTCGGTTTTTCTCGAAAACAAGCCGGGCAGACTTTCCGAGGCGGCAGAGGTGCTTGCACGAAACGGTATTGACATTTCGGCACTTTCCCTTGCCGATACCGACGAATACGGCGTGCTGCGTATGATAGTCAGCGACCCCGACAAGGCAAAGCAGGCACTTTACGACTCAGGCGTAATTTGCAAGGTTACCAAGGTGCTTGTTGTTGCGATTGACGATGCTCCCGGAGGATTTTCAAATTCGCTTCGCATACTCACCGATAACGGTATTGAGGTCAAATATATGTATGCCTGCGTTTCGAGGGAAGAAGGCAAGGCAATAATGGTTGTCAGCGTTGAAAATCCAGAAAAAGCCGATGAGCTTATCGGTAATACCGAAAGCGGCAATGTCGATCCCGCCCTCATATACAGAATATAAAACGAAATAGAATAAAGTTCAAAAAACAAGCGGGCATCCTTACGGGTGCTCGCCTGTGGTTTA
>CAYNUD010000055.1:0-9903 GCA_964400315.1 uncultured Clostridium sp. | reverse complement strand
AGCTTGACGGTTTCTCCGAGAGCGAGTTTTAGGGACGAATCGGAAATTTTGATTTTTTCAACTGCCGTGCCGACGTTAACAAGGCAGGTGTCGGTATAGGTGTTTCCGAGATACTCAAGCGTTACGGTTGCGGTTATCGGTTCGGTGGATTCGGTAATTCCCGTAACAAAGCCCATTTCGTCAACGCTTGCGATTTTTTCGTCGGAAAGAGTAAAGGAAACGGTGTATTGCGCATTTTCGTTCATGACCGCATTGACGGAAAGTTCTGCGGTATCGCCGATGCCGACACTGATTTCATCCTCGGCAAAGGCTATTCCGGCGTGAGTGTATTCATATTTTTCGCAAACGCAATATTCAAAGGCGATTTCATCTTTACCGAATTCCGAAAGCGCACCCGTAAATTCGGCGTTCAGAGAGACGACATATTTTTTATCGGTATAAATGTATTCGAGCCTTCGGGTTTCGGCATCAATGCATGCTTCAAGCGTAAAGGTTACGGGCGGAGTGATGTTTTCATCTGAAATAATGCACTGCGCAGAGAGCTTGTTTTTCATTTCCGCGGCAATTTTTTCGGATGTTGACAGATCATAGCCGTCATCACAGTAAAAATCCGCAGTAACATAATATTTATTTGTATCGACGGTTTCGCCGTTTTCCGCTTTGCCGAGATTGCAGACGGCAGAAGCACACAAGCCCGCATCAAAAACGAGGTCGGGGCAAGCGGTAATGCCGTCGCCGAATGAGCCATCGTAATTTTGCGGATAAAGCGTAAAAGCGAGTGCGAGAAGGTCGTCCTTGACATATTCGAGCAAAGCCGCATTGCCGGAGGCAGAGCGTATACTGTCGTTATCAACAGAGAGCTCCGTGCGCGTGTAGGCAAAAGTTCGGTTTGTGTCGGACACGTTTTCGCAAGCGGCGGAGAGAAGATTAACGATATCCTCGGTTTCGGTGATTTCGGCATAGGGGACGGCATTTTCATCGAGAAATTCATAAACGCCTTCGCTGATGAGTGAAAATGCAACAACAAGCACCGCACACATACACGCCGCAACGGATATTATCATAACGGCAATAAAGGTGAGAATACGTTTCTTGTTTCCGCTCTGATTTTTTTCCGTCATGAACGATCACCGCCCTTCTCCGCCTCAATAAGTTCTTTGGAACGAGCTTCTTTTTCAAGACGTTTTTCTTTTTCCTCATCGGATTCAAATACGGGGAGAGTCAGTTCGTCGAGAGAAATTTCACCGTTATTGACTTTTTTGCGCATTTCAACACGCATGAGGTCAACGGATTTTATGTCCGGAGAGATATTCTTTTTAAGAATCAGCATGTTAAGTATGAGCACAAATGCGAAGGCGAGTACGGCGGCAAGTGGACCGAAGCCGAGAGAAACGCCGATAAGCTTAGCCGAGTTACTTTTAAGAAAGAGGGCGGCCGCAAAGGAAAGTACGGAGAAAACGATTCCGCATACCGAAAAGCGGTTCATAATTTTTGCGGATTTTTTAATATTTAAAAATGAAAGTATTTCGCACCCGAGAACGCCGAGAGAGGAGATAAGAATTAATACCATACAAAGCGCAAGCAGAACGACGCACACGGTAAATGGCGAAAATGCTTCAATGCCGTGCAGGGCAAAAAGTGCTCCGAAAGAGCCGTCTGTAAAGGCGCTGTAAAAGCCGATTGCACCGAACGATATACCTTTTTCTCCGGAAATCAGCAGAGCGTTGGCATCGGCAAACGGCACCGCAAGGGCGGCAAGAGTGAGAATACAAGCAACGATTCTGAAAATTTGCAGCTTGCCGCCTATAAACGCAGTTTTCAGCTTCGCCGTTAAAATTCGCAGTGAAGCGTATTCAAGCTCACACATTTTGGCATCGTCCGAAAGCAGTTTTTCCTGCTGAAAATAGAAAATATTTACACCGCAATGGCGACATTCGGGGCTGAGGTCGAAGCGGTCAATGTGTCCGTGACAATTCGGGCATTGCATTTCGGCACTCCCTTTCAAATTTTATCAGTATTCCGAGCCGTCGTAGCTTCCGCCGACAACAGGGTAATATTCGATGTGCGAATTCACGGAATCGGTGAAGAAAATTCTTGTGCAGTCACCGGCAAAGAACACGTTTTCACCGCCGTAATTCTTGTTGATTATTTCCAGCTTTGCCGAGTGGAATTTTTCGGCAATGTAACGGCATTGCGGAATGAGTACCTTTTCGGCTTTTATGAATGTATAGAGATTTTCAACGTAGTTTATGCAGTGGTGAGCCGCCTGAAGATATGTGCAGTAAAGCTTTGAGTTGTGATAACGGTTAAGAAAAATATCGCCCACCTCGTCAACGGTGTCGCCGAGAAAGAGTATCGACTGCCCTAAAAACTCTATTTTGAGTATTGTAGAGGTTTCGTTTATACCGCCGTAGTATTGGTCTTTCGTTATCTGCGAAGGTATAACGTCTTCATGGGTGAGAAGCACCTCAACCATGGCGTTGCTTACCCAAAAACGCATACCGGTATGAAGCTTCAAGAATTTCACATCGGGATAGGCGGCTTTTATCCTGCTTTTAAGTAATGCCGTGCGGGGGTTGCCCGAGAGAATAAGTCTTGATGAGGGGAAATTGAACATAACGCTATTGAGCTCAAGCTCATCGGAATGAAAAGCTATAAGCTTTGAAAAGAAATCCATGTGGTCATTGTGGTCATGGGTGCAAAACCATGTATCAATGACGATTTTTTCTCCGTTTTCGCTACCGGTTAATGCACGGATACGTTCCATAAATTCTTCAATTGCCGCATCGGTGCATTGTTCAATTGAGCCGCCGTCAACGATAAACAGGTGATTATTGCGCAGACGTAAAACATACATCATGCCGCAGTCGCTGGTCGTACCCTTTATCATGTCGGAATAGTACAGGCCGAATTGCATGAGGGCCGTGTCACGCAGAGGAAACGGTGCGTCGTCGTCGAGAGAAGCAAGCGTTACCGTTTTCGGTTCAACAATTATTCTTACGGTGTTTTCGGCATATATATAATATGTATACACGGATTTTTCGCCGCAAAGATATCTGCGGTAAAGACCTGCTGTGTTACCTCTCGTAAATTCGAGAGAGTAGCCGCTGTTTTCGAGAGCGCGGCAATATGCGAGAAACTCACTTTCGCTTGTACTCTCGATAATTTGCATATAAGCATCTTCGGGAGTGGCGGAGTTCACATCATCTTCAAGACCGCTTCCGCAGTTGAAAATTTCTTCAATGGGTTTTCCGCCCTCGTATACGGGCAGATTTTCGAACGGGTTAAAATTCATAATTATTCCTCCTATTTTATAGCCGCAAAGCAAAATTTAATGTTAAGCGCCGACTCGGATTCTCATTCCGACTTTGAACGAAACGGAGCGTTTGATTTTTTCTTTTTTCTCTGCCTTTTCTCTTAAACAGCATTTTGCGAATTGGGATTTAAGAGCCGATGAAATCTCTTTGTTTTCGGTCAACACCGCTGTTGAAGCGGCGGCGGAAAGCTTTTCTCCGAGGATGTTATAACTGTCGGAGTAAATATCCGCATCTGTTGAAATACCGCTGAAAATGCTTGAAATTCCGTTGCTCTTGAAGTCGCCCATCAACCACGAAACACCTGCGTCGTTCAGCGAGCCGAGAGAATGTTGCCAATCGCCGTCACTGCGAAGCTTGCAAATGATGAACGGGATTTCTCGGCTTGACTCCGTGCCCAGCGATTTTATCAAGGCCTCGGTTTCAAAGGTGGTGTGGAAATGAGAATATATGCCGAATGCCGCATTTTTTCCGACATACTCACTGCTGTCGGGCAGAGAGTCAACGGAATGAGGCGTTTGCATGATAACTATGTGCTCATCTCCCGTACCCCGTATCGCCTTGAATGCTCTGCGATAGAATCTGTAAAGAGTATCAAGCTTGCTTTCCCAATCGGCAACGCGCAAAAGGGGACGATTAAGAATATCGTAGCCGGCAACGGCAGGCTCGTCCTTGTAATGAGCGGAAAGTTTTGTCCAAAAGCGCACGGCGGCGTTTCTTGCTTCAAAGCCCTCCTTGCCGGAATCAAAGAAACGGCAGGAATCCGCTTTCCCGCAGGAGAAATCATTGCTTTGAAAGCCGTAAGCACCGTGCAAATCGAATATGACATAAAGTCCGTTTTTTCGACATTTTGCGACGATGGCATCGAGCCGTTCAAGCTGTGCATCACCTCGACAATCGGGTTTTTTGAATATCAGTTCACTGCGAAGCGGTATTCTTACGCAGTTTGCGCCGAGACGTGAAATATACTTGATATCCTTGTCGGATAAAAGTCCCTCGGAATAGCGTTCAAAAAGCTGCTTTGCTCCGTAATTGCCGAATCTTTCCGAAAAAGCGGTGAAGATTTCACTTGCCCCGCAGGTGATTTTCAGACTGTTGTCAAGAAGTACGGGGAAAGTGTCGGAAATGTTTATTCCTCTGAGAAAAATCTTTTTGCCCGAAGCGGTAATAAAGCCGTCGCTGCAAACGCTGAGTCGGTCGCGTTCCTCAAGCGGCTTTGAAAAGGCTTTGACAATGCCGTAAACAGTCGGAATTGCGGCTGCGGCCGCTCCTGCCGAACATCCTGCAAGCATGATTTTGGTGCTGTCGGTCATCCTTTACGCCTCCTTGCTTTGAAACGGTTATATATTTCGATTAAAACATAAAGTGCAACTATTCCCGCAAACGCTCCGAGACTGTCAACAAGAACGTCAAAGGCACGACACGCTCTGCCATCGACAAAAATTTGATGTATTTCATCAGTGACGGCATATGCCGAAGTCAAAAGGAAGGTCATTATCGGTCTAAAGCATCCGTAGGTTCTGTAAAAGGCGTTGAAAATCAGCACGGAAAGACCTGTGAATTCGAGAAAATGGGCGCATTTGCGAATGAAAAATATTCCTGCCTTAAGACCGAAAAAGCTTTTGATTTCGTCGCTGAGCAGGGAGGATTTATCGGCATTCTGTGAGGATAGAAAGAAAATCACGCCCATGCATACCGCAACAAGTAACCATGAAACTGTTTTGACCGTTTTTTCTTTTTTCATCAGTCATACCTCTTGGCACGGACAAAGCAGACGGTACTTTCCGAGCCGCATATATAAATTCCGTCGGTATCTTCGGCGGTCACGAAACGGCTTGAGCGTTCATAAACGGGAAAAAACATACCGCTTTCAAGAAGGTAGCTTTCCGCCGTAAAACAGCCGTTGAGCATATCCTCGTTATTTTCGACCGTAAGCAGACGGGCGATTATATTTGAATATCCGTTATCGGAAAAGGTGAATATACCGCTGTCAAGAAAAGAGGCAAGGAAGTCAACCGCATTATCGTAGGGGGATTCGATTCCCGTCAATGCGATTTGATATTTACCCGCGGCAACACAGGATGATATTTCCTGTGCCGTGAGAACTTCAACGGTTATGCCAAGCCCGATTCCCATTGTTTGTTGCCAGATTTGGAGCTGACGGCGAACGGAATCCTCTGCCCATTCGGGACACAAAACATTGAGCGAAATCTTATCGGCATCAAGCTGTGACAGCGCCTTTTTCCAGTGTTCCGAAGCGACGGCGGCATCATACTTAACACAGGGGGTGTTGTTTCCGACGGATTCTCGGTAGGAATATTCGCCCGCAAAACAGCTTTTCGGTATCAGTCCGCTTTGAGGTGCGGTGTTTTCGTTTGTGAGGGAAAACAGAGACGGGTCAATGCAGGTACAAAGAGCGAGACGAAGCTCTTTGTTTTTTAATGCGGAATCCGAAGAATTGAAAAGGAATCCGAAGGTTGAATTCACACTTTCACTGACCGTTACGGTGTTTTCCGCCTGAGGTGAATCGGGGGGGAGAAAAGCAGCGCTCAGGCTTGCCGAGGACAGTTTTTGAGCAATTGATTCGACATTCGAATCAAACGAAAAGACCACCGATCTCGGCACGGTTTTATATTTTCCCGCATAGAATTTGTTTGCTTTCACGGTTATGGAGGTTTCGGAGTCCCAAGAGCTGACATAGAATGGGCCGTTACAAAGCATATACTTGTTTCCGAGGCCGTATCTGCCGCCCATCGAATTGAAAAAATCTTCATTGCAGGGCATAAATTCGCATTCGGTGAGCCTTTCGAGAAAGTCGGCACAGGGAGTATGCAAACGAAAAACCACCGTGGTTGCATCGGGTGCCGTTACGCCGAGATTTTCGGGAGATAGCTTTCCCGTATTGACTTCCCGTGCGTTTTCAATGACGAAAAGTCTATGCGCGTGGCTTGAATTTGTTTCCGGCATGACCGTTCTGCGGCAAGCAAAAACAAAATCGTTTGCCGTAATTTTTTCTTCGGAAAAGCGTTTGTAAAATTCCTCTCCGTATTCGGTTTTAAGCACGGTCGGGCAGTACCATTCCGTACCCTCGCTCAGTTTGAAAGTATAGGTTAGGCCGTCATCGGAAATGCTCCAGCTTTCTGCGATTCCGGAAATTATCTCACCCTCAGGAGACAGGCGGACAAGCCCTTCGAATATGTTGTTTATGACCGTTTGGGCGCCCACATCATCGGCATATTGCGGATCGAGCGTGGATGGTGAGGCATCCAGCGGATAGGATATCACCTTTCCCGAACCTCTTTCTGAGCAGGAAGAGAGGGTGAATATTAAAGAAATTATTATAATTAGGGAAAGAAAACGTTTCATTTGTTTTCCTCCAACCATTTGGCAAGCTGGTCGGCAAGAGGATTGCTTGCGGTTTTTTGCTTTGCCTGCTTTTGCATATAGCTTGCGACGTCGCGTTTACCTGCTCCCGCACTTTCCTTGCGTTTTTCAAAATCCGAGAGTTTTTCACGGTAGCCGCAGGTGCAGAAGAAGCCTTTTTTATCGCCCTCGCCGCGCATTTCGAGCTTTTTGTGGCATTCGGGACAACGGGCGTTCGTTATTATCGAAACGCTCTTTCGGTATCCGCATTCCCTGTCTTGACAGACAAGCATTTTTCCCTTTTTGCCGTTGACCTCAAGCAAATATTTTCCGCACTGCGGACACGGCTCACGGGTCAGATTATCATGTTTATATTCGGCATTGCTGTTTTTTACGGCGTTCACAAGAGAAACTGCGTAGTCGCGCATTTCACCGATGAATTTTCCGTCATTCGCCTTACCCTCGGATATAAGAGAGAGCTGTTGCTCCCATTTGGCCGTAAGCTCGGCGGATTTAAGATCGTCGGGAACTATCTCAATCAACTGCTTGCCTTTTGACGTGGGATAAATTTCTCTGCCCCTGCGTTCAATGCAAAACGAATTGAAAAGCTTTTCTATAATATCCGCTCTTGTCGCGGGCGTGCCGAGACCGCCGGCCGTTTTAAGCGCATCACGGAGTTTTCCGTCGCTTAATTCGCCTGCGGGGTTTTCCATTGCCGTGAGCAGAGAGGCTTCGGTGTATCTTGCGGGAGGAGCGGTTTTTCCGGCACATATTCGAACATCGTTGACAAATGCGGGAGCGCCCTGTGACAGAGGAGGCAAGGCTTGAGCGGTCATGTCCGGCTCATTATCGTCTTCCTCGGAGAGCGCTGAATCGTAAAGAGCTTTCCAGCCTGCGGATTTTACCGATTGACCTTTTGTATAAAAACAGTGTTTTCCGACGGTTATTTTGACTTGAACCTCATCATATTCAAACGGCGAACTCAACACGGCTAAAAAACGGCGAACGACGAGGTCATATATATGTCTTTCCTCTCGGGAGAGCTTGTTGAGGTCAACGTATTGTTCTGTGGGAATTATAGCATGATGATCCGTTACCTTTGAGTCGTTGACGATGTATTTTGTTTGAAGCGGCTTTGAGCGGAGAACAGCGGTTGCGGCATCCTTGTAAGGACCTACGGAAACGGCACGCAGTCTTTCCGGCAGTGTGGCGGCAACATCCTTCGTTATATATCTTGAGTCCGTTCTCGGATATGTCAGAAGCTTGTGCGTTTCGTAAAGACTCTGCATGAGAGAAAGAGTCTGCTTTGCCGAATATCCGTATTTTTTGTTGGCATCACGCTGAAGCTCGGTGAGATCGTATGCGGCGGGAGGAGCCTTGAAACGGTAGACCTTTTTCACCTCGGAGAGAACTCCTCTTTTGCCCTTGACATCGTTTGCAACTGCTTGTGCGGCTGCGGCGTCGAAAAACCTTGCCTGATTACGGCTGTCTTTATAGAGTGCGGTGAAGTTGCCGAAATCCGCTTTAACGGTAAAATAATCTTTGGGACGGAATTTTAAAATTTCCTCTTCACGGCGGACTATCATGGCGAGCGTTGGTGTTTGAACTCTTCCGGCCGCAAGTTGAGCGTTATGCTTGCAGGTGAGAGCACGGGTAATGTTCAGCCCGACAAGCCAATCCGCCTCGGCTCTGCACTGTGCGCTTCTGTAAAGATTATCGTATTGAGAAGACGGCTTCAAAGCGGAAAAGCCCTCTTTAATGGCTTTGTCGGTTTGTGAGGATATCCACAAACGGCGCATAGGCTTGCGGCAGGATGCTTTTTGGATTATCCAGCGCGCAACCAACTCACCCTCCCGTCCCGCATCGGTGGCGATGACGATATCGCTGACCTCCGAGCTTGAAAGCAGTGAGCTTACCGCTTTGAACTGCTTTGAGGTCTGACCGATGACAACAAGCTTCATCTTTTTCGGGAGCATGGGGAGATCTTCCATACGCCAGCTTTTGTATTTATCGTCATACGCTTCGGGGTCGGCAAGTGTTACCAAATGCCCCAAAGCCCAAGTTACTATATATTTATCCCCGATTATACAGCCGTTTCCGTTTTTTCGGCAGCCGAGAACACGGGCGATATCTTTTGCAACTGACGGCTTTTCCGTCAAAACAAGTGTTTTAGCCAATTGAACCACTCCGTTCCGTACAGTTATTTATATAATAACAAAATACATCTATAATAATATTCTTATTAAGAAAATATAAAAATTTAACTTTCTTTTTTCCGTATTGTATTTTCAGCGGATTCGTGATATCATTAAAGCATAACACGTTTGGGAGTGGTCGGATGTTTGCGCGCATTAACAGTATGGGGCTTTTCGGTGTTGACAGCTACATGGTCGGCGTTGAAGTGGATTTCGGTCAAGGCTTGCCGAGGGTTGACCTTGTAGGATTGCCCGATGCCGCGGTAAATGAGGCAAAAAACAGAGTGCGTTCGGCGATAAAGAACAGCGGATATTCTTTCCCCGCAAGCAGACTCACCATAAATTTGTCACCTGCCGATATCAAAAAAGAGGGACCCGTTTACGATTTGCCCATTCTTATCGCCGTGCTCAGAGCAAGCGAACAGCTCAGATGTAATCTTGACGGGTGTGCTTTTATCGGAGAACTTTCGCTTGACGGTCTTGTTCGCCACGTTAACGGTGCTCTTTCCATGGTTATCCGTGCCCGAAAAGAAGGAATGAAATGCGTTTTCGTGCCCGAAGATAACGCGCTTGAAAGTGCCGTTGTCGAGGGAATTGACGTGTACGCCGTTCATTCGGTGGAACAGGTTGTAAAACATTTGCGAGGAGAAGAGATGCTCTCTCCCGTGAAATATGACCCGAAAAGCGAGCGGGAATTTGAAATTCCGTTGCCCGATTTTAAGGATGTAATGGGTCAGCAGGAGGCAAAATACGCTCTTGAAATAGCGGCCGCAGGCGGACACAATATAATAATGGTCGGACCTCCCGGCTCGGGAAAAAGTATGCTGGCAAAGCGTTTGCCGTCAATACTTCCCGATATGACCTTTGAAGAAAGCTTGCAAACCACGGAGCTTTATTCCGTGGCTGGAGCACTGCCAAAGGGAACGTCGCTGATAAGGAGAAGACCGTTTCGCTCTCCGCACCACACCGTCTCTCCGGCAGGACTTTCGGGCGGCGGTGTGATTCCGAGACCCGGCGAAATATCTCTTGCC
>CAYNUD010000054.1:0-9964 GCA_964400315.1 uncultured Clostridium sp. | reverse complement strand
ATAGGGATTCGAACCCCAACAAACAGAGTCAGAGTCTGTCGTGCTACCGTTACACTATTCCCCAATGTAACTCGGTAATATGGGCTACGGGTATATATTATACACAATTTGATTAAAAAGTCAACACTAAAAACAAAAAAAATTAAATTTTTTCGTCCTATGAGTGTAATCCGCTTAAAAATGTTGTCATACACACGGGAACATGCTATAATATATTACATTATATAACTAATTCGGAGTAAGTGTATGAAAAGATTGCTGAAAAGAATACTCCCCCCAAAGGTACGCAGAGCGTTGTTGACCGTGCTTAACCGTCTTTGGTGTGCTTTTTGCAAGCTCTTGCCGCTGAAAAACCGCGCCTTGTTCTATACGATTCGCGCAAACGGCAGGTTGCTTGATAACAGCAAAGCCGTCTATGATGCTTTAGACTGCAAAAAAGCGGTTTTTGCGCATATGCTTCCGCATCCCGAAAAAATCAAACCGATTGCGTATTATTATCTTCTCACAAGCAAGGTTATTGTGACCGATGACTATGTGCGATATTTGCGGGCTGTAAAGCTCAGACCCGAACAACGGGTTATTCAGATATGGCATGCCTGCGGTTCATTCAAAAAATTCGGACTTGATGCGCCGTCACGTCTCACAAGGCAGGAAGAAATAGCTACGCATTCCCGGTATTCTGCTGTTGTCGTAACGGGAGAAAGCTGTCGAAAGCCGTTTGCGGGGGCGTTTGGGGTGAGCGAGGATATTTGCTTACCGCTCGGATTGCCGAGGACCGACACCTTGCTGAAAAATGCCGATGCCATGCGCCGAGCCGTTCTTGAAAGGCATCCGGAATTCTGCGAAAAAACCGTTTACTTGTATTGCCCGACTTTCCGAGAAGAAAACGGAAAACAGGTCGAATATGACCCCAAAATTGATTTTGAAAAGCTTAGCGCAATGCTCGGTGAGAATGAGGTATTCGTCATCCGCCGTCATCCGTTGATGAATTATGAATTGCTTTGCGAAAAATATCCGAATATATTTGACCTGTCGCAGGAGTCTACGCTTGAGCTTACTGCGGTTTGCGATGTACTGATCACAGATTATTCTTCGGTAATATACGATGCCTGTCTGCTGAATGTCCCGACGGTTTTTTACTGTCCCGACTGCGAAAAATATGAACGGGGGTTTTATCTTGATTTCCCCGACGAACTGCCGGGAGAAATGATAACCGATTCGCAATTTCTCTTGCAAGCACTCAGGCGAACAAAAAGCAATCCGCCCGTTGAACGGCTCGAAAGCTTCCGAAACGGGCAGATGGGAGCGTGCGACGGTCACGCCGCAGAGCGTGTTGCCTCACTTATTTTAAGTTGGATGAAATAACGGCATCGAATATTCTTTGTCGACTTTCGCAATCAATATAATCAAAGTTGAAATCTCTGAATCGGCACAGCTCGGATTTGTCGGTTCGGGGATTTTCGATTTCGTCGATAACTTCGGTAAATGTGCGAACGGGCGGAGCGGGTACATAGGTTTTATAATCGAAATAAAATGAACGCTCTTTTTCGTATTCCTCAAGGTCGAAAGCAAAGAAAATGCAGGGTTTCAGCAAAAGCGAAAAATCCATGCAAACGGATGAATAATCGGTTATCACGCATTCGCAGATTTGAGTTAGCATACCGATGTCCTCTGCGGTCACATCCGTCGTGTCTTCAATACCGGCACCGCTGTTGAGCTGGGGATGGAGCTTAACAAGCAGCGAATAATCCGCACCGAGGCGGCGGGAAAACTCATCGGCATCTATATTTTTAAGAAGCTTGCCGTCGTATTCGGGGGCATCTCGAAAGGTGGGTGCGTAAAGAATGAGCTTTTTGCCCCTGCATTCGGGATGGCTTACGTCGAATTTTTCTCTTAAAGAATGGATATCATGCCGACCGAGAAGAATATCCGTTCTCGGAGAACCGAGAGGAAGAACCTTGCTTTCGGGAATACCGAAAGCCTCGGCATATACGGGGATTATGTTTTTTGAGGAGCAAATGACATAATCAAGCCTTTCCGAGCAGCGCTTTTCACGATCCCTTATTTCGGGAGAAAGGGGCGCGGAAAGACCGAATTTTTTGAATGCGCCTTCGGCATGCCAAAGCTGAGTTATTATTGTTTCGTTTGAAAAGTCGAGAGAAGCCATGGGCATGAAATTGTCATTAAGAAATATGAATTTTGAAGTGGCAAGTTTCTTTGCACCGACAGTGAAAAATCCGACGGCTCTTACCATTGAGCGCAAAACGGTAATCGGAGACGAAAAATCAACATTCAGGTCGCTTCCGGTTACACACACGGTTTCAAAACCGCCTCGTTCATCAACAAAACGCTTCATTTCGTTCAGTGAATCATGCTTACCGCCGTTATGGGGAGCAACAAAGCAGATTCGGTTTTCTTTAACGGGAAGTAAGCGGAATATTTTGAAAAAAGCGGAATACAGAGAATAAAAAAATTTTTTCAAATTCATCACCCGATTGAAATAAACGCCGTGGGCAAATGCTGTATACCCAAGGCGTTTCGTTATTTTTTAAGCTTGAGAAAAAGAGATGCGCCCCATTTTGCGGCACAGTCGGGAAGAAAGCCGAATTTGCCTTTAAGCAGGACCGTTACCCGCAAAAGCCTCGGGTCAAGGTCTTTTTTGCCGGAAAAATGCAATTTGATTTCCCCTTTCTTCTTTGACGGAGCGATATGAAAATTCTCGAATTTCGTGAATTCCTCGCTTAGCTCGCCGCCGCAAATGACCTCGAACAAGGGCATTGACTGTGAATAAAGTGAAGAAAGGAAGCTTCTTGTTGGATTTTTTACAAAAATGCTGACGGTAGGATTTTCCGCAATCGCTTTTCTGCTTGCATACGGAGCGCCCAGCTCACTGTTCGAGTCCGAGAGCCTTCGGCGTGTGCTCTCATTCATTTTTTCGCAAAGCTCGTCACATTTTTTTTGTATAAATGCCAGCGATTCGTCGTCGGCACCCCAAAGCAATCGGTAAAATTCGTTTTGCAGTGTATGGTATGTCTTAAAAAGAATCTCCTGAAGATAATCTTCTCTGCGCTCATCGCCGTCAAGAGCCGTATCGGCAACGTTGTATACGATTTGAAGAGAAGTGTAAAAATCGGTAAGCAGACCGAGATTTATTGTTTGAGTGACCGATTTTCCCTCATTAGGGGAGCGGCGGCGGTACTTACCCGATGTACCGTAAACTCCCGTTATTTTCGGGCGTGCTTTACAGCAAAGGGAGATAAGGAATGCACCGTCCTCGCTGTATCGTGTTGGGGGAAAACGTACTCCGGAATTTTTTAGAAGCTCGGTGCGAAAGCACTTGTTGCCGATAAGAAAATTCCAAAGCAAACGTTTATCAAACGGGTCAATGGATTTCTCTTTCGCAAGCGAATCCGCATTCGGATTGTATTCCGTACCGCCGAATCCGAAGCGGGTAAGGCGGCAAATTGCGACATCGCCGTTTGTACTTTCGAGGGCATTATACATTTCTTCAAGCGCATTTGCTTCAAGAAGATCGTCCGCATCAAGAAACACGGTGTATTTTCCTTCGGCAAGTTCAATTCCGCAGTTGCGGGCGGAAGAAACGCCGCCGTTCGGCTTATGGAGCACCTTTATACGGTTGTCCTTTACGGCATATATATCGGCAACGGCGCCGGTATTATCCGTCGAGCCGTCGTCAACGATTATGATTTGAATGTCTCCGAGGGTTTGCGTAAGCAGGCATTCGACCGTTTCGGACAAAAGCTTTTCGCAGTTGTATGCGGGAACAACAACCGAAACCTTCATGCTCATCATCCTTACTTCATCCATTTGAGAACTGTTTTGCCGAAATGACGGCTTATATCCTGAGAAAATGCGGCGTGAATGTCGGGTATCGAATGGACTTCAACAACACTGCCTATGATATTTTCGAGATATGCGGGAATTTTAGGGTTGTCGTGAAGAATTTGCAATGTGCGTTCAAAATCGGCTACTCCGCTTCTGCTTGAGCCGAAAAGGACAAGACCCTTTTCAAGAACCATTCGGGTGTTTATACCTATGAAGCTTTCACTTACGCCCATTAAGCCGATACTGCCCTCGGGATTTATCATATCAATTATTTGAGCTATGGCAAATCTTGAAGCTTCACCGCCGACGCATTCAAATCCGTGGTCGATTTTAAGCCCTTCGGGTATGTGGTCGACATGATAGACACCGTCCGCAAAAGCAAAATAATTCAGTTTTTCGTAAACCGTACCGAAAATATAGAGCTTTGTTTGCGGATAAAGAGCTTTTAAGATTAAAGCGGTAATGTATCCGACGTTGCCGTCGCCCCACACGCCTACGGAATTCTTGCGTGAATGGGAAAATCTCTCAAAACGGCTTACCGCATGAACGGCAACGCTTATAAGCTCGGTGAATGATGCTATTCTTAAATCAAGTCCGTCGGGCACTTTAACAAGACGGTCATACGGCATATCAATATAATCACGCAGAAAGCCGTCGTAGCCGCTTGAGCAAAAATGGCTTGTCGTCAGATAATTCTCGGCAATGACCTCATCGTGTTCGGTGGGGATATTCGGCACGGGAACGACCAAGTCTCCTTTTTTGAAGTGTCCCGTCGGGTCAAACATAACTCTTGCCACGCATTCGTGAATCAACGCCATGGGCAGCTTTGCTTTTAGCGCCTCACGGCTTCTGTTACCGAGATAATATCGTTGATCCGCCTTACAAATGGAAAGATATTCGGGGCGGAGAAGTACATTGTTTTTCAAATCCGGCTCGGTGCAGGCAATGTCAATCATTCCCGGTGCAACAAGCCTGTAAACGGCGTTAATCATCGCAGTCCTTGCCTTTCAAAAGCGTTTTCGCAACCTTGAGGTCGTACGGGTAGGTTATCTTGATGTTGAA
The DNA here is from genome assembly GCA_964400315.1 of uncultured Clostridium sp. Lineage (GTDB taxonomy): Bacteria > Bacillota > Clostridia > Oscillospirales > Acutalibacteraceae > CAG-177. Next base: position 5,056 of record CAYNUD010000054.1, on the reverse strand, counting down.
TATTTCACCGTCTACCATGTGGACGGGTCTGTTTTTTATGGAAAATATTTTGCAGGCATCGGTTAAGATAGCCTTTTCGTTTTCGGTAAGACTTGAAAGAACACGCTCCAACTCCTTTAGCTTAAAGGATTGAGGTGTCTGACCTTGATACATTTTATTTCTCTCGGGAATAGAGCTTATCGTATTGCCGTTCTCACTTTCAACTATTGTGTCGGTTGCGGGAATAACGGTATCGCAGGCGCCGTATTTCTCGGCAGCATCGACATTTTCGCAAATTATTCTGTGGGTAAGAAACGGGCGAACGGCATCGTGAGTTACGATTATCGTATTCTCATCTGTTTCGCAGTTTTCTTCGATATAAGCTATTGCGTTTTCGAGAGTACCGTTTCTTGTTGCTCCGCCCGCGATGACGGTAATTTTTTTGCCCTCGGGGAGATATTTTGAAACAAGGTCTCTGGTGTGTGCGACCCACGCTTTGGGGCAAAGGACGATTATTTCGTCAATTCTGTCGTTGACGAAGAATTTTTCTATGGTGTGAATTATTACGGGCTTCGAGCCGAGCTCAAGATATTGCTTCGGCGTATCCGAGTTTCCCATACGGCTTCCTACGCCGCCCGCGAATATAGCTGCAATTACCATTTCTGTCACCCTTTCTTATCTGCTTTTAACCATATCGTTATATTTTGCGCAGATTTCTTCGGCATCACCGCTTGCGATGATGCGGCCGTGGTCAAGAATTATTGCTTTGTTACAGATGTTAAGCACCTGTTCAACGCTGTGTGAAACAAAAAGAACGGTTATTCCTTTATCGAACATGGAACGGATTTTCGCTTCGCTCTTTTTTCTGAATTTAGCGTCGCCTACGGACAGGACCTCATCGAGAATCAATATTTCCGGTTCAACCGCCGTTGCTATTGCAAAGCCGAGCCTTGCTCTCATTCCCGAGGAATAGTTTTTGACGGGAACCTCGATAAAGTCGCCGAGCTCGGAAAATTCAACGATTTGGTCGTATTTGCTTTCTATAAATTTTCTCGAATATCCCATGGTTGCGCCGTAGAGAAATATATTTTCTTTGCCGGAATAATTCATGTCAAAGCCGGCACCGAGTTCCAGCATAGGAGCGATAATGCCGTCAACCTTGACGCTTCCCTTTGTGGGCTTGAGAACACCGGCGATGACCTTTAACAGCGTTGATTTTCCCGCTCCGTTGAAGCCGAGCACGCCCACTCTGTCACCCTTTTCCACGGTGAAAGAAATGTCGTTCAGCGCCCAAAATTCGGTGAAGTGGAGCTTGTGCGTCACGAGTTTTATAAAATATTCTTTGAGGTTATCGACCTTTTCTTTGTTGAGATTGAACAGAACGCTCATGTTCTCAACTACAATTGCGGGTTTGCCCATAGCTTTTTCCTTTCCTCAAATATGGAGAATGAATTTATCCTGCTTTTTATAGAACACGAAAAGTCCTATAATGAGAGTCAAAACGGAGAAGCCGAGAGAATAAAGCAGGTGGTTAATGCTTATCATTCTGCCGTAAAGCACACAGCAGCGGAACATTTCCGTTATCGAATACAGCGGGTTCGCCATGAGAGCCATTTTGATTACGCCGCTACCAACCTTGAGGCTTTCTATATCGTAGAAAATCGGGGTCATATAGAAAAGAAGCGTGCAGAAAACCTCATAAAGATATTCGACGTCCTTAAAGAATACCTCAAGAGTGGAAAGAATAAGTCCCACACCCATGCAAAGAATAAGGAGAATGAATATCGGTATAAACACAAGAAAAACATAGCTTGTTATGTGCGGCGGCGTATCGGAGAAGAAATAGAAATACACGATAAAGCACACCAGCACAAGCAGGGAAATAGCAAAGGTAACGAAGTTGGAAATGACATTCGAAAGAGGATAAATGTATTTCGGAACATATACCTTTTTAATAACCGAGGCGCTGTTGCGTATGGAACGCATTGCCCTCTTGGTTGACTGGGTGTAAAATTCATACAGCAGTCTGCCGCAAAGCAGATAAATAGGGTAATTTACCGTCTGAGAGCTTCTGCCGAAGGGACCTGTAAAAACCGCCACAAGCACAAGTGTTGTCAGAAGCGGTTGGAGAAAGGTCCAGAAGATACCGAGTACCGAATTACGGTACTGTAATTTTATGTTTTTTCGTACTATCTCATAAAGCAGATAGCGATATTTGTAGAAATTATCCAGATATTTTTTCATGGCAATTTTCCTTTATTTCGCAAAGCCCCATTTTGAATAGTAACGGAGCATGGAGCTTATCTGAATCAGTTTGAGGCGGAAATTTTTTTTGGATTCTCTGCCCCATTCATGATATACGGTTGCATCGGGGAAATATACGGTGCGGCTTTTGAGATTGACCTCGCGGGTTAAATCGCAGTCCTCAAAATACATAAAGTAGCGGTTATCAAAGCCTCCGATTTCACGGAAAAGCTCTGTGCGGATAAACATAAAACAACCTGTTGCGTTTTCGATATCCGTAGGCTTTGAGAGGTCACGGTCAAGCATGGCATATTCACGCAGAGTTTTACCGGGTTCGTCGCCGTTTCTGAGTCTGCTTGCAACGAGATAGTGCAGAGCGGGGATTTTCTTACCGAGAATTTGAAGTCTGCCGTCGGGAAAACGGATTTCGGGAGAGAGCATCCCGATATCGGGATTTTTCTCCATATAATCGGCAAGTGAGGCAATCACATCATCCTTAACGATTATATCGGGATTGATGATGGCGTGATAGTCGGAATCAAGCATGTCCATTATAAGATTGTGACCTGCACCGAAGCCGAGATTGCCGCCGCTTTTGATTACGGTGACCTGCGGATAATTCTTCTCAATATGTTCCACCGTGCCGTCGGTTGAGCCGTTATCGACAACATACAGACGGAACGGTATTGCGGTGCATCGGAGAAGTGAGCCTACGGCATTGTCTATGGTGGCAATGTTGTTGTAGGTAACGATGCAACCCGTTACGGTTTTATTCATTTGGTTGATTCCTTTCCAAGGCACATTTTGGAAAATTATTTTTTTATCAGTGCTTTTATAAGGCTGAGCCGCCAAAGGAGCTTTTGTATAGCTGTTGTAGTGCCGCCGGTCACGTTGTCGCCGTGTCGCCGCCAAAGTATCAGCGGTTCGGGAAGCAAAACGATTTTGCGGTGTTTGAGCATTGCAACAAGAGCTATCCACCAGTCATGCATCGGTATCTCCTCGGGGAAAGGAAGAATATCCTGCTTTACCTGTGCGGTGAAAGCCATGCAGCAGCCGACAAAAGAATTTTTAACAAGATTTTTTACGAAAGAAGCGTTGGAGCCGTGAACGGCGAAATACGAACGCTCGGTAATATTAAGTCGGGCATCCGTCACGCTTGCATCATGCAGAACGACCTCGGCTCCGTTTTCGATTTCGCGCATTACTTTTTGAACCTTACCTTTGAGCCACACATCGTCTTGATCGCTGAGGAAAATTACATCTCCGGTACATTGACAGAGGGCATTTTCGAAATTTGAAATAACGCCCTTTTGGGGACCTTTGAAATACTTTACTCTCGGATCGCTTTCGAGAAACGAAAGCACCGTCGGATAGGTGTTACCGTTAGGCAGGTCGTCCGAAATAATTACTTCGTCGTTTTCTCCGAGCTCGCTCAAAATGGAGACAAGCTGTTCGGAGATATATGAGCCGCCGTTATAAGCGGCAATGGCAACTGAAATTTTCATATTATCAGTAGAGTTTGGCACCGGCAGGAATGCGGTTGTCTACCATAAGAAGGTGGAGCTTTTCTTCACCGTCTTCTTCGTGAACGGCGCTCAAAAGCATACCGCAGGAATTTATGCCCATCATCGCTCTCGGGGGAAGATTTACGATTGCGATAAGGGTTTTGCCGACGAGTTCTTCGGGTTTGTAGAAAGCGTGGATTCCGCTGAGAATAGTACGGTCCGTACCTGTGCCGTCGTCAAGAGTGAACTGCAAGAGCTTCTTGCTTTTGGGAACGGCGATGCATTCCTTGACCTTAACGGCTCGGAAATCCGACTTGCTGAAAGTTTCAAAATCAACGCTGTCCTCGAAAAGAGGTTCGATTTTAACCTTTGAGAAGTCTATAACCTCCTCAACGGGTGCGACTTCGGCCGTCGGTTCCTCGGTAGAAGGAGCTTTTGCGGTAGCCTTGGTAGCCTCCGTGCCGCCGAGAGATTTCATTGTCGGGAAAAGAAGAACGTCTCTGATTGCCGCCGAGTCGGTAAGAAGCATACAAAGTCTGTCAATACCGTAGCCGATACCGCCTGTGGGAGGCATACCGTATTCGAGAGCCGTAAGGAAGTCTTCGTCCGTGGTGTTCGCTTCCTCATCACCCTTTGAAAGGAGAATTTCCTGAGCCTTGAAACGTTCTCTCTGGTCAATGGGGTCGTTAAGCTCCGAATAGGCATTCGCCATTTCCCAACCGTTCATAAAGAATTCAAAACGTTCCACATAGTCGGGATTTTCGGGTTTCTTTTTTGTCAGCGGAGAAATCTCAACCGGATGATCCATAACGAATGTCGGCTGTATCAAATGCTCCTCGGCAAATTCCTCGAAAAACAAATTCAGAATATCTCCCTTTTTGTGGTGTTGTTCGTATTCGACGTGATGCTTGTCCGCTGCGGCGCGTGCTTCGTCAAGAGTTTTTATTTCTCCGAAGTCAACTCCTGCATATTTTTTGACGGCATCTACCATAGTTATCCGCTCAAACGGCTTGCCGAGCTCCATTTCAATGCCGTTGTATACGATTTTCGTTGTACCCAAAACTTCCTCGGCAACGTGTCTGTAAAGCCTTTCGGTCAGATCCATCATTCCGTTATAGTCGGTGTATGCCTGGTACAGCTCCATCAGCGTAAATTCCGGGTTGTGCCTGGTGTCCAGACCCTCGTTACGGAACACTCTGCCGATTTCGTATACACGCTCAAGACCGCCGACGATAAGACGCTTCAAGTAAAGTTCAAGCGAAATACGGAGTTTGAAATCCTCATCGAGAGCATTGAAATGAGTTTCAAAAGGTCTTGCTGCGGCACCG
>CAYNUD010000053.1:0-10033 GCA_964400315.1 uncultured Clostridium sp. | reverse complement strand
CAACAAGCTCCATTGCCATATCATCCGGCAGTCCGCCGACATTGTGATGTGCTTTTACGCCGTCCGATTCAAGAATATCGGGATAAATCGTACCTTGTGCAAGGAAAGAAATGCCGTCGAGCTTACTTGCTTCCTCATCAAATACTTTTATAAATTCACCGCCGATGATTTTGCGCTTTTTCTCGGGTTCGCTTACGCCTGCAAGCAGGTCAAGAAAACGGTCGGTGGCATCAATATAAATAAGGTTTGCATCGAGCTGATTGCGGAAAACCTCAATAACCTGCTCGCTTTCGCCCTTACGCATAAGTCCGTGATTAACGTGAACGCAAACAAGCTGTTTTCCGATTGCCTTTATAAGGAGAGCCGCAACAACGGAAGAGTCAACACCGCCCGAAAGAGCGAGGAGAACCTTTTTGTCACCGACTTGTGCTCTGATTTCCGAAATTTGCTCATCAATAAAAGCTTTTGCAAGCTCGGGAGTATTGATGCGCTGCATTGATTCGGGTCTTACATTGCTGTTCATTTTACATCCTCCGTTCCTTAATCAATTTGTATAGTTATCGAAATAGCCCTGAACAAGAACCACGGGAGTACCCTTGTCGCCCGAACCGCTGGTCAAGTCGCACAGAGAACCGATAAGGTCTGTGAACTGGCGGGGCGTAGTGCCCTGAGCCGCCATGTTACCTACAAGGCTGCTGCCGTCCTTTGCTTCGATTTTCTTGGAAATTGCCGCTTTAAGCTCATCACCGTTCAAATCCTTGAAGTCATTGTCGGCAAGATACTTAAGCTTGAGCTCGTTGGGAGTACCCTTAAGGCCGTCGGTATATGCGGGAGAAACGCAGGGGTCTGCAAGCTCCCAAATTTTGCCCTGAGGGTCTTTGAATGCGCCGTCGCCGTATACCATAACCTCGACCTTTTTGCCAGAGGCTTCGGCGATAAGGCGCTGAGTTTCTTTAACGAAATCGGTGCAGTCCTTGGGGAAAAGCTTTATTGTATCTTCGGTTGATTTGTTGGAACCGAGCAGGCCGAATTTTTCGTTGCAACCGCTTCCGTTAACCGAAGAGGTAAGTATATCGTCAAGACCGCATACAACCTTGGCACCTGCGGCTTTGAGAATACGCTTTGTTCTGGCTCTCGTGTGAATATCACAGGTGAGAACGCAGTCGGTGTATTCGAGAATGCTCTTTGCCTGATTTGCGAAGATAATTTCAACCTCGGCGCCTGCACTGCGGATAATGTCGGCATAGTATTCAACATAGTCAACGCCGGTGAATTCGTGCTTGTTTTCGCCGAAAAGCTCACGGTACTTTGAAAGGGTGAGCACATCGCTGTAGGGATTGACACCCGCTTCGTCAAGCTGGTCAAGAGTGAGAAGATGGTTGCCCACCTCATCGCTCGGATAGCTGAGCATGAGAACAATTTTCTTTGCGCCCATTGCTATGCCCTTAAGACAAATTGCAAAGCGGTTTCTTGAAAGAATGGGGAAAATTACGCCTACAGTTTCGCCGCCAAGCTTCTCTTTGACATCTTGAGCAATGGCTTCAACGCTTGCGTAGTTGCCCTGGCTTCTCGCAACGATTGATTCGGTTACGGCGACAACATCTCTGTCATGCAGTTCAAAGCCCTCGGACTTTGCCGCATCAATGACGCTGTCACAAACAATTTTTGCCAATTCGTCGCCCTGACGGATAATCGGGCAGCGAATGCCCCGTGAAACGGTGCCTACTTTTCTTTCCATGTAAAAGACCCCTTCATATAAGTGTGTGCGGGATTGTTCCGATAACCTCAAATTACTTAATCGGAACGAATAAATTATAGCATTTCCGACTTTTTCGGTCAATAGTTTTGATAAAATACGCAATGACGAATGCGAAAAAATCACGGCTTTTCAGAGGAAAATTTTTGTGCATAACGCAAAAGAGTGCCATGGCGGCACTCCTTAGACTAATTTTTAATTCTTCCTATGACACAAAACACAGCGAACGCCGCGATGTCGGCGGCAACAACCGTTGAGCCGACCGGTGTTCCGAAAATCACGGATGCAAAAATTCCGAAAACGGAGCACACCACGGAAATAACGGCTGCACTGATTATAACGGCCTTAAAGCTTTTAAAAACCCTCATAGCGGACAGCGCCGGAAAAATTATGAGTGCCGATATCAACAAAGCGCCCACAAGATTCATAGCAAGCACTATAACAACAGCGGTTATTACCGCAATAAGGATGTTGTACGCCTTGACATTTATCCCTGTGGCACGGGCAAAATCTTCATCAAATGTGATTGCGAAAATTCGATGATAAAATATCATAAACACCATTATTACCGCAACGGCAAGACCGACACATAACCAAACGTCGGTAAGAGAGAGAGTAAGTATGGAAGTAGAGCCGAAAAGTGTTGAACAAACATCGCCGCTGACATTGGAAGATGTGTTAAATATGTTCAAAAGCAAATATCCGAGAGCAAGCGCGCCTACTGAAATCATAGCAATTGCGGCATCGCCTTTGATTTTTCCGTTTGTGTTAATTCCGAGCAGAATAACGGCTGAAACTACTGTAACGGGTATTGCAACCGTCATGGGAGCAAGACTTAAAACGGCAGCTACGGACATAGCGCCGAAAGCGACATGAGACAGACCGTCTCCTATCATGGAATACCGTTTAAGCACAAGACTTACGCCGAGCAAAGCGGCGCAAAGTGAAATCAGCACGCCCGCAACAAGAGCGTAACGAACAAAGGGATACGCAAGATAAGTTTGGAGAGTATTCATTGCGCATCACCTCCGACCGATAAAAATCTTTTTCCGATATCACTCACAGCGTATTCGTCACGAGTTCCGAAGAAAAGCGGTTTGTGTCCGATATGAAGAATGTGCGTTGCATATACGGAAGCACTGTCGAGGTCGTGCGATACCATTATGACCGTCATTCCGCCGTCGTTTACCTCTTTAATTATACGGTAGAGCTCTTGTGTCACAATCGGATCAAGTCCCGCAACGGGCTCGTCCAAAACAAGAAGCTTATCTGCCGCACACAAAGCCCTTGCAAGCAGAACTCGTTGTTGCTGACCGCCCGACAGCTCACGGTAGCACCTCGACGATATTTCGGTTATCCCGAGCTTTTCGCTCCAATACGCCGCCTTTTCACGTTGCGCTTTTCCGTAAAACGGGCGGAACCCAACCGAAGCAAGACAGCCTGACAATATGATTTCAGACACCGAAGCCGGAAAATCTCTTTGAATTTCCGTTTGCTGAGGAAGATAGCCTATTTGTCTTTGCTTGAGTCCGTCTCCGAATTCTATCTTGCCCTTGATAATATTTTTGTGTCCGAGTAAAGCTTTCATCAGAGTGCTTTTTCCTGAGCCGTTTTCACCAACTATGCAAAGATAATCGCCCTCAAACACCTTGAAGCTCAACTCCGACACTACCGCCTTGCCCTCATAGCCGAGGGAAACGCCGTCACATTTTATAAGTGCCATCAATAAAGCGCCTCCTTGAGAGCCGAGAGATTATTACGCATTGCATCAAGATAATTTTTACCGTTCTCTATTTCATCCGCTCCGACGGATTGACACGAATCGAGAACAAGTATACCCGCATCCGTAGCCTTTTCCACAGCTTTGGCAATGGAACCGTCCGAACCGTCAATAATGAAAATGTACGGCACTTCGTTTTCTTTCGTTTTGTTTATAAGAGTTGCCATTGTTTCAAAGCTCGCCTCGGTTTCCGCGGAGCATCCCGAGAAAGCGGCGTAGTATTCAAGTCCGTAATCCTCTGTAAGATATCTGAACGGGAAACGGTCGGCAACGATGACGGTTTTTCTGACGGCATTTGACATCACCGACGTATATTCTTCATCAAGCGAATTGAGCTTTTCAATGTATTCGGCCGCATTTATTCTGTATTTATCGGCATTTTCAGAATCAACGGCGCATATCTCCTCACAAAGACGTTCGGTAATTTTCACGGCGTTGCGAAGCGAAAGCCAAACATGCTCATCAAGCTCCGATTCGTGCTCATCGCGCCCGTCGGCTTGCATTCCCTCAACGGTTTCTTCTTCAAGAACGTTGACGGCATCCGTTATCGCAAAAATCCGCAGTGAATCCGATGAAGCGGCGGCAACGGTTTTTTCTATCCATTTTTCGGAATCGTTCCCGATACAGACAAGCAAATCCGCAGAGCTTATCGCAATTATATCGGAGGCGTTCGGCTCATAGCTGTGAAAATCCTCCTTGCCGTCAAGCAAAAGCGTTAAGCCCTCGTCACTGCCGAGTATATTTTTGGCGAAATCGTATTGGGGAAAGGCGGTACAAACAATGCTCAGTCCATCACTTTTGACAGGTTGATTTTCGCATGAGCACAATACAACCGTCATTGCCGTTATTGCCGTTATAAGTGAAATTATTTTCTTAAACATCAATAGCCTCCGTTGTTTATTTACTGCATTTGCCGCATTTCCCGAGCAAAACGGTATGACTGTCCACCTCAAATCCGGTACCGGATTTGATATCGTTTTGTATTACCGTGCTGACGTTGCTGTCAAGGTGATACACTTTACCGCAATCGGTACACTTCATATGCAGATGACCGTCGCATTTTCCGTCACTTATATATTGGTAAACAAAGCTGCGGCTGTTTCCTTTTACGGTGCGGTGAACCACACCGTCCTCAACAAGCTTTGTCATAAGGCGGTATGCCGTGCTTTTGCTTATTTCATCCGAACCGATAGCGGCAACAAGCTCCTCTATTCGGAACGATTTATCTTGATTGCTGCGTAAAAAATCAACAAGCATTACCCGCTGATGCGTATTATATGTTTTCATTGTCTTACTCCTCAAATTTGAGAATTACTATCAATTTATTATACACAACAGTATCGAAAAGTCAATAGTAATTTGAGAATTACTATCATTTTAGTAAACAAAAAGACACCCGAATGCAGTTTTGATGTTCCGCTTGCGCTAACAACAAAAAGCTGTATTCAAGTGTCGTTTCTCCCAAACTTACAGTTATCTCTCGACTCGGCGGTGTTGCTTTTACTCCCCGTCAAGTAAGTCAAAATTATTAATCGGCTCTGAACTTTTCTTTCAGCGATTCTATAATTTCCACAATCTTAAAACGAATCTCATACTTTGAACCGCTTTCGATAATACGCGCTCCGTCCTCGCCTATCACGGTATCAAGCTCGGCTTTTTCGCTCGCCGCAGGCAAACACAGCGGCGGAAACATCACACACCACCAATTGTGTCCCCTTGCGTTTCCGAGAAGCACCTTTATTGCGGTATAACGTCCTGCCGGAAGCGTAAAATCCTCATAGGTACGGGTTGTGAAATACTCTTCGACAAGACAGATATCAACACCGTAATCAAAGCCGTTATCGCGCAAAACGGTCAGTGCGGTTTGCTTAAGCTTATCCGCATTTTCGGAAAGGCATTTTTCCGCATTCTCCTTTTTAACCTCTCCCGAAAACAGCTCACCGCCCTGTTCGAGTAATGCATCGCGAACAAGGAGCTTGACACGCTGATCATCCTCACTGTCGGAATTTGCAAGAATATGAAGTCTCACAACCTCTCCCCTCACCCTTTCGCAGGCCTTGCCGAATCCCGCCGACGAAACAAATACCGCCGCAACAAGAGCAACGGCAACGGAAATTTCAATTATGCTTCTTTTCTTCATAAAACAAACCGTCCTTTTATGTTGTGATAACATTCTTGGACGGTTTTGAAAGTTTTATTCGGTTGAATCGGCGTTAAGACCGCCTATTTCGTCTCTCGCTTTGAAAACATAGCCGTTTTGACTCAAAATATCTATGTGTGAAAGAGCCTCGCCCGTACCCAATGCCACGCAATTGAGAGGGTCTTTTGCGATAACGGTTTTAACTCCCGTTTTATCTCTCAGCATTTTATCTATGCCGTGAAGCAATGCGCCGCCTCCGGTAATATATATCCCTGAATCGGAGATATCCGCCGAAAGCTCGGGCGGTGTAAGTTCCAGCACCGAACGTACCGTTTCGCTGATTATTTCAAGCTGAGGACGCATTGCGAGATAAACCTCGGTAGAGCTGACATCAATACTGACTGGCATACTTGTTATAAAGTGCTTGCCTTTGACTGTCAAGCCGAGTTCGGCATTTCGAAGATAAGAACATCCGATTTGCTTTTTGATAAATTCGGCAGTGCGTTCTCCGATAATAACATCACGCTCACGCCTGATTTGCCTCATTATCGCTTCATCAAAAGCGTTTCCCGCAACCTTTACGGAATCCGACACGGAAATACAGCCCATAGTGATAACCGCAACATCCGTAGTACCGCCGCCGATATCGACAACCATTGCACCCATCGGTCTGTCACTTTTGAGCCCTGCACCGAGCGCCGCCGCAAGCGGTTCTTCGATAAGGCATGCCTTTGCCGCTCCCGCCGCCGTTATAAGGTCAAGAATGGTACGCTTTTCAAGGCTCGTTACCATTGACGGCACGCATACCACAACATTAGGCTTAAACACCATATTTTTACATATCTTCGAAAGGAAATATCTCAATATATGCTTTGTTGCCGTAAAATCGGACACTACTCCGTGTTTCATCGGCTTTACAATGCGTATGGTATCCGGATTCCGGCCTATCATCTCATATGCTTTTTTACCGACTGCCAGCAATCTGCCGCTGACTGTATCATAAGCGGCTACCGACGGCTCGGCAAGGACTATCCCCTTACCTTCGATATATATGACTATCGAGGTGGTTCCGAGGTCTATTCCGATATTAACTCCGAGCACGGTATCACCGCCTTTCATAGTTTATTTTTTCTTTTTTCTCAGTTTTGTAAGAGCTATCGCTATACAGTACACTTCCTTTGCGCCGCATAGCCAAAGCATTTTTGCGCACTCATCCAGCGTTTCGCCCGAGGTCGATATATCATCACACAAAAGCACCGTTTTATTCTCGACAAGCTTACGGTTTTCAATATCGAAAGCGCCTGTCAGGTTACCTTTTCTCAGATAATAGCTTAAGCCGTGTTGCTTATCGGTATCATATATTTTTTTGAGAACCTCGGGGACAAACGGTATGCCGGTTCTGTCGGATATTTCCTTTGCTACCAGAGCGCATTGATCATAGCCCCTTTCCCTAAGGCGTTTCTCCGTAAGCGGAACAGAGATTAACAAGTCGAATTTCTTTCCCGAAAAGCGTTCCTTTACCGTTCGTGCCGCTTCTTCTCCGAACGCCGACGCGCTTTTCGGATTGCGTCTGAATTTGAAAATATGTATTCCGTTACGTACACAGCCCTCAAAGTAGAACGGTGCCGCCAATCCGTTATAATATGTTGCACCATGGCAGGAACAGTATTTTTCTTCTCTGCCGCACCGCCGGCACACCTTGCCCTCAATTCTCGGAAGTCGAGCTTCGCAGGTCTTGCAGGACGGTCTGTCGGAAGATACCGGCTTACCGCAATAAGCGCATCTTCTCGGAAAAACCGCAAGCAGGGGCAATTCAAAGAGCTTTTTCACCCGTCATCACCCAGCATTATAAAATTTTTAAGTGCGGAATATCTTTTTGCCTTACTGTTATTTGCAACCATTTTTTCTATGCTCTGTCTTGTTCCCACAAGAATCATAAGCATTTTTGCCCTCGTAACCGCCGTATACAGCAAGTTTCTGTACGCAAGCTGATTCATTACAGACGTGACAGGCATTACAACTGCGGAAAATTCGTTTCCCTGACTCTTGTGAACGGTAACAGCATAGGCATGTTCAAGCTCCGAGGCGGATTCAAACGGATATTCGGCAATTCTGTCATCATAACGGACATAGAGTACATGCGAGCTTTCGTCTATTTTTTCGAGCTTCCCTATATCGCCGTTAAAAACTCCCATGCCGTCTTTTTCGGGACTGTTCCATACTATATTATAGTTGTTTTTTGTCTGCATCAACTTGTCGCCGACACGAAAAATCCGTTGTCCGAAATTGTGTTCTTTCTTATGCTTTGCAGGCGGATTTATGCTCTCTTGGAGCAGCCTATTGAGATTAACCGTGCCCTCATCGCCTTTTCTTGACGGACAAAGCACCTGTATATCCTCTAAAGGCGAATAACCGTATGCCTTGGGAAGTCTCAACGCACACAGCTCCACCGTTGTTTTTGCGGTCTGCGGCTGTGTGTATCTTTCTATGAAGAAGAAATCCTTGTTTTTGCAATCAAGCTCCGGCATTTCTCCCGCAACTATTTTATGAGCATTTGTAATTATTAGGCTCTCCATTGCCTGTCGAAAAACCTCGTTTAGTTCAACCACAGGCAGTGCCTTGGAGCTTATCAAATCGTGCAAAACATTTCCGGCTCCGACCGGCGGGAGCTGGTCGGAATCGCCTACCATCACAAACCGACAACCTATCGGCAAAGCTTCAAGCAAGCTTGAAAAAAGAGAAATATCAACCATGGAAAGCTCATCTATTATGACCGCTCCCACGCTCAAAGGATTTCTCCTGTTACGGCGAAACACGGGTTTGTCGTTTTTATCCCATTCCACCTCCAAAAGACGGTGAACGGTCTGTGCCTCTCTGCCCGTAAGTTCGCTCATCCTTTTTGCGGCTCTGCCGGTCGGCGCGGCGAGTGCCACTTCAAGCCCCATACTCTCGAAAACCTTTAATATTCCTCTCAGCGTAGTGGTTTTTCCCGTACCGGGTCCGCCGGTCAAAATCAGCATGCCCTTTTCCACGGCAAGCTTTATTGCTTTTTTCTGTAAATCATTGTAGCATACGCCGCTTATAAGCTCGGCTTTAGATATCTGCTCGTCAATCGCTATGTTACATTTGGGAGCAAAGCGTTTCATAAACAGCACCGCTTCGGCGGCACTACGTTCGGCTTTATATATCTCGGGCATAAAAATAAATTCTCTGCCCGACAAATTGTGTGAAATCAGAAATTTGTTTTCCGTAAGCTTGTCTATTCGCATTTCTATATCGTCACTCGTACAGCCGAGAAGCGACCTGCAAGGATCAATCAGCTTTTCTCTCGGCAAGCAAGTATGACCGTTCAGCAGATTATGCCGTACAACGTGAATTATGCCCGCATCAATCCGGTTCTCCGGTGCAGGCGGTACGGGAAGCTTTTGAGCAATATTACTTGCTTTTTCGAAACTGACGCCTATTCCCTCATTGCAAAGCATGTACGGATTTCGCTCTATTGTTTCCACTGAGCGCGGGCCGAAAATCTTGTACGTTTTTAGGCTCTCGGTTGCCGTCATTCCGTATTTTTCAAGGGCTATCAAGGCTTCTCTTTCTGCGGCGGTACGGATAAATTCACGGGAAATCTCTCTTGCTTTATCTTTTGAAATACCCTTAATTTCCGCTATCCTGTCTGGAAAATGCTCGATGATGTAAAATGTTTCTTCGCCGAAGCGTTCAACGATTTTACTTGCGGTTTTTTCTTTAACGCCCTTTATCATTCCGGACGAAAGATATGAAAGCATTTCGCTTGCCGTTTTCGGTGTTTCTCGGCGGCAACTTTCCACCTTAAACTGCTTTCCGAACGTCGAGTGAACCGTCCAGTTTCCTTTAAGAGTGACCTTTTCTCCGCAATACAGCGTGCCTGTATTGCCTGCGGCAGTATAAAGCTCACCGCCGCTTGAGAATTCAAGGACGGTGTATCCGTTTTCCTCGTTAAAGAAGGTGATGTATTCAACCGTACAGGTTATTTCGGTCAGCTCGCTCATAATCATTTCCTTTTTTGTGACCCGATTGTTACGGCTATAAGAATTTCAGCGTGACGAGAGGACCTGTAAGCCGAGTTTTGTCATTTAAGGCAATCATCTGTCTACGCCGCACATTGCTGTACGGCTTCAGCCACCCGTCGGAGTATCGCTGAGCAAGCGCCGGACACTTAGTCCTCCTCCTGTCGGTGTTGCTTCGGATAGGGTTTACATGGCCGTACGGTCTCCCGCACGCCGGTGAGCTCTTACCTCGCCTTTCCACCCTTACTTGCAAAAGCAAGCGGTATATCTCTGTTGCACTTTCCCTAAGGTCACCCTCGGCGGCCGTTAGC
>CAYNUD010000052.1:0-10368 GCA_964400315.1 uncultured Clostridium sp. | reverse complement strand
ACTGCGGTCTCCGGCGGGAATCATGAGTCCGCACATTGCCATCATAGAGAGTAAGCCCAGCGTTTTAATTGAAACGGTTTTACCGCCGGTATTGGGTCCTGTAATAACGAGCGTATCAAAGTCTTTGCCGAGCATGATGTCAACGGGCACAACCTTTTGCGGCTCGATGAGAGGATGCCTTGCCGCACGGAGATTGATTATTCCGCTGTCGTTTAGTATCGGAGGCATTGCCTTGATTTTATAAGCATACTGCGCTTTTGCAAAAATGAGATTCAGCTCAAGAGCGCATTCGTAGCTGTTTTTGATGCTTTGCGAGAAATCACCGGCCTGAGCCGAAAGCTCATACAAAATACGTTCGATTTCTTCTCGCTCTTTGGCTTGAAGGACACGGATTTCGTTGTTCGCTTCAACTACCGCCATCGGCTCGATAAATACTGTCGCACCGCTTGAGGAGGTGTCGTGAACAAGGCCCGCGATTTCGCCTCTGTATTCATTCTTAACGGGAACAACATATCTGCCGTTACGCTGTGTGATTATGTTTTCCTGAAGATATTTTGAATTTGTCTGAGAACGGGTGAATTTATCAAGCTGTTCTCTTACTTTTGATTCTTGAACACGGATTTTCTTGCGAATGTCGGCAAGAGCGGGGGAGGCGTTATCCGAAATTTCCTCCTCACTGACAATTGCATTGAAAATCGCATTTTCAAGATATTTATTAGGCTGTAAAGCGTTGAAAAGCGGGTCAAGTACGCACTGCACACCCGCATTTGAAGCTCGCCACTGAGAAAGAGTGCGGATAACTCTGAGCACTCCCGCAATGTCAAGCAACTCCTTTGTGTTTAAAACACTGCCTGCGTTTGCGCGGCTGAGAGCGTTGTTTACGTTTTTAAGACCGCCGAAAGAGGGCCCGCCGAAGCGTGCAAGCAACATATAAGCATCGGAGGTTTGATTGAGCAAAGCCCTTGCGGAATCAAGATTGCTTTCGGGCTTCAAATTCAAGGCGTTTTCGCGCGCATCCTCACAGCAAGTGAACTCAGCCAGCTTTTCAAGCACTTTGTCAAATTCGAGTGCTTTTGAATTTTTATCAAAAAGATTCATGTTTTTCTCCTGAGAAAAATTACTCCGTTTCGTTTTTCTGCTCCGAGGTGCTCTTCTGCGTTGCGGCTTCGGAAGTAACGGCGACATATTCGGTTACCGCTTCGCCGTTTTCGTTCGTTACCGTTTCTCCGCTTTCGTCCGTGACCTCGACAGCCGCCGTTGCGAGTACGGTCGCCGACGTTGTTGAGAGTGTCTCTGTTTCGGGAGGCCTTGTTGTGTGAGCCGAGGTGCTGCCGACAACTTCTTGACCGTCAACGGATTGAATGGATGAAATATACATTCCGTTTCCGCGTTCACGCAGAGTTATTTTCATGTATTTGTCAGGTTCGGGCGCAGTATATTCGCCGTCGGCTATCTGAACCCATGCCTTGTTTCCGATATATCCGACCGAAAGAATGACCGAACTGCCTTTTTTTTCGATTTCGTATACCTTAGGCGTATAGGCGGATTCAACGCCCGTAATGGGAAGAATATAGCTTTTCAATGCGGCATCGTATGTTATGTCGTATTCGCTCATGTCTATGCCCGAATGCATAGAGGCTATATCTATTTCCGTTCCGAAAAGACTTACAAAATAGTTTTCGATATCGGCTTGGGGAACGATGATTCCCACCTTTTCGCCTTCGGAATATGGATATTTGTCCGCTCCGTTTTCATTCATAAGCAAAGCCCAAACAGCACTGTTGAGAAGCTGTGAAACGTCAGCTTGCGTAAGGTCGTCAAACGGGTCGGGGTCGAACATGACAACGGGAGTGAGCAGACTCTCGTATTCATGCTTTTTTTCGGTTTGGTCGGACAACTCTTTTATTGAATTTACGGAAAATTTGATAACCGAAAACGCGCCGATGACCGCAAGAGTCAAAGCGATAACACCGATGATGAACGAAGCCTTCTTGGTTCTTTTCTTACTTTTTGCCATACTGACCTCCGAATTATCTTATCTGACCGTTGCCTCGGACAATGTATTTTTCACTTACCATCTGCGCCACTCCGAGAGGACCTCTGGCGTGAAGCTTTTGGGTAGAGATGCCTATTTCCGCACCGAAGCCGAATTCTCCGCCGTCGGTAAACCTTGTGGATGCGTTTACATATACAGCCGCCGCATCAATTTGGTTTGTGAATATTTCGGCGGCGGAATAATCCTCGGTGATTATCGCTTCGCTGTGACCTGTGCCGTATTTTGCAATATGATTCACCGCTTCGTTTATATCCGAAACAATCTTAACGCTTATAATGAAATCAAGGTATTCCTTACCCCAATCGTCCTTGCCTGCGGGCTTTGCATAGGGCAGAATTTCGCAAACCACCTCGTCGCCGCGAATTTCAACGCCCTTTTCGGCAAGCCTTTCCCCGATAACAAGCAGGGCTGTTTCGGCAATGTCCTTGTGGATAACGAGACTTTCGCAGGCGTTGCACACGGACACTCTCGAGGTTTTGGCGTTAACGATTATGTCGGCGGCTTTTTCGATATCCGCCGTGCGGTCAACATATATGTGACAATTGCCGACACCTGTTTCGATGACGGGGACGGTTGCGTTTTCCACAACGGAACGAATAAGTCCCGCACCGCCTCTGGGAATAAGCAGGTCAACATATCCGTTGAGCTTCATGAGCTCGGCGGTTGCCTGTCTCGAAGCACTTTCGACAAGAATTATGCAGTCCTCGGGAAGCCCCGAAGTTAAGAGAGCGCGGCGCATTACTTCCGTTATTGCTTTGTTTGAATTTATTGCTTCCTTACCGCCCTTAAGAATGACCGAATTGCCCGCTTTAAGGCAAATTGCCGCAGCATCGGCAGTCACGTTCGGACGGGCTTCGAATATAACGGCGATAACGCCTATCGGAACGGTTATCTTTTCTATTTTTAAGCCGTTCGGCCTTTTTTCTCCCCAAAGCACCTTGCCGACGGGACTTTCGGCGGCGGCAAGGGAGCGAAGTCCTTGCGCCATGCCCTCTATTCTCGCCTGTGTAAGGGTAAGACGGTCAATGAACGCTTCGCTCATACCGCTTTCTCTGCCCTCTTTAATGTCAACGGCATTGGCGTTGAGAATATATGATGAATCCGCTTCAAGTGCATCGGCTATTGCCGAAAGAGCCTTGTCCGTAATCGAAGAGTTTTGTGAAGCAAGAATGCGTTGAGCTTCCTTTGAACGTTTGCCTATATTTATCATATCTGTCATTTTGTTCACCTCTGAGCTTTGAAATGCGTACCTATCTGTCTGCCGTCAAGGAGCTTGTAAATATCCTCGGGGTCCGAGCCGCTCATAACGATTGTGTCTATTCCGGCTTCGGTTGCTATTTGTGCGGCGTGAAGCTTTGTGACCATACCGCCCGTGCCGCGAGAGGTTCCCGTTCCGCCGGCAAGAGCAAGAATGTCATCCGTGATTCTGTCAACCGAGCATATGAGACTTGCGGTTTCGTCCTCTCTCGGATTTGCACTGAACAGACCGTCTATGTCGGTGAGAATCACAAGAGTATCCGCTTCAACGAGCTTTGCGACATGAGCGGAAAGACTGTCGTTATCGCCGAAAACTATTTCTTCAACGGCAACGCTGTCGTTTTCGTTTACTATAGGGATAGCTCCGTATTCAAACAACTTCATGAAGCTGTTGTGCAAATTTCCGCGTCTTTCCTCATTTTCAAAATCGTCTCTTGTAACGAGAAGCTGACCTATGGTATTGCCGAATTCGCTGAAAAATTTATCATATATAAACATTAACTCACATTGACCGACGGTTGCCGCGGCTTGTCTGCCCGGCGTGTCGTGCGGTCTTTCGGGAAGACCGAGCTTTCCTACACCCACTCCGATTGCACCCGATGTAACGAGCACTACCTCCTTGCCGCTGTTTTTAAGGTCACTGAGCACCCGCGCGAGCGTTGACATACGGCGTAGATTTATTTTTCCCGTATCATATGTAAGCGAAGAAGTGCCGACTTTGAATACGATTCTTTTCACGTTTTTTGCATCTATCATGATTGTACCCTCATTCCGATAAAAACTCTTGGTATTTCTTTTTGCTTTTGACTTTTCCTGCCGCGCAAAGCGAAATGCTTGCCGGATTCAATATTTTTCTTGAAAAATTCTTCAGCTCATCGAGCGTTACGGCTCTTATGCGGCGGATTATTTCATCCTCGGAAGCGACCGAGCCGAAAAGCAGGGTGTTTCTGCCGTTCCTCGAAGCAACCGACGAAGTGCTTTCAAGCCCCATAACAAAGCCCGAAACGGTTTGCTCTTTTGCTCTTGCAAGTTCGCGCTCGGTAACGGTGTCGGGAAATTCGTTGATTATTTTCAGCGTTTCGCGTATTGCCTTTTCCTCCGATTTTTCCGAAAGTCCCATGCAGATTATGAACAGACCCGCGGCAAGATGCGAAACATTTGCACTGTCCGCCGAATACACAAGACCCAATTCCTCGCGAAGCCGTTGGAACAGTCTTGAAGAGGAGGCGGAGCCGAGAATCGAAGAAGCAAGCATTGCCGTGTAGCGGTGTTCATCGTACAACGGTATGCCGTTAAAACCGAGAATAAGCTGATTTTGCATAAAATCCTTTTCTGTTACGGTGATTTCGGGGTGATATTCCGCGCCGACTTTTTCAATCGGGAAGCCTGTATTCTTTGCGTTGCCGAAATATTTGCGGCAACGCTCAATCATACCGTTTTCATCAAAATTTCCGCTGAAGCTGAAAACGGTTCTCTCCGGAACAAAAAAACGCTCCATGTGCGCTCGGAGAGATTCTGCGGTTACCGCTTCCACGGTTTGTACCGTGCCGAGAATGTTGCTTGCAAGCATACTGCCTTTCCAAACATTCTCATAATATTTATCCGCACAAAGGTCCTCGGGGCTGTCCTCGTACATGGCGATTTCTTCCTTGATAACGCCCTTTTCGAGTTCAATATCCTCGGGCGCAAAGCGTGGATGAGTGAGCATGTCACAGATGATGTCGAGGGCTCTTTCGGCGTGAACCGGCAGAGTCGTTGCGTAAAAGCAGGTCAACTCTTTTGCCGTGTAAGCGTTTATTATGCCGCCGATTTCATCCATCTGCTCCGCAATGTCAAGAGCGGAACGGTTCAGAGTGCCTCTGAAAAGCATATGTTCGATGAAGTGCGATACTCCTGCGGTTTCGGGTGTTTCATATGCCGAACCGCTTGCGACCCATGCTCCGAACGAGCAGGTTCTGGCGTGCACGTTCCTTTCCGAAACGATACGCAGACCGTTATCTAAAACTGTTGTTTTCATTGTAAAACCTACTTATTTTCAAATATAAGAGTAATGCCTCCGAGAACTATTTTGTCTCCCGTTTTAAGAAATTCTTTCTTGCTTGCGTTTTTGCCGTTTACAAGCACTTCGCTGTCGGACTTTATTCCTGTTATATACCAACCGCCTTTGGCGCAAACTATAACGGCGTGCTGTCTTGAAACGGTAGAGTAATTCAACACGATGTCGCAGTTTTTGTGTCTGCCTATGGAAGTTTCACGGCTGACAAGCTTAAACGAATCTCCGTTTGCGGTGTTAATGAGCCTTGCTTTTCCGAGCGAAGGGGCACGCCGCTTAAGCAGTGCCGACAGGCAAAGTGCAAGCACGGCTACGGCAAGGAACGGCAGTGACCACCGCGCTGTTTTCAATACCGTATCAAGCATATTTTTTCGACCTCCGTATATCGAACGGTTGAAACAGATTATAATTATACGAATATCATCTTATTATTTTTTAAAGAAAAAGTCAATATTAATTTGGAATATAATATTTTAAAATTTTGCGCACTCGAAAATATATAAAAAATTTTTCAAAAACTCGATAAAAATAGTGACTTTTCCGAAATGTTATGATATACTCTATAAAGAGTTTTTCGGGAGGAGGTTTTGTATGTTTGAACAGATAATAAACGTTGACCGTATGGAACAGGCGGTGAGCCTTTTCGGCAGCTTTGATGAGAATGTAAGAATGATTGAAAATGAGTTCTCCGTTTCCGTTGTCAGCAGAGGTTCCGAATTGAAGGTTGCCGGAGAGCATGCGGAAAACGTCCAAAAGGGCGTTCGGGCGGTTAACGGATTGCTGACTCTAATAAACAGAGGAGAATCTCTCAGCGATCAAAATGTTCGGTATGTTCTCTCCCTTGTAAATGAGGGAAATGAGGACAAGCTTGAGCAGATGGCGGCGGATTGCGTTTGCATAACGTCAAAGGGCAAGCCCGTTAAACCCAAAACTCTCGGACAAAAAAAATATATCGAAACCATAAGAAAAAACACCGTAACTCTCGGCGTAGGCCCTGCCGGTACGGGTAAAACCTATCTTGCGGTGGCTATGGCGGTTACGGCGTTTCGCGCGAAAGAGATAAACAGAATAATTCTCACAAGACCTGCGGTTGAGGCGGGCGAAAAGCTCGGATTTTTGCCGGGTGATTTGCAGTCCAAGGTTGATCCGTATCTCAGACCTCTCTATGATGCTCTTTTTGATATGCTCGGAGCCGAAAATTTCCAAAAGCATCAGGAAAGGGGCGACATAGAGGTTGCGCCGCTCGCCTATATGAGAGGACGTACTCTGGATGACAGCTTCATCATTTTGGACGAAGCCCAAAATACGACGACCGAGCAAATGAAGATGTTTTTGACCCGTCTCGGCTTTAATTCCAAAATGGTTGTAACGGGCGATATTACGCAGATAGATTTGCCCGACGGTAAGCGCTCGGGCTTAAAAGAAGCGTTGCGCGTATTAAAAGGCATCGAGGATATCGGAACGGTTCGCTTCAACGAAAAGGATGTTGTCCGCCACCGTTTGGTGCAAGATATTATAAAGGCGTATGAAAAGCAAGAGGAGGAACGGAACAGAAAATGATCGGCAAGGTAAAAGTCGTTATAACAAAGGACAAGGATGTTAAGGTGCCTACGGGAGTTCGTATGCTTGTGCGCCGTTGCTGTACCGCAGTGCTTGTGCATGAAGAGTTTGACGGAGCGGCCGAGGTAAGCGTTACCTTCACTGATGATGACGAAATTCACCGCCTTAACAAGCAGTACAGAAATATCGACCGTTCTACGGATGTACTCTCTTTCCCGCTCGGAGAAAACGGAATCTACGATGTGAACATGGATACGGGAGCAAAACTGCTCGGCGATATTGTTATCTCTATACCGCATGCCGTTGAACAGGCGGAAAGATACGGGCATACTCTTCAAAGAGAGATAGGTTTTCTCACCGTGCATTCCATGTTGCATCTTCTCGGATACGACCATGTGAACGGCGGCATAGAAAGCGTGAGAATGCGCGAAAAGGAAGAAACCGTACTTACAAAACTCGGACTGAAAAGAGATTCGAGCTACTATATGGAAGATGATAACATATGAAAAAACTGCTTAAAAGCTTTGTTTATGCCTTTAACGGCGTGATTTTTTGCATTAAAAACGAGCAGAATATGCGCATACATTTGTGCTTTACCGTGTATATGTTTGCATTCTTGACCGTCTATGATTTTTTCGAGATAAGCAGAACTCAGTTTGCCGTGCTCATTGCTCTTTGTGCCCTTGTTTTCGGGCTTGAAGCGGTGAATACTGCGGTCGAAAGAGCGGTTGACCTTGCGGCGAACGGCGGATATTCATCTCTTGCAAAGGCGGCAAAGGATGCCTGCGCGGGTGCGGTGCTGCTTGCGGCTGCGGGAGCGGTTGCGGCGGGAATCGTCATTATGTGGCAACCTGCGGCTTTTGCGGCGATGTTCGAATATTATGAAGCGAATTTGCCGATGTTTTTGCTGTTGCTTTTGAGCATTGCGGCAAGTCTCGTTTTCATTTTTGCGGGACCCGACAGTATTGGAAAATTCTTTAAAAATCACATAAAACAGAAGGAGAAAAAATGACAAAAACAGCTTTTGTTGCGATAGTGGGCTGTCCCAATGTAGGGAAATCTTCGCTTCTTAATCGTTTGCTCGGACAAAAGGTTGCAATAGTAACACAAAAGCCGCAGACAACACGCACCAAAATCATGGGCGTTCTCACCGAGGGCGAAACACAGCTTGTGTTTACCGATACACCGGGCTATCACCGACCGAAAACAAAGCTCGGCGAAAAAATGATAAAAGCGGTCGGCGACGGCGTTGCGGGTATGGATGCCTGCCTTTTCGTTACCGAACCCGAGGGCGATATACGTGATACGGAGCTGGAACTGCTCAGACGGCTTAAAGCGGAAAAAGCACCGGTGGTGCTTGCGATAAACAAAACAGACACGGTAAAGCAAAAAGAAAAACTCATGGAGCGTATAGCGAAATTTTCGTCGGTATATGATTTCGAAGCGGTTGTTCCCGTCAGTGCTTTGAGAAATGAAAACATTGATATTCTTAAAGATGAACTTAAAAAATCCGCATATGAATCCGTCCACTTTTTTCCCGACGACACCTTGACGGACCAACCCGAAAGGGTGCTTGCCGCAGAGATGATACGTGAAAAAGCATTGTTGCTTCTCGACAAGGAAATTCCTCACGGTATTGCGGTGAGTATTGAAAAAATGCGCGAACGTCCGACGGGCGGTATCATGGATGTTGAGGCAATCATCTATTGCGAAAAGGACAGTCACAAGGGTATAATAATCGGAAAAAAGGGAGACATGCTCAAAAAAATATCCACCCGTGCAAGGGAGGATATGGAAGCGTTTTTTCAGTGCAAAATAAACCTTCAATGCTGGGTCAAGGTCAAGGAAGGATGGCGTAACAGAGAAGGTATCATTCACAATTTCGGCTTGGATTAGTTTTAAATTTTTCCTTGTTTTATCCTCCGTTTTCGGGTTAACTTAATTAAGGAAATAAAAGCTCGACTCTACGGAGGGATATTTATGGATAAATCGGCGGCTTGGCGTAAATTTTCAAAAACGGGTGCGGTTGAGGATTATCTTCAATTCAAAAGCTGTACCTCTGACGGTTCGGCGGAGGCTGAAAAAAATGAGAATGAATACCGACGCTCTGGTACTAAAGGTGACGGATACAGGTGAAAGTGACCGTCTGCTTACTCTTCTGACCTCCGAATATGGGGTGCTCAGAGCCTTTGCGAACAGAGCAAAAAAAATCAACAGCAAATTTCTCGGCGCAACTCAGTCCCTGTGCTATGCGGATTTTTCGATTTATACGGGCAGGGATAGCTACATAATAGACGATGCGAATGCGAAAGAGGTCTTTTTCGGGCTTCGCAATGACATTGAGAATCTGGCTCTCGGGCAGTATTTTTGTGCTGTTTCGGCAGAGCTTGCGCCCGAAATGGAGCCTGCGGGCGAATATCTCAGAGTTGTGCTCAATTCGCTTCATATGCTTGAAAAGCAGATGCGTTCACCGCGCTTTTTAAAAGCGGTAACGGAACTTAAACTGCTTTCCTTTGCGGGCTTTATGCCCGATTTAACGGTTTGTCGAGGTTGCTCGTCGCAGCTTGCCGGAGAAACTGTTTTCAATCCCGCACAGGGATGTGTGTATTGTCGCTCATGCTCGAATGCGGGAATTGTTATCACTTCCGGCGTTCTTGCCGCAATGCGGCACATATGTTCAAGCAAGATTGAGAGGATATATTCATTTTCTTTGCCTGAGCAGGACGAAAAAATACTTGCCGAGGCAACGGAAAAATTTCTTTTGGTGCAGACAGGGCATTCTTTCAAAGCCCTTGATTTTTATAAAACACTTAATATATAAACGAAGAAAGGAACTGAAAACATGAAAATCGACCAAATGCTGCATAAGCTGTACGGAACAACCCCCGGCAAGGGCGTACAGCCTAAAGAGGCGATAGCCTATGCCGTAGCCGGATTCGGACAGAATTTTATCTGTACCATTATCGGCTCCTACCTTACCATATTCCTGACCGACGCACTGCTTTTCGGCGCCGATGGGGTTATGATAGGCACGATAAGCGGCTCGATGGCAGTTGCGTATCTCATGCTCGGCACCCGAATTTTCGATGCCCTCAACGACCCAATAATGGGCTCGATAGTTGACCGAACACGTACAAAGTGGGGCAAATGCCGCCCGTATCTCAAATGGATGGCAATTCCCGTCGGCGTTACCACAATCGCTTGCTTCTTGCCTGTATTCAGTGCAAAGGAGACCTCTGCTTTTGTGATTATCGGCGCCATTTATGTTACATGGAGCGTTGTTTATACCGTAACGGACGTTCCCTATTGGAGCCTTTCAACATGCATGACGAATAACACCATCGTAAGAGGAAACATTCTTACGGTTACAAGACTTGTATGTACTCTCGGTGCGGGTATCGTTACCGTTTTTGTTCCCATTATAACAAACGGTATTACCGCT
>CAYNUD010000051.1:927-10394 GCA_964400315.1 uncultured Clostridium sp. | reverse complement strand
TTGCCAAGTTGGCTAACTTAGATGTTTCACTACTTGCATAATAAGCATAAACATGGTTAAGCCATAAATCGTCGTCATCGGCTTCGATGTTGACATAACCGCTTTCTATGGAATATATCGTTCCGCTTACAGTTACCTTTTTGCCCTTGTATGTTGCATCGGCGGTGATGGTGTTGTTGACATATGCCCTTATCAACTCATCCGCACTGACAACAATCGGGGCTTCGTTTGTGACGACACCGTTGCCACCCGTAGGTGTACTGCCGTCATCGTTTCCGCCGATTGCCGCAATAAAAATAATAAGAACAATAAAGATGGCAAGCCCTATCAGCGCTTTCTTGATGGCTGATTTCGAATTTTTTGCTCCGCAGTTGGGACAGGCTTTTGCGCTTGCGGCAATGTCGTTACCGCAGGATTTACATTTTACCATTTTTGAACTCATAATACTTACCTCCGTATTCATTATATGAATATTATATTCAAACATAATATAAATGTCAAGCATATTTTATGATTTAATTGAATATGCGAGGTGAATTTGTTTGAAAAACATCAAACTTATCAGAGTCATAAATGATTTTACGCAAATAAAGGTTCAAATGGAAACGGGCATTCCGCAAAGTATGATTTCAAAATACGAAACAGGTGAGCTTATGCCTACAACGGAAAATTTGATGATTCTTGCCGATTTCTATAATACAAGTCTTGATTTTCTTATGGACAGAACTTCCGAACAAAAGCCGTATCCCAAAAAGAAAAACAGCTTGCAATGATGCGCTTTTTTGTATACAATAAGTATGCGATGCGTTTCGATAGCCACAGCAGAAAGGAGCTGTATGATGAATAAAGCAAAAGTGTTTTTTACAAAAAAATTGACGCCCGAGGCGGTTGTTGAGCTGTATAAGCATCTCGGTGTTCAACTGACGGGTAAAACCGCCGTCAAGGTTCATTCCGGTGAAGACGGCAACCAAAACTATCTGCGCCCCGAGTTTATGCGTCCGATGATCGAATATGTAAACGGCACTGTGGTTGAGTGCAATACCGCATACGGAGGAGCAAGAAACACTACCGAAAAACATATACGCCTAATGAAGAAGCACGGCTGGTCGGAAATGTTTGAGGTTGATATTATGGATGCCGAACAACCGGATGTAGTTTGGAACATTCCGAACGGCAGAGCGATTAAGACAAATTATCTCGGCAAGAATATCGAAAATTACGATTCAATGCTTGTGCTTTCTCATTTCAAAGGACACCCCATGGGCGGTTACGGCGGAGCCTTAAAGCAGCTTTCAATTGGCTGTGCATCCTCGGCCGGCAAGGCATGGATACATTCGGGAGGCAAACAACTTGCACAGGAGGGGCTGTGGAGCAACACCTGCGAGCAGGATAAATTTCTTGAAGCAATGGCGGATGCCGCATGGAGCGTTAACGAGCATTTCAAGGGAAATATCGCTTATGTCAATATTATGTGCAATATCTCCGTTGACTGCGATTGCTGTGCCGTTGCGGAAGATCCGTGTATGAGCGATATCGGTATACTTGCAAGTCTTGATCCCGTTGCACTTGACAGGGCGTGTCTTGACCTTGCGGAAAATTCTACGGACAGCGGACGTGAACATTTTATGGAACGAGTCAACAGCCGCCACGGTACTCACACCATTGATGTCGCCTCAGACCTCGGCATAGGCAGCAAGGAATATGAGCTTATAAATATTGATTAAAAACCGACAAAAAAGAGCACCGATTTTCTCGGTGCTCTTTACTGTTAAACAGAAAGATGCATATTCTTTTGCGCCTGTCCGTGGCTATGGGAACACGGACGGACCCGATTAGTATCAGTCTTCGTTTTCTTCCTTAACAGCCTTAATAACATCATCGGGTATGGCTTCACCGTGCTTAACGACAAGGATGCAAAGCGTTGAAAGTACGAATGCTATGGGGCAATAATAGAACAGTGACATGTATGTGCCCGTGAACATGCGAACAATACCGTAGATAATGGGGGTTGCAATCTGAGCCGAGAAGGTTGCGGTATAGTAATAACCGGTAAAGGTACCGACCTTATCAATTCCGCCGATCTCAAGAACAAGAGGCAGTGTGTTGACGGTAATAAACATATTCGCCGCACCGCCGACAACAAGAATTATCCAAATGAACACACCGCTGAGAGAATCAATACCGACAGCCTCAGTTACAAGATAAGCGATAAAGGCGGCAATGAATATAAACAGACCGCTGAGGATTGTTTTCTTTCTGCCGATTTTTTTACCGAGCCAACCTGCGGGAATTGCGGCGATTGCGGAAGCGGCGGCAAATGCGGTGGTCATTATAGTTGCTTCTGCGGTGGTCTTGTGGAGAATTTCAGCGGCAAAAAGTGAGAAAAACGTTGAAATTGCGTTTGTACCGCAGAAAAGGAAGAACAGACCGAGAAGCATAAATACAAGGCTCTTTCTTTCGGCTCCTGAAAGCTTTTCGGCTTTACGAGCTTCTTTTTCGGCCTTGCGAGCTTCTTTTTCGGCTTTTCTCTTTGCTTCCTCATCGGCAGCCTGATTCATTTCGCCCTGAACCTTAATTCTGCTGTCGGGTTCTTTAACGAAGAAGAGTATGACAAGCATACCGATAACCATAACTATCGAACCGAACAGGAAAACATACGGGAAAGTATCGTATTCGTCAAAAGTCGGGGAGCTTGAATCAAGTCCGTTGACACTGCAATAAATTGCCGTGACTATCGTACCCGCAAAGAGTCCGAGAGCGCTGCCGATGCCGCCCATAAGATTGATTATCGCATTACCCTCGGAGCGAATTTCACTCGGAGTAAGCTCGGGCATAAGAGCAACGCAAGGTGCTCTCCAAAGTGACATTACAAAGACAAAGAGTATGATAAAGAGCATCGTAAGCGAAAGCGATTTTGTTCCGACCGCAATAAGAGGAATAATAGCAAAAAGAATTGCGGAAACGGGAGCACCGAAAATAACAAACGGACGGCGCTTACCGAATCGGGAATGCGTATTATCCGAAAGCTTGCCGAAAGTGGGTTGGAAAATAACGCCGAAAATGTTATCAAAGGTCATTATAATACCGATGAAAAGAGGAACAAGCGTTATGCCGCCAGCCGCCGTTGCAACATCCTCGCCGTTAGCGGCGGCAAATTCAGCCAGTTTCGGGAAGGCTTCGTTAAGTTTTGTACTCCATGCGGTAATGGTTTCACTGCTTGAAAGCAGACGGTTGAGTATCTTTGTGATATAGGGGTCATAGCTTGCCCACGCAATTGAGGAAGCCAAAAATCCGAAGCCTGTCAGAATGGTGTGCGGATAATGGAGCTTGCCGTTTTCTTTTGCGCAGAAGTAACGGTTTGTCATCATTTTTTCTCCTTATCATGAATAATCTGTCGGTCATGCGACCTAATAATTTCACTATATTATAACACTAATTTTCTGTTTTTTAAAGACAACAAATTCACCTAAAAAAGGATGTGTTTTTTGTAAGAGTTGCCGAAATAATATCTACATTATGGCAGCAAGAGTAAGCATGGGAACTATTCTTTCAAGGATGCCGTCAAGCTCACTTATCGCAAGCGGATTTTCACCTTTTCCTATTTCGACCGTAACGGCGGGACGGTTGAAATACTCGATAAACCAATCCTTAAAGCCGCCGTGAGAGGCAAGGCCGTCGTTATCAACAAGCCTATATCCGGAAGCGGCGGACAAAATTCTCGCAAAGCGTTCGCTTGAGGGAGGAACATTATTCCCGTATCTCCAATATATTTCTTCGCCTTGACTGTGCAAGGCTATTGCCGCCCTCGGACGGCGTATACGGCACAGTGCAACAAGTGCGGCTGTTTCGGGTTCGCTTTCGGGTGCGTAGCCTCCGTACCGTCTCGGCGAAGGCCCGAGAATACCGCTTTCGATTTCCGCTTCACGCAACTTATCCCAACCTGCATTGAAGTTATGATTTATATCCACTCCCCTTGCGTTCGCACTCCATTTTTCATTTGATGCGGCGGATATACCGCTTACCTGCTCGGAATATCTGCCTGCGCCGTCACAGCCGTTTATTGCTATCTGTATACCGTCGGGATTCACACACGGAACAATGATAACCTCACGGGATATACAACGCACATCAATTCCGCATATGTATTTTCCGCCCGCACGCGCTCTCAAAAGCAATTCGGCAAATCTCAACGCCGCAAGGCAGGTCAGCCACTCCTGCCCATGAAAGCCGGCCGCAATAAGCAACGGTTCCTCGCTTCTGCCGATTCCGAGAGAAAAAATCCCACGTGAGCAAAGGGAGTGCCCTATTAAGCGGCAGTTAAGCATTGGGAATGATTTTTTCAGCGAAAAAATCATTTTTCTTTGATTTTCTGTTGTCAAGCTCCGCGAATTTGTGATATAATCCATGTCGGCACCTCGTTATTAGAATGTATTATAATTCTATTCGTTTCCAAGGAAATATAAAACCGACGGAGGTAACTATATGGAGCTTTTTGAAAAAACCGTAAGAAAGAATTATGTCTACAACGGAAAAATAATCAATGTACGCCGTGACGACGCACTTTTGCCCGACGGTAAAGGCTGTACCCGTGAAGTGGTCGAGCATAACGGCGGAGTCTGCGTTGCGCCTTTGACGGAAGACGGCTGTCTTCTTTTCGTAAGACAATTCAGATATCCGTACATGAAAGTTGTTCTTGAGCTTCCCGCAGGTAAGCTTGAAAAAGGCGAAGATCATTGTGAAGCCGGAAAGCGTGAACTCGAAGAGGAAGCAGGTGCGGTATCCTCGGATTTTAAGTTTATCGGAGAATTTTTCCCATCACCCGGCTATTGCGGTGAGATAATTTATCTCTATATTGCAAGAGGTCTCAGCTTTACGCAGCAACATCTTGACGACGACGAATATCTTGAAACGGAAAAAATCCCGCTCGACAAGGCGGTTGAAATGGTTATGAACGGTGAAATACCCGACGGAAAAACGCAGGCTCTCGTGCTTCGTACCGCCGAAATCATCAGGAGGGAGAGAAAATGAAAAAACTCATTCTTGCCTCCGCTTCACCTCGGCGAAAGGAGTTGCTGAGTCTTGCGGGGTATGAATTTGAGGTATGCGCAGAATCCGTTGACGAGAGTGTTCCCGAGGGTACGTCGCCCGAGGATGCGGTTGAAATGACCGCAAGAAAAAAAGCGGAAGCAACTGCGGCTAAACAGCCGAAAGCTGTGGTAATAGGTGCGGACACCGTTGTTGTCTGTGACGGAAAAATCCTCGGAAAACCGGCAGATACAAAACAGGCCAAGGAAATGCTTTCAATGTTATCGGGCAGAGAACACCTTGTAATGACAGGCGTTTGCATAGTACACAGCGGAGAAACAGAAGTATACCACGCTGTCAGCAAAGTACGCTTTTATAAATTAAGCGATAAGGATATAGAATCGTACGTTGCAACAGGTGAACCGATGGATAAGGCAGGTGCATACGGCATACAGGGCAAGGGCTGTGTTTTGGTTGAGAAAATCGAGGGAG
This sequence comes from uncultured Clostridium sp., assembly GCA_964400315.1. GTDB lineage: Bacteria > Bacillota > Clostridia > Oscillospirales > Acutalibacteraceae > CAG-177. The sequence goes on along the minus strand of CAYNUD010000051.1, from coordinate 4,877 downwards.
ACTATTTCAACATTGTTGGTTTGCCGATTGCAAGTCTCAATGCCCGTTTGAAAAAAATTCTTTAATATATGCCGAATCGGGACCCGAGTCAGCCTCGAGCCCCGATTTTGTTATTTGTTTTTTCAGTTTCTTGTATCATCGGACTCTGTTACGGCTACGGTTTCGCTCTCTCTAAACAGCAAAGAAATACACCATATACCCGCAAGAGCTACAAGCGTATATACGATTCGGCTGAGTATTGCTCCCTGTCCGCCGAAAATCCATGCAACGATATCAAACTGAAACAGTCCTATACTGCCCCAATTAAGAGCACCGATTATAACAAGAGCCAGTGAAATCTTATCAAGCATCCGTTTCAACTCCTTACTTGCTTTTCGCTTATAGTATTGGTCGAAACGAACGTGTTATTCAATGCGTTTTCGGTAAATTTTAGTAATTAAAGCTGACGTCGCTATTCTTAAGCAACGGTGCATTTTTATCCTTTTGCGAAAGTACGGGCTCGTCTACGCCCCAATCCACACCGATTTCGGGGTCACAGAAGCAAACACTGCGGTCATTCTCGGGTGAATAGAATTCATCGACCTTATATGCTATTTCAACATCGTCAGTCAGCGTAACAAATCCGTGCAGACAGCCTTTCGGAATAAAAAGCATATGCTTGTTTTCGGCACTGAGCTTAACGGCAACCCATTTCATGTACGAAGGCGAACCTTTGCGTATATCAACGGCAACATCGAGAATTTCTCCTCTTGTGCAGGATACAAGCTTTGCCTGCGCCTTAGGGTCAGTCTGGCAGTGCAAGCCTCTGAGCGTACCTTTTTTTGCGGAAAAAGACCGATTATCTTGAACAAAGTCGGCGGTTATTCCAAGCTTTTCAAATTCACGCTTTGAATATGTTTCGCAAAACCAGCCCCGATTATCTCCGAAAACTGCGGGAATCAACTCAAGGACGCCGTCAATTTCAGTTTTTAGCAATTCCATCGGTTTCACTGTCCTCCAATCCCCAACAGGGTCTTTCTCCCGGCTTATCCGACGAATAAAGTATCTTTCCCTCCGCAACGGCTCTTAAGTGCTGACCGTATGAGGATTTTCCGTATTTTTCAGCCGAACGCAAAAGTGCCTCGCGGCTTATCCAACGCATATTGTATGCAATTTCCTCGGGTGCGGATATTTTTATCGCTTGCAATTTTTCAACAGTGCGTATAAAGTTTGCGGCATTCATAAGATTCTCGACCGTTCCTGTATCAAGCCACGCAAAGCCTCTGCCCATGAGCTTAATATCAAGGTCGCCGTTTTGCAAATATATTTGGTTTATATCGGTTATTTCAAGCTCTCCCCTTTTTGAAGGCTTAAGCGATTTTGCATATTCAACAACTCTGTTATCGTAAAAATACAGTCCCGTAACTGCATAATTCGATTTGGGCACTTCGGGCTTTTCTTCAATAGAGACCGGAACGCCGCGCTCGTTGAATTCAACAACACCGAAGCTTTGCGGATTATCAACATAATATCCGAATATAGTTGCTCTGCCCTTGTTTTTAGATGCCTGACGAAGCATATGCCCCAGACCGTTACCATAGAAAATATTATCACCGAGAACCATTGCGACATCGTCGTTTCCGATAAATTTTTCACCGATAATAAATGCCTGAGCAAGTCCGTCGGGGTGCTCCTGCACCGCATACGAAAGGCTGAGGCCGAACTGTCTGCCGTTTCCGAGAAGTTCCTCAAATTTCGGTGTATCGGCCGGTGTGGATATAATAAGTATCTCTCTTATACCCGCAAGCATAAGCGTTGAAAGCGGATAATATATCATCGGTTTATCATATACCGGCAAAAGCTGCTTACTCGTTACCATGGTAAGGGGATAAAGTCTTGTTCCCGAACCGCCGGCAAGAATAATACCTTTCACATTAAACACTCCGTTCAGAATAGTTTTATTTGTAATTCACCGAAGCCATCCTTCGTATATAATACCACCTTTTGTTGAAAATGTCAACAAACAATGGATTTTGCCGTGCTTGAATATGCAATTTGCAAACAATGCCGTTTTTTTCGAAAAAGGGATTGACAAAAGAGCCTGTTCGGTGTTAGAATATACAAAACTTAATCTAAAGGCGTTGACGAAGAGGACCGAAGTCAGGGTTTCTCAGAGAAGCGGCGTTTGGTGCGAGCCGCCGAAACACAGCTTACGGTTTGTAGCTTCTGAGTCGGGAGGAAGAAAGCGATTATGCAAGTAGAACCTCCCCGTGATTGCCGCGTTAGTTGCATAGAGGTTGTTTGACCTCGAAGAGTGGCGATATTTATCGCAATTTGAGTGGTACCGCGGGTCGATTTTCAGGCTCGTCTCAAAGCATAAAAGCTTTGGGGCGGGCTTTTTGGTTTGCCCCGAATAGCCGCAACTGACGCATCCGAACCCGCCTTAAACGGCGTGTTTTCGGTGCTTTGCGGCTTAAAGTCGCTTGAAAGGCACAAAGCCTTACTTCACGCCTTTGCACCGCAAATCCCTCGAAAACGCGCTCGTTTCAGGTCGCAGAATTTATTTCGAGAGAAATGGGGCGAATGCAAGGCAAAAGCGCAACTAATCCTGTCGGATTGGCGAATATTTTAACGCAGCAGTCGCTTCATTTATCCGAAACAAATCAAGTTCGGATGCGTCAGTTGCGGCTAAGGAAAGGCGGCATAAAAATGCAAAAAATCACGGGACTTGATTACAAAATAAAAGAAATGGCGGCCAGAATAAAAGAACTGCGTGAAATCGAAGCGCTTACGGTTTCGCAAATGGCCGAAAAAACCGACGTTTCGCAGGAGGAATACATCGCCTGCGAATCGGGTCAAAGCGATCTCACCTTTGCTTTTATCTATCGTTGCGCCCTTGCGTTCGGCGTTGACGTTACCGATATAATCGAAGGACACAGTCCGAAGCTTGAATCCTATGTCATCACGCGAAACGGAGAGGGTCAAAAAATCGAACAAGCGCACGGAATGACATACTACAACCTCGCCGCTTCCTTCAAAAACAGAATTGCCGAGCCGCTCCTCGTTTGCAGTGTATACAGCGAAGAGGCACAGCACCGTGACATTGAGCTCACCACACACTCCGGACAGGAATGCGATTTGATAATCGAGGGCAAGCTGATGGTTCAAGTCGGTGAGCATAAGGCGGTGCTCGGCCCCGGCGACAGCATATATTACGACAGTGCAACGCCGCACGGAATGATAGCCGTTGACGGAAAAGACTGCCTGTTTTATGCGATAGTTCTCAACCCCACTGGTGAACCTATCCCCGAACTTCAAAAATCGCAAAAATTCACCTCATTGCCTGCCGAAAAAGATAACGAGGACAGAATTTACAACAAATTTATTGATGTTACGGAAGACGAAAACGGCACTCCTACATCCATCAAATTCAAAAATACCGAAAATTTCAATTTCGCTTACGATATCGTCGATGCCATTGCGGATAAAGCTCCCGAAAAACTCGCACTGCTCCATATTTCCGCAGACAAAGAGGAACGCCGTTTTTCATTCAAGGATATTAAAAAGAAGTCCTCACAGGCGGCAAACTATTTCAAATCTCTCGGAATTAAAAAGGGAGATAAGGTAATGCTTGTTCTCGGCAGACATTATCAATTCTGGTACGCAATGCTCGGTCTGCAAAAAATCGGTGCCGTTGCCGTACTTGCGATGAATCAGCTTCTCGAACATGATTTCGAGTATCGCTTTAACGCCGCCGGAATAACGACAATTCTCTGTACTTCAAAAGGCGACACCGCTCATCAAGCGGAGCTTGCGGCAAGCAAATGCCCCCATTTAGTAAACAAAATTATCGTTGACGGCAACCGTGACGGCTGGAGAAACTTCGATGAAGAAGCATCGCTTTTCAGTTCACACTTTGAAAGGCCCGACGATGCCGCCGTCGGTGAGGATACCAGGCTTATGTTCTTCAC
>CAYNUD010000051.1:0-917 GCA_964400315.1 uncultured Clostridium sp. | reverse complement strand
CTTTCGACGAAGAGTTTTCGCTTTACAGCACTCATTTCGAAAGAACCGAAGACTCCGCAGGCGGCGACGATCTTATGCTGATGTTTTTCACTTCCGGAACTTCGGGCTATCCGAAGATCGCGGCGCATAATTACAAATACGCACTCGGACATTTCCATACCGCAAGATATTGGCACAACGTCGATCCCGACGGTCTGCATCTTACCATTTCCGACACCGGCTGGGCAAAAGCAATGTGGGGTAAATTCTTCGGTCAGTGGATTTGTGAAGCGGGACTGTTCGTTTATGACTTTGACAGATTCAACGCCGCAGACATTCTCCCCATGTTCGCCAAATATCACATTACCACCTTCTGTGCTCCCCCGACCATGCTTCGTATGATGGTCAAGGAGGATATTTCAAAATACGACCTTTCGAGCGTTCGCCGTATGACGACCGCCGGTGAAGCACTCAATCCCGAGGTGTACCGTCAATTTGAAAAGGCTACGGGTCTCAGCATCCTAGAAGGCTTCGGTCAAACGGAAACGACAATGGTTATCGGAAATCTCACCGGTGCCGAAAGTCGCATAGGCTCCATGGGCAAACCCGCCCCGATATATGACGTTGACATACTTACGCCCGACGGCAAAAGTGCCGCCGCCGGCGAAAGCGGCGAAATCTGCATCAAAACCTCCGACGGCGCACCCTGCGGTCTTTTCAAGGGATACTATAATGACAAAGCAAAAACCGACGAAGTTTGGCACGACGGTTACTACCACACCGGTGATGTTGCATGGCGTGACGAGGACGGCTTCTATTGGTATGTCGGCAGAGTTGACGACGTTATCAAATCCTCCGGTTACCGCATAGGGCCTTTTGAAATAGAAAGCGTTATCATGGAGCTTCCCTACGTTCTCGAATGCGGAGTTTCGGCCGCT
>CAYNUD010000050.1:0-10647 GCA_964400315.1 uncultured Clostridium sp. | reverse complement strand
TCTGTTAATATATCATCTGTTAATGAGTAAACAAGGAGGTGTGACACATGGCAAAATGCGATTTCTGCGGTAAAGATGTGTCCTTCGGCATTAAGGTTTCCCACTCTCACAGACGTTCAAACAGAACATGGAAGCCCAACGTAAAGAGAGTAAAGGCAGTTGTTAACGGAACTCCCAAGAGAGTTTACGCTTGCACCCGTTGCCTGCGCTCCGGTAAGGTTACGAGAGCCGTTTGATAAAAACGCATGATTAAGAGACTGCTTCGGCAGTCTCTTTTTCTTTGTTGCTTTTGCCGATTGCCTTGTGTCCCTCACTTTTACAAAACACAACCGATTGCGGTTTGTTCGATTAGGTATAACGATGTCAACAAATTTGTTTTTTTTCAAAAAATCTGTTTCATTTTTCGTCAAAATTGTGTATAATAAATTCCTATTATATATAAACGGAGTGTCAAAATGAGTTATTCGGTAAACCCTTCGAAATTCAAATCTATATTCGCCGTGCCGACGGAAATCGTTGACGGCCACATCAGAATAGCGAATGCAGACCAGCTCAAGGTACTGCTTTGGATTCTGCGCAATTCGCCGGATAACCCCGATATTTCCGCAATGTGTGCCGCTTTGAAAATGAATCAGTCCGATGCACTTGACTATTTGCAATATTGGCAAAATTCAGGAATACTCATTAATGACGGTGCCGAAATTTCCGCTCCTGCCGCAGTAACTGCCGTTTCTCCCGCAAAAGCAACCGAAAATCGAACAGTACATATTGAAGAAAAAGAAGAAGAAGAAATCATACCCTCAAAGCCTTCAAGTGCCGAAATTGCCATACGAATCGAAGAATCTCCCGAAATCGGACATCTGTTTAACGAAGCCCAGCAACGTCTCGGCAAAACAATAGGGTATGACGGTCAATGTACGCTTCTACTGCTTCATGACCGCTACGGATTGCCCGTTGAAGTGCTGTTCATGCTGATAGATTACTGCGTTTCCGTAGGCAAACTGAATTACGGCTACATCGAAACGATAGGAAAAGATTGGGGCAAACGTGAAATCGACACGGTTATCAAAGCCGCAGAGCAAATCGAATCGCTCAACGAAACAAACCGTCTTTGGCGAAATCTTGCGGCGTTTGCAGGAATATCGGCTTCCCGTCCCACCGCAAAACAAACGGAATATCTCCGACGTTGGAGCGGTGAATGGCGGTTCTCTCTTGATATGATAGAGCTTGCGTATGACGAAATGATGAACAACATCGGTAAAGTCAGCTTTGCATATATGGATAAAGTGCTTATGAATTGGCATTCTCAGGGATTTAAGAATCCTTCTGAAGTCAACACATACAATGAACAACATAAAAAAGCCGCGGAAGCATCAAGAAAAAAACCGTCCGCAGCTTCCGCACCTTCAACGGCATCGTATGACCTTAATAAATTCAACGAGCGTTCAGCCCATGCTCCGCTCAAATACGAAAGGAAGAAAAAGGAATGAGTTACGGTAAGTCAACGCTTTTGAAAACTGCCCAAATCCTCTCCGAAAGACGTTCAAAGGCTCAGAACATTCAGCAAAAGCGCCATGATGAAATAGTATCTGCTATTCCCGAAATAGAAAAGCTTGAAGCAAAGCTTTCGGAAAGCGGTCTTGCCGTTGTTAAGGCTCTCGGAATGGGAGCGGATGCCTCAAAATATATAGACGGTCTTTCACATCTGAATCTTGCCGTACAGGATGAAATACACGCTCTGCTCACCTTAAACGGCTATCCCGCCGACTATCTTGAAGTACCGTACACCTGCAAAAAATGCGAAGACACGGGCTTTTGCGGCGGTTATTCGTGCGAATGCAGAAAATCTCTGCTGAAATCGGTTGCACTTGCACAGCTTGAAGCGGTATCGCCGAGCAAAAAATGCCGTTTTGATAATTTCTCCCTCGATTATTACCCCTCCGAGCCTGTCGGGGAATACGGTGTTTCTCCGAGACTGCGTAGGTATGAGGTGCTCGAATACTGCAAATGCTATGCCGAAGATTTCAGCAAAAATTCGGACAGTCTGTTTATGCACGGTGCAACGGGACTCGGCAAAACTCACCTTTCCCTCGCCGTTGCAAATATCGTTGCCGAAAACGGATTTGAAGTAATTTACGCCTCCGCACAAAATCTGATGTCATCGCTCGAAAAAGAAAAATTCGGCGGCGGAAACGGCGAAAGAGAAAAAGAAATTCTCGAATGCGACCTTTTGATAATCGACGATCTCGGCTCGGAATTTTCCACACAGTTCACCGTCGCCGCACTATACAATATAATAAATACCCGTTTAAATTTAGGTAAGCCCGTAATAATCAGTACAAATCTTACCGGCGAAGAACTTGAGGCAAAATACACGCAGAGAATAACATCGAGAATAATCGGAAACTATGTTTCACTGCTTTTTATGGGCAGAGATATAAGACAAATCAAAAGCAATGAGGTATAAAAATGGATATATTACAGCAGCTCACGGAGCAATTCAAACTACAGCGCTGGCAGGTTGAAAACACGGTAAAACTTCTTGACGAGGGCAACACCGTACCGTTCATCGCCCGATACAGAAAAGAAGCCCACGGCACGCTCGACGACCAGATTATAAGAGAGCTTTCCGAAAGGCTCGAGTATCTCAGAAACCTCGAAAAAAGGCGTGAAGAGGTCAGAAATTTAATTGCCGCTCAGGAAAAGCTGACGGACGAAATTTCGGCCGCACTCGACAACGCCGCAACCGTTACGGAAATCGAGGATATTTACAGACCGTTCAGGCCCAAAAGAAAAACCCGTGCTTCGATTGCCCGTGAAAAGGGACTTGAACCGCTTGCCGACGCAATATTCGCTCAGGAGTCCGACTCCCCCGCTCCGCTTGAAATGGCTGAGGCTTACATTGATGAAGAAAAAGGCGTTATCTGCGCCGAGGATGCATTAAAAGGCGCACTTGATATCATAGCGGAAAATATTTCGGACGATGCGGACATTCGCCGCAGGCTGAGAAATCTTTTCACCGTTATCGGCAATGTCGAGGTTACCGCAATCGACAAGGAAGCCGACAGCGTATATACGATGTATTACGAATTTTCCGAGCCCGTCAGCAAAATAGCGGGTCACAGAATACTTGCCATCGACCGAGGCGAAAGAGAAAAGTTCCTCAAGGTTGCCGTTACTCTTGATGCCGTCAAGGCGGCAAACGTCATAACAAGCGTTACGTTAAAGCCCGAGGGCTCACCTTGTACCGAGGCGGTTCGTGCGGCGGGTGCAGACGCTTACGAAAGACTGATATATCCGTCAATCGAGCGTGAAATAAGAAATATGCTCACCGAAAAGGCTGCGGCAAATGCAATAAAGGTTTTCGCTCTCAACACCAAGGAGCTGCTTCTTGCACCTCCCGTAAAAGGTAAGGTCGTTATCGGTCTTGACCCCGGCTACAGAACGGGCTGTAAGGTTGCCGTTGTTGACAGAACGGGTAAGGTTCTCGACACGGGCGTTATATATGTCACTCATTCCGAGGCTCAGCGCAATCAGGCAAAGACTCTTATTAAAAATCTTATTGCTAAGCATTCGGTCAATTGTATTTCGATAGGCAACGGCACGGCATCGAAGGAAACGGAAATTTTCGCCGCCGAGGTGCTTCACGAAATAAACGCAGAGGTTTCGTATATGGTAGTCAGCGAAGCGGGCGCATCGGTATACTCCGCTTCAAAGCTTGCCGCAGCGGAATTTCCGCAATATGACGTTTCGCTCAGAAGCGCAGTTTCAATTGCAAGACGGCTTCAGGACCCGCTTGCGGAGCTTGTAAAAATCGACCCCAAGGCTATAGGCGTGGGACAGTATCAACACGATATGCCCCCGAAAGAGCTTGATGCCGCCCTTGACGGCGTTATAGAGGATGCGGTTAACTCCGTAGGCGTTGACCTCAACACCGCTTCCGCTCCCTTGCTTTCAAGAGTATCGGGCATAAACTCCACGGTTGCAAAAAACATAATCAACTACCGTGACGAGAACGGCGAATTCAGCGACCGTTCACAGCTTAAAAAAGTTCCGAAGCTCGGTGCAAAGGCTTTCGAGCAGTGCGCAGGCTTTTTGAGAATACCCGAGAGCAAAAACGTGCTCGACAACACGGGCGTACACCCCGAGAGCTACAAAGCGGCAAAGGAGCTGCTTTCTCTCTTCGGCTTTAAGCCCTCCGACATCGGCACCGACGCCGTTTCCGATATCGGCGCAAGAGTTGACGAAGCCGGTACCGACAGCGTTGCGGAAAGGCTCGGCATAGGCGTTCCGACTCTCAAGGATATTGTAAAAGAAATAATAAGACCCGCAAGAGACCCGAGAGACGAGCTTCCCCCGCCCATGCTCAGAACGGACGTTATGGACCTTAAAGACCTCACGCCCGGCATGGAGCTTAAAGGCACGGTAAGAAACGTCACGGATTTCGGTGCGTTCGTTGATATCGGCGTACATCAGGACGGACTTGTTCATATTTCGCAGATAACGAACAAATTTATAAAGCACCCTTCCGAAGTGCTCAAGGTCGGCGAGGTCGTAACCGTTTGGGTTCTCTCCGTCGAGCCGTCAAAGAAGCGTATTTCGCTCACGATGAAAGGCAAAAAGGATTAACATTAAGCCCCCGACTTTTTACGGTCGGGGGCTTCGGTTATTTATTCAGAAGTACGTCGGGCACAAAGCCGCAAACGGCGGTATCGTCATCATAGCGCAAAAGCACATAGCTTCCCTTTTCGGTCAGCGGACAATACATTCGCATATTTTCGATATATTTTGCAATTGCTTCTTCGTCCGTCACGGTTTCGTAATCCAACGGGAAGCTCGGGAGCTGACTTCCGTCCGTATATATCGCCGTCACGGCATTGCCGTCTTCGAGCACGGCATCGGCGGCGTCAACATAATACCGCCCCGCAAAGAGATTTACCGAGTTACTCTCGCAGAAAATAACGTCATCGGAATTTTCCGCATCGTAGCGGCACACTCTCACCTCCGTCGGCTTTTTAACGCTTTCAAAAGCGGCAAGCAATCCGGAGCTTTTCAGCACGGCAACAGTTTCCGTCATACACGAATAAACGGGAATTTTCGTTGTAATCCTGTGGCAAAGCCAATCCGTCATACGCTCCGACTCCGTTTCTTCACCGTCGTCAAGCGAGGGATAAACCGCGATATAGCCGAGCAAGCCCTCGGTCGGTGACATATCGAGAGGCAGGCGGCCATTTTCGATATCCCGTGCAACGGCACTCAAAAGCACCTTTCTCGACTCCGACTGTTCGTAGTCGGGCAAGGGTGTTAGTGCCGTAAAATCGGCACTTGCAAGTCCTATATCCGTTTCGTAATAATAAGGATTGTATATTCCGAAAGACAAATAATCAGTCGTGCCGTCAAGCATAGAAACGGTATATTCCTTGTATTTCTCGCTCTGCGTAAGCTTCGCAAGCTCGAGGATAACCGTTTCGCTCGCATAAGGATAAAGGCGATTTACGATTTTACCGTTTTTGAGTGTATAGCTTATTCTGACCGAGGTCGGGAAAAGCCTTTCGCCGTTTTCGGCATACATCGCTTCGTTTGTAACCTCATTGCCTTTAAGTTCGATAAGGCTTTCGTGAATTTTCAAAATACGCTCGATATCCTCTTTTTCCGTAAAGCCTTCAAACAGCGGATGCGAAGCGGCGTATTCATACGAAAACTCATATCTTGTTGCCGTGTCGGCATTTATTCTCATACTGTATTCGCCACCGCCTCCCAGAGGCACGGCAAGAACATCGCCCGTTTCGGTGGTTATCGCAACGGACTTAATTTCATCGGCTTCGGGCATTCTCGAGGAATAACCGAAAAATCCCGTTGCGGCAATCAAAATCGCAGCTCCGACAACGGCAAAGTGTATTCCGAGCATCCACAGGCTCTTGACAAGCTGTTTAAGGCTTCTGAGAACGAAAAGCTCGACAATAACAAACACAACAACCGTCACAAGAGCGAAAACCAGAAAATGTCCCCAAGCACTGCCTGCCGAATAGCTTTCGTCTCCCGCAAGTCCGAGTATGCAAGCGGACAAAAGCAGTGAGAGAGAAAATATAGCGGCGTTGGTCGTAAATTTACTTGCACCGAGGAAGTCCGCCTTTTCCGCCTTACGGCGTTTATATACGACGCTGGCAACCGCACCGATAAGCAAGCTTACCGCTATAAACACAAGAATGTAAGCAAATTGCGGCGAATAAACGTCGCCCGGAGTACCTCTGTTTCTTGAAACCTGTGTAACGTCGCCGAAATTCACCGGCATAAGATATTTTTCAAAAGACACAAGCGGTAAATTGCGTTCTATAACCTTACCGTTTTCGCCGACGGAATTCCAAACGTCATACATTCCGAAGCTCATATTTTGATAAGGCGAGCCGTAAAGAACGCTTACGGCAAGGTTTTGAACGGCAAGCTTCACCGCTATGGGCAAAAGCATAAAAGCCGCAACATAAGCGCTTTCAATCAAAGAGCCGACACTGCAGCAGACAAGCGCAGTGAGCGAAAAGGTGAACTGCATAACGGCAAAAAGGCAAAGTGAAATATAAAGAGCCGTTTTCCAAATGCCGAGAGAATTTCCGAATGCAACGGCGTTTATGACTCCGCAGCTGAAAATCGGCAGAAAGGTTGCCGCCGCATTAAGCACCGTACCGGCAAGATATTTGGAAGCAAACATACTCGTTCTGCTCTGCGGAACGCTGAAAAATACATTCGTTGACGCTTTTCTCAGCATATAAGCATAAATCAAATATGCAACCGCAACACCGCTGACAATCAGCAGTATTTCGAGCATCAAATATTGTATTCCGTCGTCAAATTCAAAATTCCATTTATAAAGCCTTGAGTCACTCTCGCTAAGGTGCGCAAGAAGCAGACCCGAGGTGCAAATAAAGGTTGCGACAAAGGTGACAAGCGCCGCGGGAAATGCGGACTTAATTGAATTTAAGAAGGTATGTCTGAAAATGTCAGCCGAATATTTCTTTGAAGTCATAATCTGTATCCTCCATTTCTTCAAGGAATATTTCTTCGAGCGTAAGCGGATATTTTTCGACAAGAACGGGTGACATTGCCCTGAGCTTTTCTTCATTTTCATCCGCATCGCCGTACAAAGAAAGCGTGATTATCTTGCCGTCTTTTGTGAAGCGCTTGATATTAAAATGAGCAAAGTCCTTTTCGTCCTTTTCCTCGGCGAAAACAACACGGAATTTACAGCGGCTTGCGCTCATTTCGTCAACCAAGCAGTCGAACACTATCTTTTTGCCGTTGATAAGAGCGATATGGTCACAAATATCGGTGAGTTCGTGAAGATTGTGCGAGGAAACTATGATACTGCACTCGCGGTCGGCGGCGTATTCGATAAGCATATTGTTCATAAGACTGCGTTTGGCTGGGTCAAGTCCGTCAAAGCTCTCGTCAAGCAAGAGAATTTCGGGAAGCGTTGACATTCCGAGTATCATCGCCGCCTGTCTCTGCATGCCCTTCGAAAACGAATTGATTTTCGCCGTTTTGTCAAGCTTAAAAACTCCGCAGAGCTTATCGAGCGTGTCATAGCTGAAATCGGGGTAATAGCCCGCATAGAATTTCGCCATTTTTTCTATGGAATAATTGTATCCGAAATACAGGTCATCGGGAACATAGAACATTCTTCTTCTCGTTTCGGCACACTCAAATACGTTTTTTCCGTCAATCTCAACACTGCCCTCTTCGGGCTTGAATATGCCCGCTATGGTTTTAAGCAGGGTTGTTTTGCCCGCTCCGTTATAGCCGACAAGCCCGTAAACCGAGGACTTGCCGACAGTCAGCGAAAGCCCTTCGATTGCAACGAATTTGCCGTATTTCTTGGTCAAATTCTTAACTTCAATCATTTCATTTCCTCCTCGTAAACGCCTTTTACCAGCTCTTCGATTTGCTCGGCGGTAACGCCCACCGAATGTGCCGATTCAATCGCTTCTTTTAAATCACGAAGTGCTTTCGCCGTAACACTGCTGTCGTTGAGAGCGTTTTCGCTCACAAAGCTTCCCGTTCCCGGTACGGTATAAATGACACCGCTCAGCTCCAATTCGGCGAACGCCTTTTTAACTGTATTGACGTTCGTTGCCGTTTGCGAAGAGATGGAGCGAATTGACGGGAGCTTGGAATGCTCGGGATAAACACCTATCCTGATATAGGTGATTATCTGATTTTTTATCTGCTCGTAAACCGGCACTCTGCTTTGCTTATCAATAATTATCAAGGACATCCCTCCCTTGTGGTTTTGGGCTAAGTGTGCTATCTGTGATATCACACTTGCATTATAGCATGGCGTTTTCGATATGTCAATAGAGTTTTCAAAAATTTTCCTCGACTTTTTCGTTAAAAATCACGGGATATTTTTATTTTAGCTGTTGTTTTTTTGAGTAATATGTGATATATTTTATAAGTAACAAGTTATAAATACATAAACGGAGGATTTCTAATGGAAAGCAAAGATTTATTCCGCAGAGAAGAAAACGGATACAATGTCGCCGATGTTGAAAAATACATAGACACGCTCAAGGCTCAATACAGAAAGGTTTTTGAATACGCAAAGAAAAACGAAACCGACAACGAAAAGCTCAAGAGAATTTGCCGTAAAATGAGCGAAGAAAACAAGGCTCTCAAGGCAAGCGGTGCCGTTGCGGATGTTTCGTCCGACGGCAATTCCGACATTATCGAAAGCGTTGAAAAAATGGCGAGGCTTTGCGAGGCTTTGCGTGCCGAAAATGCCGTACTCAAAGAAAAATTATCGAAATAATCACCGAAAGGGCAGAATTTCATGGAACAATTCAAACTTAAAAGCATTGACGAGCTTGATCTCGATTTTGTTCAGCAAAGAGATGCTACGGCAGCCCCCTCGGACTCTCCCACTCAGTCCTCTGCCTCAAGTCTCATTCCCGAAATAAGCAAGGACGAGCCTGCGGCTCGCGAATCCTCACATAAATATTTCAAAAAAACCGCCGATCAGTTTGATGACGAAACAGTTTTTTCTCCCAACGTCGGAACGGACGAAACGGTGCGACCCTTTGCATCATATTCACCCGTAGGTGCTCCGCAGGAAGAGGAATCCGCCCCCGAGAGTTACGGAGAAGTCGCCGTTGAAAATACCGCGAAAGCGAAAAAGACCGTTGGCAAAGGTAACCTCATCGGCAGAATAGCCTCTATCGTTATGCTTTGTATCACAGTAGTAGTCTTTGTTTTCGGCTGTGTTATTTCAATTTTCATCAACAATAACGGAATTGATTTGGCAGGATTCTGCTTTAATTCAATGTATCAAACGGTAGATGATATCGGCGTTTCAAAAGGAGATCTCATCATCTCCAAAAAGCTTGAAGCATCGGAATATGAAATACACTCCGCCGTTGCCGTCCCCGCTCCGAACGGTCAAGAGGGTTGTGACATTCAATACATAACGGCAATCACTCCTTCATATGACGGCTATGACCTCACAACGGCAAATATCTCAACAAAAACAACAAACACATACAGCTCCTCCATGTGCTACGGCTCGGTCAATTTCTTCATTCCGTTTTTCGGCGGACTCATCACCTTTGCCATGGATAACGCGATTTTTGTATGTGCATTCTTTGTTTTGCTTTCCGCACTTTGGTGTTTGCTTTTGATAATGCTTGAAAAAAGCAGTAAAGCATCGTCAAAACTCCAAAAGTAAAAAACGTCAAAAATTAAGCCGACAGCGTTTTAGCTGTCGGCTTTCCGTTTATATGCTATTTGATTCTCTTTATGAGCTTTGCCGCCGCCGAAGCAACAGCCGTAACGCCTGCCGTCGCTCCTGCGATAAGGGCGGCTTTTTCTTTTTCCGATCCGTCGGCATCCCAAATATATCGTAGCTTCGCTTTTATGCCTCTGCCGCACAAATCGGTATAATTTAAGAAATACGTCAGTATATCCGAGGGATCTTCCTTATTTATCTCAAACACCCTAACTCCTCTTGTATCGTCTCCATAGCAACGGAACGAAGCACATGATGTTTGAATAAAATTCACGCCCCTGTACTTGCCCTCAAAGCAATTTGTGTGGTCGTGCCCCGTAACTATTGCACCGACTCCGCCGCACTCGATCACGGCATCAAAAAGTCCTGCATCATCCTCCAGCACAGACGGCAGTTCGGCTACTTTTCCACTGCCACAGCCCTGCTTAAAACGAATATATTTGCCGCCCGTTATTTTCATCGCACCGCTTTCGTTTGCACCGCATTCTTCGAAAAGTTCAAGCGTTTCGGGAAGCGGAATGTGCAAAAACATGAGCGATGGGACGGGAACTCCGCCGTTTTTTTCGGAAAGCTCCGCGCTAATACGTCTGAACCATGCCACTGTTTCGGGCTTTATACGTTCAATGCATTTATTTTGCGCCTTGTCGTACCAAGCGCTGTCAAGCATCCATATGTTAAAAAGTTGTTTTTCGTTCGCGGAATCGTAAACGGGAATATTGTATGTATCGCAGTCAACCTCGGGACATTCGGTATTCATCGGCAAACAGCAGGAATAGCTTTTAAAAATGCCCGCCTGCTCTTCCTTGCTGACAAGATTACGGTCATCATGATTCCCGAAAATCATAGCAAAAGGTATTCCCCTCTTTTGCAGCGGA
>CAYNUD010000049.1:0-10669 GCA_964400315.1 uncultured Clostridium sp. | reverse complement strand
ATTGAAGCTCGCATACTTCCACACGCTTTGATACATCTTCGCAAAGAAAAATATAACGATGCTCAAAACGGAATATATTGGCACAAATTTAACATATGCCTCGATATAGTAATGCGGTATCTGAGAAAAATAGCCGTCAAAACGAAAAAGAAGCGCAATGAAATACGAAATGTTTACCGCCATTAAATCGTATACGACAAGCAATGCGGCGATAAAATACCAATGCTCAATATGAAATTTTTTGGAAATCGAGCTTTTGCGTTTCATGTCACCATTCCTTATTTACCGATACCATTTCGCCGTTGGCACCGATTTTATAAATGCGGTTGCAATATCTGAGCATGCTTTCTCTGTGAGTTGTGATAATACGAATTTTTGAATTGTTTTGCATCATTATATTTTCGAGCACACGCTTTTCGGTATCTATGTCAAGAGCCGAGGTCGTTTCATCCATAAGCATAACCGGTGCATCTCGCAAAACAGCTCTTGCAATTGCGATGCGTTGAAGCTGACCTTGTGAGAAATTTGCACCGCCCTCACCGATAACGGTGTTGATACCGTTCGGAAGTGATGAAATATGCGAAAAAATATCGGCTTTTTCAAGAGCATTCCTAAGCGTTTCGTCATCGGCATCCGGATGCACAAGTCTGAGATTTTCGGCAACCGTACCGGAAAACACGCCGACATCCTGCGGAACATAAGAGCAAAAACGTCTTGTGCTGTCGGAAACATCGACAACATCACCGTCGGATGAACGAAAATATATCCGGCCGCTAGTAGGCTTAACAATGCCGAGAATGAGTTTAAGCAAAGTTGTTTTACCCTCACCCGAAGGGCCGATAAGGGCAACGGTGTCACCGGGAAGTGCTTGAAAAGAAATGTTTTTCAGTATCGGCGTTTCACTCCCACGATAACAAAACGTAACATTTTCAAATACGATTGACGTACCGTTTTCCTTTGATTTTTTAAGGACACGGAAAGCGTTTTCTTTGTCGGCATCCTTTTCTTCGGCAAAACAAGTTACTTCCATTATCCGACCTGCGGCGGTAGCAAGCGAAACTGCCGTAGGTGCAAGAGAGGCAAGTGCGCTAAAAGAGCCGGTAAGAGAACTTGAAATCTGTAAAAACAGCGTCATCGTTCCATAGGATATCACGCCTTGCCACAGGCGGTATATTCCCCAGCCGTAACAAGAATATGAAACAATTAGTCCGAGTATGGAAAGGCAGAATGTTAAAATAACGCTGAATTTATCGTATTCAAGATGCATTGTGCGGTAGCTTTCAAGAAGAGTCTTAAAGTTTGAAATGTATTTGTGAGTTAGGTCGAACGCCTTGATAACTTGAATATTTTGAACAGACTCTTCGGAATAGGAAAGAATTTTTCCGTTTTGTTCACGGGTCTGCTTATTATATTTTCTGATTGTTCTAAGCAAAAAACGGGATGAAACAAACAGAAACGGAGCACTCATGAGCGCAAGCACTGCCATGGTTTTGTCATAATACAGAACAATGGCAAGAGCACCGAAGAACTGAATGAACCTCGTTACGGCAGTGGGAATAAATCCGATAACGCCGGAGGAAACCGTGGAGGTGTCGCCCTCCAAACGGTTTAGCAAATCCCCCGAATGAAACGCACCGATATCTTCCCAATGAGCCGAAATAATGTGCGAATATATATCATTCCGTATTTCGTTGTTCGCTTTACTTCCGACAACGGCGGAAAGCCAAGAGGTCAGCGCCTGAAATACATACTGAAACACCGCAAGTCCGATAACGAGAGTTGCATATTTGGGCAAATCGGAGGAAACATGCTGAACAACGGCATCGACTAAGAATTTGGAGGCGAGTGAAGCTCCCAAGGACATAACCGCCGAAAAAACGCCCAAAAAAATATAGAGTATGATTATTTTTCTATAATTTTTCGCATATCCGAGCAGCCATTTCCATTCTTTTATCATGCTGCCGAAAATGGTTGCGTAATCTTTAGTTTTTTTCATTTACCGCTCCTTCCGCTTTTGCGGAGGTATTTTCTTTCTTTCCGCGGTGCTTTTTGCCTTTATCGCCGTAACCGTAGCCGTATTTACCGTAGCCATAGCCATACTTACCGTAACCGTATTTATATCCGTAACCGTAGCCGTAATTATGACCGTAACCGGTTATTCCCAAGGCGGCACCGTTCAATACGCAACCGAGAATTTTAACATCGGATGAAACAAGGTTGTTAAGTCCGCTTTTGATTTTTGAAGTACGTATTGTGTCTTGATATATAACATATAGCGATGCATCGGAAACCTGAGCGGCAAACACCGAATCCGAAACAAGACCGCACGGAGGCGTATCGACAAGAACAATATCGTAATTGTCTCTGACTTCGTCAAAAATACGTTTGTATTCATGCGAATTGAGGGTTATCCGTTCGTTGCCCTCACCTCCGGCAAGAATCTTCATAAACGATATTTTATATTTTTCAAGATACTTAATTTCATATCTGCTGTTCTTTATTTCGTAGTTTATATTATTGGGATCAAATCCCAAGAGTGCGGCAATGCTTGGATGTCTGAGGTCTGCATCAATAACCAAAACCCTTTTACCGTGCTCGGCAAGAGACAACGCAAGATTGGTTATAACGGTTGTCTTTCCTTCACCGGGAGCGGTGCTCGTAACAGTAACTACTTTTTCGTCTTTTTCGAGCGAATGTATGAACGTATTGCGCAAAACTCGGAACGATTCCCTAAAGCCGCTTCCAACCGTGTCGTTTGTAAGCAAAACCGATTTATTAAAGCTCATTTTATGCTTTTTGAATATGACCTGCGGTATAACTCCGAGAGCTTCGCAATTAAGCTCCGATTTCAAATCTTTTTTGGTTCTTATCGTATCTCTTATAAAAGCATAAAGCAGAATAAAAGCCAAGCCCAAAACGGCACCGTAGAGAGCCCATTTCAAAGCAGTATTTTTATATACGGCGCTGTTGGAGGGCTGAGTTGCAACCTCTGCGGGAGTGATAACATTCAGTTTAATGTTCCCGACAACATACTTTGCCACCGAAGGATAATTTTTAATAGCCGAAATAAGTACGTCATATGTTGTTTGAGGGTCCATGCCTGTTGCGGTCATGGTGAACATATTTGAGCCCGAGACTGCTACGGCATTTAAACTCGCCTGCATCACTTCAACCTTCATATCCTCACAAACCGCGTCTTGAAGAAGATTGCAGCTTAAGATATAAGGAAATGTTTTTTCAAGCTGTGATGCCGTTGTGCTGTCATAATAGAAAGCATAAGCGGAAACGCCTGAGATAGAGCCTATGTTATTTTCCGTGCTAACCGTAAAAGTTGCCGATGAAGTGTAAAACGGAACATAAGCTGCGCGACCCGTGATATATTTATATCCGCCCGCAAGAACCGCAAGCACAATGCAGACCCACCAAAATTTTAAAAAACCTTTCCAAAGATCGCTGAGATACAAGGTGACTTTTTCGGATTCGTGCTCCGACTCTTGCTTTATATTAGCAATTTGATTCATAATAACTGTTCGTCCTTAAAAATATTATGTGTCCGATTCGGTATTTTTTCGTACAGTGTCCGTGTAGGCACCGTAATTGCCGTAGTGAGAATATCTGTTGTAGGTTCCGTATCTTTTCCCGTAATAATATCCGCCCTCGTCGAACCCGTTAAAACCGAAAAAAGCAAATTCGGGGTGAACATCATTAAGCACACAGCCGATAACATTACCGCCGACCTCTTTAAGCGTTGCAAGAGCATCATTAAGCGAAGGTGCGGTTACGACATCTGTACGAACGACCATTATCGTTTTATCGACAATTTTGACTATATCCGTAACTGAAGCATCAACAGAAAAAGGAGCCGTATCAACAATAATGTAGTCAACCTTTGTTTTCAAAGCGGAGATAACTTTTTCAACGGCGCCGCTTTCTATCCAACTGTGATAGGTTGTATAGGGCTTTGTGTTAAGAGCAAGATAAAGCGAAGATTTTTTATATTTTCTGAGCTTAAAATCACCGTATTTGATTTTATTTTCGAAAAGCTCGCCGAGTTCGGAGTATTCATCATAGCTTTCACCGAAAATTTTGTAAAGTGCCGGCTTCTTTGCATCAAGATCGAAAAGAATCACCTTGTACCCGCGATCCGCAAGCGAAAGAGCAATGTTGGAAGCCGCCGTGGATTTACCTTCATTCTCGGCTACGCTCGTAACGGCAAAAACTTTGTCGCCGCACCGTCTGTTATTGTGTTCGAGCTTTGCCGCAATTTTGTGGAAGCTCTCGACAAATTTTAAGCTGATGAAAGCGTTGCTGTGAATCAACAGTGCTTTTTTCTTTTTATGAATTTGGTCGCGAAGACCCATACGCTTGTCCTCATGGACTATCGTTCCGATCAGCTTTGATTCTACCTTTGAATTAAATGCATCTTCATTCTTGACAGTATCGCGAAAAACAGAAAACACAGCAATCAAAACTGCGGTAAAAAGAGCACAGCCGAACGCTACGAGAAGCTTGTTTTGAGAGGTAATGCTGTTTGAAGGAGAATGAGGCATGGACGGCTGTTTAATAACGCTAATGGTCGCATTGTCAAAAATATTGTCCGACACTTCGGGATAAACCTTCAAAACCGCACTTAGGAGCTCATATGATGTTTGAGGACTCGATGAGGTAACATTTACGCTCATGAGATTCGTTTCAGAAAGAACGGTTGCGGTAACCTTTCCGTCAAATGAAGCTCTTTGCAAATGTGCAGCCGCTTTTTCACGAATAATCGGCTGCTCAAAGACATTCGTGTAAACCTCTGCGATTTCCGATGAGATTCCGACAAGCGAGTACGGGTTTGATGTTGAACTTTTCGCCGTGACAACAAGCGTTGAGGTTGCGGTATATTCGGGAGAATACACACTGTACGAAGCAATGTATATTCCCATAACGCCTATAATCGCCGCAAGCAAAATAACCCAAAGGTTTCGCAGCAGGTCTCTTATAATGCTATACCACTCGATAATAATTTTATTCTTTTGCATAATTAACTCTCCACAATGACGGTAAGGACACTGTGTCCTTCGTTTCCTTCTTCATCCGAAGCATAATAATGAACAAGATATGTTCCGGTGTTGTTTACGTCAACCTCGGATACGATTCTAACCGAAGGTGAAATCGTATTGTCATCGGAATCGGTTATTTGATTGACAAAAGAAGAATAATCCTGTTGTTCACCCGTTTTGATTCTTATTAGATATTTTTTGAGCGATATTTTCGGAGCAGACGGATTCCTGTCCTCAATAATCAACGGAAGCTTAATGTATGATTGATCGCCCTTGCTGTTGGTTACAACTGCTTCTATGCTGAACACTCCCGCGGTTGAAGCAACAAAATTACTCGATGTGACTATCATATCCCTCGTTATGTTACCGTCTATACAATCCCTCGCTATAAGTCTGTTAGATACACCGGCACTCTCATAAAGAGAAAAGCAGAGATCGTCATAAAGCTCAAATGTCGGTGAAACATAATCGGTGTATCTGATTTTTCTCGTTGCATTGGCAACGTGGTTATCTGCATCACAAACGGCATAAGTAACCTTGCAAACGCCTTTTTCCGTAAATTTCGATATCGACTCAACTATCACTTTATCGGTAAGATCGCCGTCTTTTTCATCAAACGCCGTAACCCCTTTGAGTAAATCATCATCAGTTGCCGAAATGGAAACTTCAATCGAATCATTCTCAACCGTTATTACGGGAAGCGTTTCATCAAGACTCAATTCGTGCCCGATATAAAAATAAGAGAATGCCGCAAGCGTTACCGCAAAAAGCACGGAAACGGCTATTCTGATTAACCTTATCATTTCCTCATACTCCTCAAAATCCGTTAATTTCCTTGTTGTCTAAAATGCACGAAGGATTGATGTTAAAAAGCAATTCGGCATAATCCTCCGAATAAATCTCGGCAACAGCATCACGGGCATCGGCAAGAAACGGAGTTCTCACATACGGTCCGTGCGCATCGCTTGCAATAAAGTCGGCAAGTTCGGCATCAAGCAAACGGTAAGCCGTTTTTCTTGCTCTCATTCCAAAGCTTCCCTTTAAGCTACCCTTGTTTATTTGGAGCAGGCATCCGATATCCTTGAGTCTGCGTGCCGCATCATCTTCTTCGTATACAAATCCGTATCTTTCCGGATGAGCAACTATCGGAACATATCCGAGAGAGACAATGCTTTGAAGTGTCGCATATGCTTCAACGGAATATTCTTCAAAATCAAATTCAATCAAAGCATACCGCGATGAATTGAGCGTTATCAAGCTTCCGTTATTAAGCAGACGTGCAGTTTCGTGAGTTGCGAATATCTCTTGACCCGAATACGCCTTGACGCCTATCCCTTCTTGGGAAAGAGCGGCATTCAATTGCGCCAATCTGTTTGAAAAGTCATCGCACCAATAGTTTTGCACTGCATCAGGGATGTTACAGTGCGGTGTTGCAAAAACAGAAAAAGTGCCGCCGTCTTGCGCAATCCTCATCATTTCAACGCTTTCGTTCAAATCGGCGGAGCCATCGTCAACGCCGAATAAAACATGGCAATGTATATCGACCATCGTTCACCTCAAGAATTAAATCAGCCGTCAGACGAAAGCCGTTCAATAAGTTGCTCCGTAATTTCCAGAACAAGCAATCTGTCTTTTTCGGAAAGTGTTTGCAGTTTTTCTTCAAGTGTCGAAACTTGTTCGCGAAGAACAATGTTTGATTCAACTCCAAGAAGAGTATCAACCGAAATTTCAAGAGCATTTGACAAAGCTACCAGAAATTTACCGCCGGGCTTACGCTTTCCCGTTTCTATTTTACTGACATAATATACGTCGGAATTGATTTTCTCGGCAAGCTGAGCCTGTGTAAGACCAAGCTCTTTTCTGCGAGTGCGTACAATACTGCCGATACTGTTTTTTGTCATAAATTGCACACCCCGATTATAATTGCGTTTATTTCTACAGAATAATAGTATACCGATAATGATTAAAATATAAAATGCACAAAACATCAAACTTGATATTTTGTGCAAATCAAATGTATATTTTTATATAAATAAATATTTATATAATTTTTTTGGCAGAATATACTCGAAGAAAGTAAAATAGGCTTTTAGAAAATCCGTCCGCATTCAATACGCCTTTGTTGCATATATTCGATTGAGGAGGATTTAAATGCTTGCTTTTCTCGCAAATATAATTTCAAAGGGATTTTTATTCTTTGCACTGCACATACGCAACACCGGTTCGTTCCCTCCGGCTCTCGGTGCAAAAGAAGAAAGAAAACAGCTTGAATTGATGAAAAACGGAAGTTCTCAGGCAAAGGATATTCTTGTTGAACATAATCTTCGTTTGGTAGCACACATCGTAAAAAAATATTACTCGTCGGCGGATGAGCAGGATGACTTGATTTCAATAGGAACAATTGGCTTGATAAAGGCCGTAAACACATTTGATAACACAAAAAACATAAAACTCGCAACATACGCTTCAAGGTGCATTGAAAACGAAATTCTCATGTATATGCGAAGCAGAAGGAAATCGGCGCACGATGTCTCAATAAACGAACCGATAGACACCGATAGCGACGGGAACCCCTTAACGCTTATGGATATCGTCAGTGTCGAAGATACTATAGCGGATGATATTGACAGAAAAATCAAAATAAAAAAGCTTTATGAATTTGTCGAAGACATTAAAGACAGTCGCGAAAAAGAAATCATAATCATGCGTTACGGCCTTTACGGCACTCAGCCGCTCACTCAGCGACAAATCGCCGAAAAGCTCGGAATTTCAAGGTCTTATGTCAGCAGAATAGAAAAAAGGGTTATCGAATATCTGCGTAACAGATTCGATTAAAAAGCAAAAAAACGCAAAAAGACCGTCCCCATTAGGCATTGAACCTCGTTTATGCCTAAGAGAGACAGCCGTTTATTGCAAAAATACTCAGCGAACGAAAAGCACTACAAGAGTTGCAACGAGCGAAAGAATGAAGAAAACCGTTGCGAGAACTTTGGTTATTCTTACGAGCTTCTGCTCAACCGTTCTGCTCTTGTTCTTGCCGAGGAAAGTCTCGGCACCGCCTGCGATAGCTCCCGAAAGACCTGCCGAACGACCCTCTTGAAAAAGTACGATGGCAACAAGAGCAAGCGAGGTGATGATAAGAACTATACCCAATACAATTTCATACCAAGCCATGGTTGAAAACCTCCAAAAATTATTGTACTTGTGGATTTTAACACATATCTCCGACAAATGCAAGATGTTTTTAAAATTATCCTGCCAAAATATTCATTGTATCACCGAAAACACGGCGGTAATAATAGTTTTGCAGGGAAAATCGATAAAATGTGCGTTTGCCGATGCTTCTCCGCTGTAAGCCGTTTACCGCAGTTGATTATGCGATAGACGGCTTCTGATTTTATTCAAAAGTCATCTGTTCCGCCTCATCCTCACTGCTCAAAAGAGCGCCGGCGGCGGGTAGGTTTTTTGAGCGGTAGCGGTATACTTTCGCAAACTCACCGTCTTTGTATTCGCGTACTGTCATAAGACGCTGACCTTTTTTTAACGTCAGCACACCGACACCGATGGTGTCTTTGGTAGATTTGGGAGATATTACCGCCGTATTCAGCAATAAGTGTCTGCCCGCACTGGAAATCACAACAAGCTCCTTATCGTTCGGGAGCTGCAAAATAGCCGCAATCGGAGATTTATCGGAATACGCCTTAATGAGCTTTTTTCTTTTAGTGACGGTTTGATAGGATTCAAGGTTGACTTTTGCCGCCTTACCGTTTTCGAAGAAGAACATCATGTAACCTGAATAATCCGACGTTATCGCCATGTATACAGGCAATTCGCCTTCCTCCATTTCAAGCTTTGCGGCAACAAAATCACCGAGCACGCTTGCTTTCGTATCTTCAAAATCACAAGCTCGGCTTTTATAGACCTGACACTTATTGGTGAAGAAAAGCAACTCGACGGAATTGGTCGTTTCGAAGGTTTGAAAAACCGTATCTCCGTCTTTAAGCTTTTGAACATTACTCATACGCAGAGACTGCGGCGTAATTTTTTTGAAATATCCTCCGCTTGTAAAGAAAAGCGTAACGGGATATTCGGGAATATCCGTTTCCTCCGGCTCCTCGGCTTCGTCCTGCAAATATATTATTTCGGTTTTTCTCGGCTGAGAATATTTTTTAATAACCTCTTTAAGCTCATAAATGATTATCTGCTTGATTCTCTTGGGATTTTCGAGAATGTCGTTGAGATCTTTTATCGCCGCTTCAAGCCTGTCGATATCTTGAAGTCGCTTCAAAATATACTCTTTATTCAGATGTCTCAGCTTGATTTCGGCTACATATTCGGCCTGTATCCTGTCGATTTTGAAGCCTATCATCAAGTTGGGAACAACCTCGCTCTCCTCCTCGGTATTTCTGATTATCGCAATCGCCTTGTCAATATCGAGAAGTATTTTTTCAAGTCCGCGAAGTAAATGCAGTTTATCGGAAGCACGCTTCAAATCAAAAGCCGTTCTGCGACGAACACAACCGCTTCTGAATTCTATCCATTCTCCCAAAAGCTCACGCACTCCGAGCACTCTCGGGCTTCCGTTTATCAGCACATTGAAGTTACATGAAAACGAATCTTGCAAAGGCGTTGCGGAATAAAGCTTTTTCATCAGCTTATCGGGGTCGGTTCCTCTCTTGACATCAAGGGTAATTTTAAGACCGTTCAAATCCGTTTCGTCACGGATGTCGCTTATTTCACGTAAAGAACCTGCCTTTACCTTTTCAATTACCTTATCAATTATAGCCTCGCTCGTTGTGGTAGGCGGTATTTCGGTGATTTCAATACAACTGTTCGATTTATCGTATGAATAGCGGGCTCTAACCTTAAAACTGCCTCTTCCGGTACTGTAAATCTCGTCAATGGCACTTTTATCGTATATGAGCAGACCGCCCCCCGAAAAATCGGGAGCCTTGAGAGTTTCGGAAATATCAAACTTCGGATTTCTAAGCAACTCTATTGTCGTTTCGCAGATTTCCTTAAGATTGAACGAGCAAATTGAGCTTGCCATACCGACGGCTATACCTGTATTCGCATTTACCAGAACGCTCGGAAACGTTACGGGAAGGAGCGACGGTTCTTTCATGGAATTATCGAAATTATCGACCATATCCACTGTGTCCTTGTCGATATCCGCAAACAGCTCTGCGCATATTTTTTCGAGCTTTGCCTCTGTATACCTCGATGCCGCCCACATCATATCCCTCGAAAATGCCTTTCCGAAGTTTCCTTTTGAATCAACATACGGATGCAATAACGCCTCGTATCCTTTGGAAAGGCGCACCATTGCATCGTAAATTGCCGCATCGCCATGCGGATTGAGCTGCATTACCTGTCCGACGATTTTTGCCGATTTTGCTCTTGCTCCCGACAGCAAGCCCATTTTATACATCATATAGAGTATCTTTCGGTGAGAAGGCTTAAAGCCGTCGATTTCGGGTATGGCACGGGACATGATAACACTCATGGCGTAGGGCATAAAATTGTTTTCGATTGTATCGACAATATTTTGTTCGACGACCTCTCCGGCACCGAAAATATGTGTCTTGTCGTTAAGCTGTCGTAATGATGAGTCTATATCTTTT
>CAYNUD010000048.1:0-11119 GCA_964400315.1 uncultured Clostridium sp. | reverse complement strand
GGGTGATTCTCGACTTATCGCCGCTGAAGGATTTGAATTTCTGCCAATTTTCATCGCTCCAAAGCTCGACTCTGTTGCCCATCCCGACAACAAAAACTTCTTCGTCAAGCTGTGCCCATTCTTTTTGTTCATCAGGTAAGGTTATCCTTCCCGAACGGTCAACACTCGCAATGCTGAGCCTGTCCGCAAGCAACCGCTGAATCTGCGCCTGCTCCTCACCTTCAAATGTCTCGTCAATTCCTTGCGCAAACACCGCAAACTTTTCTTCCGAAAATACCCATATGCACGGATCATCATACATTGACGAAACCAAATAGACTTTATTGCCGAGAAGCTCTCTGAACTCGGGAGGAATTGACATACGATTTACCTGATCGAATTTTCTTTTGAATTTACCGCCGAGATAATCGAACATATGAATCCTCCCTTTCTGCAAAATTTACGGTTCAGCTACCCTTTTTTAACCTTTGCTTCCCTTGTAAGGATATTATAATCGCTATTTCAAATAAATGCAAGTGTTTTTCAATAATATTTTCTCTACTTTTTCATTTTTTTATGACAAAATCTTTTTCCGCTTGTGTCTTAGAAATATTTAACCGCAATATATTGATTCGGAAACATAAATCAAAAAATCCCGCACCAAACGGTACGGGAGGCATCTCGGCGTTACGCCGTCAAAATCAGCATATCCTCCGGTTTAATATCGGGTTGCAGGGCACAGTTTATCGCAAGTGCAATCAGCTTTGCGGCTCTTTCTATCATCAAATCGACTTCTCTGGGCGTTACCATCATCTGTGCCGCCTCTTTCACGGCATTGCCTCCCGAACAATCCGACACAAGAGTTGCGGCATCAACAACAGTCGGCACTCCGACTGCAATAACAGGCACGCCGAGAGTTTTTTCACTTATTTCCGCTCTCGAATTTCCGACGCCCGAGCCGGGGGTGATTCCCGTATTGCACATTTGAACGGTTCTGCCGAGACGTGAAACATTCCTTGCCGCAAGCGCATCAACGGTTATAACCGCACACGGTTGCAAGGTATCGACAAGCCCACGTAGCATTTCTCCCGCTTCCGCTCCCGTTTCGCCGAGCACTCCCGTTGCAAAAGCACTGACGGTACGCAGATTTCCAAGCCCCGTTGCACGCAAAAGTTCACCCGTTATGTGGCGTGTGGCAAAAATCATTGAGGCGCACTTAGGACCGAGTGCATCGGGCGTTATTTTAGAATTTCCCAAACCCGCAACGAGCACCGGACCGTGCTTCGGAAGCAAACCGCCTATGGCTTCGCTGACGGCAGTTAAGCTGTCGTCGATAAACTGAGCATGATTCGCGAACGGCGTAACTTCGACATTGACATATCTGCCTATTGGTTTTCCGACTGCTTTTACTCCCGCCTCGCTGATAACCTCGATTTCCGTCACCACGGCTCCGTGCTTTTCCGATTTATTGATACGCACGCCACGTATATCTCTGCCTCCGAGAGTTTCGCATCTTTCAAGCGCCAAATCGGTTCTGAAATTCATACACAATTACCTCTTGATTTTTTCTTGTATTTTTGTTACTATATTTCAGCAAAGAATTTTTATACCGTAGATGAAGTTTTTACACCGACTCATTTACGCTTTGTTTATAAAATCCAACATTTTTTAAAAAATTCCTTGCAATTGAGGAAAAAGTATGTTATTATATTCACCTGTATGAAGAAGGAGGTGTCTTTAATGCCCAATATCAAATCAGCGAAGAAAAGAGTTCTCGTCAACAAGACCAGAGCAGCAAGAAACAAGTCAAGAAACACAGCTCTTAAAACTGCCATCAAGAAGGCTAACGTTGCTGCTGCGGCAAATGCACCGGAAACCGAAGCTCTTGTTAAAGAGGCTGTCAAGAAGGTTGATCAGGCTGCTGCAAAGGGTCTTATCCACAAGAACAATGCAGCTCATAAGAAAGCAGCTCTTGCAAAGCTCGTTAAATAAGCTGCGAAAATTAAAAAGCAGAACAGCCGTAGTTGTAAATTTTTTATGACTGCGGCTGTTAAATTGTTGACATTGTGCAAAAAATAGGATATAATCAAGTAAAATAAAAATGACGGAGGTCAATTCTATGGACTGCCTTAAGAAGATTTTTAAAGTTATAGCTGTTATCACCGCTGTTGCAGGCGTTGCTGCGGGCGTTTACTTTGCCGTCAAGAAATACCTTGACAAAAAGAACTCTTCCGCCGACTGCGAAGAAAACTATGTTTCTTGCTCCTGCTGTGAAGCTCAATAAGATGTCAACAGCCTCCCCGTTTTTACAAAACGGGGATTTTTTCTTAAGATTTCTTTAATTATCACCTTTGGGTGTTGACAGAAAAAAATAAAATCGTTATTATAATACAGAACGGTTTTATTTTTCTTTCGGTCTTGCTGTAAAAGAAGCGATAAGTCCGCAAAGTATGGCAGCGGTAACTCCGCCGGATGCCGATGTAAAGGCTCCGGTTAATATGCCTCTTACGCCCTGCTCGGCTATGGCCTTTTCTATTCCCTTTGCCATAGAATAACCGAAGCCCGTCAGAGGTACTGTTGCACCGGCTCCCGCCCACTTTTCGAACGGTTCATAAATCCCCAGAGCATTCAGCACCACTCCGGCAACAACGAATGCTACAAGTATTCTTCCCGGTGTCAGTTTGGTTGTATCCATCAATATTTGGCCCACAAGACAAACCGCTCCTCCGGCAACGAACGCTTTTAACAGCGAAATTAAAATATCCGTATCCATCATCCTAACCGCTTTTTTCTTATTATCGGCATTTTGGCGGTGAGTATTCGGTTTTTTCAAAAATACTATTGACAAATCACTCGCCGACTAATAATATATTAGCATATGTGTTCCGGGGGGAACACAGCACAAAGAAAAGGAGACAGTTATTTATGGTATTCGAAACACTGAAAAAAATCATCAGCGAGCAACTCGAGGTAGACTCGGCCATCATCAACGAAGGTTCTTCACTCACCGGAGATCTCGGTGCAGACAGCCTTGACCTTGTTGACCTTGCAATGTCGATTGAAGATGAATTCGACATCGAGCTTTCCGATGAAGCTCTTGAAAAAATCAAGACCGTCGGCGATCTTGTAGCTTTCGTTGAAGACAGAACTTGATTATTTACTTTCGGCTGCGGATTAACCGCAGCTTATTTTTTTGACTTTTTGCATCCGTCGTGGTATCATATACCCGACCAAAGGCAAAGGAGACGTCGTATGCTTATAAAAAACGCTGTTGTATATACACAGGACTTTGAGCCGCACAAATCCGACATACTCATCGAAAACGGCATAATTACCGCTATCGGTGATATTGACGGTGACGGAATCGACTGTACCGGAAAGTGCGTTATCCCCGGCTTTATCGACATTCACATTCACGGCTGCAACGGTGCCGATGCAACCGATGCTTCTGCGGATTCGATTCTTACAATGAGCCGAAGACTTGCCGAAAACGGGATAACCTCTTTTTGCCCTACAACAATGACCCTGCCTGTAGAAAAACTGAAATCCTGCTTTGAAAACGCGGCAAAAGCGGCAGGCAAAGAGCAGGGCGCATATATTCACGGCATAAATATGGAGGGGCCTTTTATTTCCCCCGCCAAAAGCGGAGCACAGGAAACCGAATATATTATTCCCCCGAATTTCGAAGTCTTCAACGAACTGAACAAAATTTGCCCGATAAAGCTCGTTGCCGTTGCGCCGGAAATTGACGGTGCGATTGAATTCGCCCGACGTGCCGAAAAAATATGCACCGTTTCCGCAGCTCACACCAACGCAACCTATGCCGAATCCGTTTGCGCCTTTTCAAACGGCTTTACTCACGCAACGCATCTTTTCAATGCAATGAGCGGTATCGGTTCTCGGGAAGCCGGCGTTGTCGGTGCTGTGTTTGACAGCGACAACGTTACAGCGGAGCTCATCTGTGACGGTATTCACATTTGCCCGCCGACCTTGCGTATAGCTTTCAAAAATCTCGGTGAGGACAGAATTGCCGTTATCAGCGATTCAACTATGGCAGAGGGGCTTGAAGACGGTGAATATACCCTCGGAGGACAGCGCGTTATAAAAAAAGATGCGGTGAGACTTCCGAACGGTACTCTTGCGGGAAGCTGCACAAATCTATTTGAGGAATTCAAGAATCTTCTTAGTTTCGGTATCCCGATTCGTACCGCATTAAAAGCGGTCAGCATCAACCCCGCAAGAATAATCGGGGCCGATAAAATTACCGGTAGCATAGCAGTCGGAAAACGTGCGGATATGCTTATTATGTCAAACGATTTTTCTTATATATATAATGTTATTATAAAGGGAAAGCAGTTTTTCCCGAATAAATGACGGCGTTCTTGCAGTTTAAAAAGGCAATATTCATTTTAAAACTCAAATAATTCATGAATATATACCGACAAGTAAAACGGCTTTACAAATCTTGTTTGTAAAGCCGTTTTACTTTCACGTGTGGAAAACTGCGTGGAAAAAGTGGATAACTCGATTTTTTATTTCATATTAAGAATTAAAACAGTAAAGAGAATGTCTTTACAATGGATTTTTATTCCATTTTTGCAAAATTTCATGCAGTATATACGGTATATAAATGTGAATAAATTTTGCAGGAGTTTCATCATTATCCGTCACTTACTGCAACTCAACGATTCAGATTCTTGACAATAACTTCCTTTACAATTCACCTCTATTTTTTGCAATTCGTCGAACTATACGGAATTCATTACGACTTATAGCATGCTCTCACGCTCGTTTTAATCTGTTTCATCGCGAACATGGAATCGGTCGCATGGACCCGCAGGTAACACAAAAGCCCCTGCCGACAGGCAGGGGCAATTTGCATTTGGTTTATTTTGTTTGCGAGATCAAGGTGTCATCAAATGTTCTGATGTAGGTCTTGATAAGCTCAATGTCTGCCGCATCAACTTTTCCGTCGTGGTTAACATCGGCCGCTTCTTTCTGTGCAGCTTCAAAGAAGGAATCATCTCCGCTTGAAATGTACCATTGAAGCATCGTCTTATCGGTACCGTCGATACGCATATCGCCGTTCAAATCTCCGTAGAGAACCGCGAAGTAGTTGAATACCGTTCTGACACCGTTGTTTGCGGTGTAATAAGCACCTGTACCGTAGCCGAAAGTGGTTTCGGCAACCTTGAAGGTCATGTTCTTATCGTCATTGATGGTCATACCGACTATGTCGACGTTATCGGAATTGATAATCGAACCGTCGGATACATCACTCTTAATTCCATAGCCTTCTTTAAGTCCGATAATAAAGCCTTGCTTAACTATGCCTGCACCGGTCGATGTATCATCAAGCTGAATCTTGATGTATGAGGAGCCGGATTTAACAGTAAGGTCAGCATCCTTTATATAAACGATCTCGAATATCTTAGCATAAAGGTCATCGGCCACAGCATCAATCTCATTCTGCTGTTCGGAGTCATAAGAGTCTTGGTCCTTATAGTATGCCATTGCAGCATTGTAGCTTTCCTTAAGAGCGTTAAAGGAGTCTGAGGTGTAGTCCGTTGCCGCATTTGCATTGTTGATGAAAGGCTCTGCAAGATCAAGATTCTGTTTAAGCTTATACCAATCAGCCGTACCGTTGAAATCAACAAGTCCCATGAAAGCATCCATAAGTTCGTCAAATGCTTTACTTACCATGGACTGAGTAAGTCCCTCGGCGGCCGCAGTCGCATGCTGAGCGTTTACAAGAGAGGTTGCGAAATCATACGCCTTCTTGAAATCAGCATAGGAGCTTGCGGTGTAAATCTTTGTATATCCGCCGCTTTCCGTAAGCTTTCTGTTACGGTAATGCGATACGCTGTCTATATAAGCCGATTCGGTGTGCTTAAGAAGCCACTCAAGAGAGGTTACATCAATTATTCTCTGACCCTTACGGTCGTTCTCTGCCATTTCGGCACGCTTGCCGATGATGTTAATGTGGTTGTAGAGGTCACGTCTGTTTGTGTAAAGGGTGGTAATATAGTCTACATAACCGTCATAGATTCTCTGTGCCGTTACGGTAGCAATATTCTTATTGTCATCAGTGACCTCGGGTCTTGTAGAAGCGGGAGTGGTAGTGATACCGTTACCGAAGTCAAGAGAAGTGATAAGTGCGAAAGCAGGTCTTGCGATTTCGTATGTGCCTTTCGCAGTATCATAGGTGAATGTCCAATCAATGGAAGCGCAGAAGTCGCTGATTGCCTGAAGCTCTGCGGCGGTAAGTCCGCTCCACTGATATGCACCGTCGTGGTAATTGCCGTCGGCATCGGGTGTGATATCGAACGCAAGCGCTCTTGCATCATCAACACCGCCGTTCTTCTTAAGAGCAAGTCTTACAAAAGGCTCTGCATCAATGCTCGAAAGAGAAATATCGTTTTCGGGATCCGCACCGTATTCCAAACCGATTTTAATCTGCTCATAGAGCGAAGCGTTAAATTCGTTCATGTTTACGGTAACTTTCTTACCTGTTTTCGCAAAGTAGATTTCGATGTTCTGCGATGCGGTGGTCATGAAGGGATAGTCGCTGCTCTTGGGTGCGCCGGGATCGCCGTCGTTGGTGTCGATTACGCCGTCGTCGTTGGCATCGTAGAGATTGAGCGCTTTAAGATTTGACTGAATATAGAACTTCATCCAGTCGCCGTAGCCGTTTGATTCACTTCCCTTGCCGAACGAATTGTAATCGTTTACAAAGTCGCCTGCATCATCAAGCACGGACTCAAGGTTGTTGTAGGAATACGCGTTGCTGAAATCTTCGATTTCAAGGAAACGGTAATCGTCGGTCGTGTAGGAAACGAAGGCGTTATTTGCCGTTCTTGTGTTAAGCGTTGCCTTTCTGAATTCGGTAAAGGTGCTGTAGGTGGTATCGCCCGCAACATTTCCGTTTGAATCCTTATAGGTTGCTTCGTCCGTTTGTCCTGCGGTCTCGGTTGCGGAGGTGAAGAAATGTATCGGCTGATAAACCGTATAATTCTCAACTCCGTTGAGAGTCTTGGTGTAAATATAGCTGCCTGCGTTTGCCTTAACCGTAGCCTGCGCCTCTGACTTATCATTTGTGTTGGCGATTGCCTTGGCATTTACGCCGACATTAAATTTATTGAGATAATTCTGCAAATCGGAAATCTTATATTTGGTAAGATCCGTTCCGAGGTAATTCGTTCCGCTGAAAGTATTTCCGGCATCAAAAGCGGGAAGGAAATTAGCGGAAATAATAAGCGGGAATATCGTTGCGCAAAGCTGATATTCATACTGATAAAGAAGCGTTACAAGTCTCGGAAGAAAAACGCGGAGAGATTCTTTGCTTATAAGTCCGTCCAAAGAGGTTATTGACGTGTTATCGGTATAGAATCCACCGTTCTTGAAAACGAGGTTTCTTTCGGGAATCAAAACGGAATTGCCGCCGAAAACGATTAATAATACGCGGTCGATAACTCTTATGAGAACCGTAAGAAGCGGAGCGGTATCAAGCTCGCCGCCCTCACGAATCGAGAACAGGCTGAAAAGCTGCTGAAGGTCGAAGTTCTGTATCGAATCGAGAAGCCACTTGTTAACGAAATCGAAGGAATTGTCGAATCCGGAAGGAAGCCACGATACCGGGATAAGATTAAAGAGCGTTTGGTCAAGGAGATCATAAACAACATTCCAGTTTACAGCCTTGCCTGCTTCGGTGGTATACACTTCTTTGAGGCAGGCGTTTATGTTCTCCGTCCATGTACCTTCCAAAGAAAGCTTTGTTGTCGGATTATAACTTTTCTCAAAATAACCGGTTGTTGCATTATAAGTACCCGCAAAGATGGGAAGATACTTCTTGAATGCCCAAATGAGGAATTCAAATCCGAACTGCTCGAGCGAACTTCCGATAACGGTGAGTTGCTCATCCGCCTGAATGTCGAGAATACCGTTGAGGTAATATGCGCCGATTGCGGCACCGATTTCACCCGCGGCATAAGTGATGATGATCTTTCTGCCGGAAGAATCGGTCTTTTCTACGGTATAATCAAGATCGTCATCCGCATTGATTTCTTTACCGGTCGCTGCGGATACATAATTGTCGGAATGAGTATTATTATAATAGTATGCGTCGAGTCTGTCGTACCATTCGCCCTCGGGAACAATGTTCATCGCAACGGCCGCAAGCGCATAAGCCGCAACAGAGGGGATATCCTCGGTCCACTCGGGGAAGTAGATACCGTCTATCATGCTCGAAAGCAGGAGCTTGATGAGGTTTGCGTAAACCTTTGCATCGGAGATATAATACTCGGGTCTTACGAGCGCGGGGTTAATGTAGGTAGCGGAATCGCTCGAGTCAACGGTGTTAACCAGAGTATCGTCGGAGAAATAAGCGTATTTCGAGGGAGTTTCTACGCCGGTGGAATCTTTTGTATATTCCGTCGGATAAATTCTTATACGCTCGCCGTTCAAATCCTCTTCGTAAGTGAGGTAGAGAGGAGTTACCGCATCCTCGGCGCTCGAAAGAACGACCTGCTTATTTTCATTGAAAGAAAGCGTTGCGGCAAGGTCGGATGCCGAATATGCAAGCGAAGAATCAAGCTCAAGACCGAATGCGGGAAGAAGCGAGGGAAGCATTCTCGCAACGTCGTTGAGGAGCGACATAAAGTTGTCGGTAAGGTTTATACCCTTGTAGCTCAATGAAATGAAGGTTTCGATTGCGGGATCGGTATCCGAAGTACCCGTAAGAAGCCAATCCATAAGCTCGTTGAGCTTGGGAATGGGATATGTCTGAGCATCGGCGGAATAATGAATTTCGGGAGCGCCGTTCTTAACGAAAAGCTCTTCGACCGCACCTACGATAAGCGCAAAGGTCATATCCGACATGATTTCCGTATTACCTTTACCGCCGTTGGCGTTAACGTCGATATCGAGTTCATCAATAAGAAGTTCGAGAAGCATATCCTTAACGGTGCCGCTCATGAGAGCATCAATGGCGTTGGAAACGAGCTGATAGGTGTTCATCGTTCCCTCTACCACCACGCCGTTGCCTCTGTCCGCTTCAATGGGAACAGCGGTAATACTTGCTCCGCCGGCTGCCTTAATTTTTTCGCTGCCGAGAGCGGGAAGAAGTGCTTCGGTGTTCGCACCGAGAAGAGAAGCGCCGCCCGTTTCGACCGTATCGCCCGTACCGGTGATAAGCGCCCAGTCAACTACCTGCTGAACCGCACCGTCAACGGTGAAGCCGTCGGGAACGGTGCCCTTTTCGATATCGAAGTTGCTGTCAATAAGAAGCTGATAAAGAATTTTCTTTATGAACGCAGGAAGGTCATCAATAACGATTTGGTAATCGCCGAGATCCACATATCCGAGGTCAAGCTCTCCGTTTGCAAGCATATAGAGCGTATGCTCAAGACCGCTGAGCCATTTGATTATGTTGAAAAGAACATCGAGATCCGGAGAACCGTTGTTACGTTTTACGGTTCCGTCCAAATACGTATAGCTTGTTACAAGACCCGTAGCATCCTTTAAAACATTGCCGAGAAAAGGAATGGCAACGTTCTTCCAACCGCTGTCGTCAAGTGTGCTTAACGCCGTATACAAGGTTTCAATCGCATTATCAATGCTTCTCAAGTCGAGAGACTTGACACCGGTTGCACTCTCAAGAATATCATCGCCCGTGGTACCGATAAGCTCGGTCCATGTAGGATTGATATTCTCCTCGGCAAGCATGTTATCAATCATGTCGAGAACATAGGAACAGCCCTGTTCTGCGGTGAAGTAATACTTCTGAACGCCGCTGTACCTGTCCGGCTTGGAATAGTCGGATGCAATTACAATGGCATATGTAGGCAGGCAAGCCGCCGACATAACCATAATAATCGCCATGACCATAGCCAAAAGCCTTAACGCTTTTTTCATGTTTTTGCACCTCCATTTTATTTGCGGAGCTTTGCTCCGCCGCACCCGTGCAAGGGGTGAATCGTATCCTCGGATTAAATCATCTTGCCTCCCCTCTTAGGGGAGAGGGACTGCTTGCAGTGGTGGGGTTTTCGCGTCCAAATCACCCGCTGATTTAATCTTTGGCTTATTTACGGCTTACGCCGCTCTTACACTACGCATTATATAAAGGGGTTGTTGCGGCAGGGGTGTAATTTAATTAACTTTTTGTAAACTAATTGTGAACAATTTGTTAATTAAACGAACTTTTGTGCATGTTCTACGATTTTCGATTTCATCGTTTGTGCATAATGACAATGAAGATTTACTTGCGGCTTGCAGTTGAGCTTGGCTGTCCCTTTAGCCGCAACCGCTTACTCTACTCTTGACTTAACTAGACCGTCAATGTATTCACACACGCCGTAAAAGTTTTCATCAACATCATTATTCGGAATGTGCAACACCATAAGGCCGTGCTTTTCAAGCCGCTCGGTTCTGTAATCGTCTTTCTTGTTGTTGCCTTTTTCAAAATGCTGTGAACCGTCAAGCTCAATAATCAATTTCGCCTTGAAGCAATAAAAATCCGCTATGTAATTATCAAGTGCCGCTTGACGCCTGAACTTTACGGGATAATCCCTGAGAAATTCGTACCAAAGCTTTTGCTCCCACGGCGTTGCTTCCTTTCTGAGCTTTCTTGCTCGTTTAATATTTGAATGCCTGTACGGAATCATATCTGCGCCTCCGCTTGATGTTGTTTATTCCAAGATTGCTGTCGGCTCACAGTTGAAATTGGCTGTCCCTTTAGGGAAAGTGGCACGGCGTAGCCGTGTCGAGAGGGTTTTAAAGGCTTTAAGTTAATTTTCGGCTCTGAAAACCCCTCTGTCGCTTCGCGACATCTCCCCTGAAAGGGGCGACAAAAATTTACTGCAAGCTGACAGCAAAAAAATTGCTCATTGCTAATTGCTAATTTCAAAAACCCCTCTGTCAGTTTAGGCTATAGGATTTAGGCATTAGGAAATAGGATGTTCCGTTTCAGTTTCTGCCATTCTTGCCAAATCCATATTCCTAACACCTAACCGCCTACAACCTAATTCCTAACAGGGCATCTCCCCTGAAAGGGGCGATAAAACCACTGACAGCTTGCCGCCTCTTGGTCTCCCCTCTTAGGGGAGGGGGACCGCTTGCGGTGGTGGGGTTTTCGACCCGCTGT
>CAYNUD010000047.1:0-11162 GCA_964400315.1 uncultured Clostridium sp. | reverse complement strand
GGCGTCATTGCTCCTTATTTCTTCACCTCAGCGGCACACCTTCATCCGCCACCGGTGGCGGTGTACCGCTTCGCCCCTAAAAGGGACAGTCAATTTTAACTGTGAGCCGCTACCGTCTATCTGCAAGTGAAAATTTTGCAGTTTTGCGCACATCCAAAACAAAAGGACCGCTTCGGCGGTCCTTTTAAAATTTACTTTTTCTTTGTTTTCATCTCAACAAGCTCGCGGTAGCTTATGAGCTTGACGCCGTGCTCGTCAAGATATTTATACAAATCGGGGTCCTTGAGAAGCTCATATTCCCAAACTCTGCACTGCCACAAGTTGGTTATGCCCCTAATTTCTTCGCTTTCGATTGACGGATGCACATACGTTTCGGTGATGCCCTCGGGCAGGTCGCCCCAAATCTTTAATATGTACGACTTATACGCCTCGTAGCTGTCTCTTATTCCGGGAACCTTCCAGTCGGGGAAAAGAAGATAATCGGGCATCGGAACGCCGTATCTCTTGCCCCACAGACGTGAGAGAAGAGTTGACGCCTTGTAAAGAAAATACGGAGTTCCCTTGGGACAAACCCTTTTGTCGGCAGAGGTGTACATTCTGTAAGCATAGCCGTAGTCGCCGCAAATTCTCAATGCCATTTTCAGAAAAGAGAAGCGTCCCTTTTGATTGCCGTAAAGAGAACCCATATGATTATCAACGTGAGAGGGCTTCATACCCATGGCGTGGGCTTTGTCAATTTGAGCTCTAACCTCGGCTTCAACCTCTTTGTATTTTGTATGCATTTCAACCTCGTCGCTCTCGGGCCACATATATCCCTCGGGGTCGAGCAGACTTTTGCCGTCGGTAAGAGGCTTCCAGCGGTATTTTTTCCATTCGCTCGTGAGAGTGGTATGCACACCTATGGCGTATTGCGGATTGTCTATCGCGAACTGCACGGCTTCATCCGTTGCGGGACAGGTCATCATTATTGTCGCAGAACGGAGATTTCCCGTTCTGAAAAGGTCGAAAACCGCTTCGTTTGCGGATTTACACATACCGAAATCGTCGGCGTTGAGGACAAGGTATTTGCTCATTTGTCTTTCTCCTTCCTTGCTTTTGCAAGCGTGCGAAATTCTTACTCTATATTTATATCAGTTTCCCGCGGTCAAGTCAAGTGATTTAAAAACCAAACCTAATAATAACCCCGCCGAAAACAGGCAATACTGTTAATGTATCAATCATTGCGGGGTGATAATTTGCAATTCAACAAGGTTGAAATTTGCGGAGTGAATACGGCAAAGCTTAAGGTGCTTAAAGAAAGTGAAAAAATGGAGCTTTTGAAAAAAGCGAGAGCAGGGGATAAACAGGCGAGAGAAGAGCTGGTAATGGGCAATTTGCGGCTTGTTCTGAGCGTAATCAAAAGGTTCGCAAACAGAGGTGAAAATCCCGACGATTTGTTTCAGGTGGGATGTATCGGTCTTATAAAAGCGATTGACAATTTTGATACGGAACTCGATGTTCGATTCAGCACATATGCGTGCCCGATGATAATCGGAGAGGTACGTCGGCATTTAAGAGATAACAATCCCGTAAGAGTGAGCCGCTCTCTGCGAGATACCGCTTATCATGCAATGCAGGTAAGGGAACGGCTTGTGAACGAGATGGAGCGCGACCCTACACCCGAGGAAATTGCCAAAGAGCTCGGAATAGAGCGCGAGGAGGTCGTGATAGCGCTTGATTCAATCGTCGAACCGCTTTCACTTAATGAGCCGGTTTATTCGGACGGCGGAGATACAATATATGTTATGGATCAAATAGGCGACAGAGAGGGAGAAGAGAGCTGGCTCGATGAACTTCTTATGCGGCAGGCAATGGAGGAGCTGAATGCAAGGGAAAAGAAGATTTTATATTTACGTTTTATGCAGGGAAAAACGCAAATGGAGGTCGCACGGGAAATCGGAATTTCTCAGGCGCAGGTTTCTCGCCTCGAAAAGGGCGCAATAAAACAGATAAAGGACAAGAATAGGGCATGAAAAATGGGTCTCGGTGAGCCGAGACCCGCAATTTATATTACTTCTATATCGGCATATATTGCGTAGTGGTCGGAGTAATATTCGCCGTCAACGGTTTTGTCGATTACTTTGAATTTCATCGGCTTCACCGTTTCTTTGTCAACGAAAACGAAGTCGATAATTTCACGGCATTCGTCGGGCCTGAAGTCGTGATACGTGCAGGTGTCGTCGCTGTCGGGAGCCATAATTCTTGCATCGCCCATATTGCCGCTTATCATCGTTTGGTAACAATCCGAGCCTTGCGAAACATTGAAGTCACCGGTACACACAACGGGAACGCCGCCGAAGTCTGCGGCCCTGTCGCTTATCATTTTCGCACCGTTTATCTGCGCCATCTTGCCCACATGGTCAAGATGTGTGTTAAAATGAACGTATTTGCCGCCGTCCTTGTCGGTGAGCTTAACGAACGAAGCGACCCTTATGCAAACGGCATCCCAGCCGTAAGAGGGGACAGCAGGCGTTTCGGAAATCCAAAAGTTGCCCTCGTCGCTTGCCGTGAATTTATCTTTACGGTAGAATACCGCTGAAAATTCACCCTCCTGCTTGCCGTCATCTCTGCCGACTCCGACATAAGCATATTCGGGCAAATTCTCGCAAAGAGCGGTCATCCAGCCGAGGTGAGCTTCCTGCACGCCGAAAGAATCGGGCATTGCTTCTTTGATTATACGGCAAACAAGCGGAATTCTGTTTTGCCATGCACGGCTGTCACGACCGCCGCACAGAAGATTGAAGGACATTATTCTATACATATTAAAACCGCCTTTATTTGATTTCTTCTCGGAGTGAGGCAATATTGAGAAGTGCGATATCGTCAAAGCCGAGGAATTCCTTGTATATGTCGCAAAGCATTTTATCCGTGCCGCCGATTTCGTTGCTTTCGGCGTTGAGAACGATAATCGGGTCGTGTACGCTGAGCCTCAAAAGGAACCAGCCATCACCTCTGTCGATATCGGTGTTTATGCGAATACCCTCATAATTGTCCTCACAGGCGTTCCAGCCGTCATGCGTTTTGACGATATCCGTGAAATAAGAGATAACCTTTTCGCCCGTCGTTTTGAAAGAGTCGGTAAGTATTTTGAAGCGAAGTTCCTTTTCTTCAGCAGGTTCTGCAAGATTCGAAATGAGTGATTCAAGAGATAGGCCCTGTTCCGAAAGTGCGGCAGCCTTGATTATAAGCTTTGTTATGAGATATGCGCCGTCGTCGAGAAAATAGTTTTCCGCAAAGGCGGCATGACCCGAAGTCTCCATTGCAAGCGGACATTTTACGCCCTCGGCGCACAGCTCAAGCTGCTTGTTTATTACATTGCGGTAGCCTCTTTTGAATCTCAAATGCTTACCGCCCTTTGAAGAGATGAATTGAGCAAGGCCGTCGGAGGTTACGCTGTCGGTTACTATCGTTCCGCTCGGGCAGTCCTCAAGGGCTATTGCACTTGCAAGAGCGACAAGACGGTTGCGGTTGATTTCAAAACCGTTTTTTCCCACGCAGGCGGCTCTGTCAACATCGGTATCGAATATAACGCCGAAATCCGAGCCTGAGGCAACGACCGCCTTTGAAATGCAATCCATCGCTTCAGAGTTTTCGGGGTTCGGTGCATGATTCGGAAAATTTCCGTCGGGTTCGAGAAAAACACTGCCGGAAATATCCGCACCGAGAGGAGCGAGAACGTCGGTTGCATAAAATCCGCCCACGCCGTTACCTGCATCAACGGCAATTTTCATCGAACGCAGGGGATGCATACGGTCGGTTTGCGAATTAACGCCTTCAATTATCATATTTCTCAAAATCTCGGCATATCGCTTCATAAACGCACATTCGATGCATTCTCCGTCGTTGCTTCCAAGAGGAGACTCGAGCTTTTCGGCCCGTGAAAGAATGTCGGCTATGTCACTTCCGTTAAGACCGCCGTCACGGGTGAAGAATTTGAGACCGTTTCTGTCTTTCGGATGGTGACTTGCCGTTATTTGAACCGCACCGTCACAACCCATTTCAACCGTGGTCATGAACATTGCAGGTGTGGAGCACAGAGAGCAATCCGCAACGCTGACACCGTTTGAGGTCAGTGCGGCTATTGCGGCGTTTTTGATTCTTTCGGCGGAAAGGCGACTGTCATGACCGACTGAAATGTAAATCCTTTCCTTACCGTAACGTTCTTTTAGCCAATTGACGAATGCCGTGCAACAACGTATTACCATTTCGTCGCTCATGTAAAGCGGAGAATTTTCGTCGCCGAGAGCATAGCCTCTGATATCGCTACCGCTTTTAAATCGTGAGTAATCCATTTTCTTACCCCTTTTCAAAATATTCATCGGAAACGCTTAATAAAAATTTATACATCGGCGAAAACGCCTTGAAGGTGTTTCGCATCGAGTCGATTATTCTGTCATCCGAAAGCTCTTCGAGTTTGCCCGAAAAGGAAATGAAGCCGCATGTTTTTCGGCAGTAAAAATCCTCAAGTCCGTCGGGACAGCCGACGGGCATACGTTTGTATTTTTCTCCGATTGAAAGCGCACCTGCCGAAAAACATTTTTCCGCCGCACCGATAAAT
This sequence comes from uncultured Clostridium sp., assembly GCA_964400315.1. Lineage (GTDB taxonomy): Bacteria > Bacillota > Clostridia > Oscillospirales > Acutalibacteraceae > CAG-177. The sequence continues at coordinate 6,565 of CAYNUD010000047.1, read as the reverse complement.
TCTTCGGGACGTTCACGCAGAGCCTTGCGGAAAATTTCCATAAGTGCGGGCTCACCGCCGAAGAAGCCAACGCCGAGGCTGTATGCGCTTTGAGTAATTTCAAACCAAAGGCAGGGATATCCTCGCCATTCATGTTTCGGGCGCATAAACATTATCCAGACATTTTCACGGTATAGGGATTTATCCTTTGTATATCGGGTGTCACGGCGAATTCGAGAGACCATTTTCGTCGGGACGGTATTCATCAGCGGGTCAAGCGAAATAAGCTCCTGCCCGATAATTCCCGCAAGCTGGCGCATGGGAATGATGATTTTTTCTTTTATTTCTTCCTTGTGCTCCTCATAATAATCGCGTGAATTCCTGAAGCGGTTATCCGCCAGAAGAAAAAGCGAGTCGGGAGTAATTCCGTTGTATTTCATTATATAAACCCCTTGTCCGAAAGCATTTGTGCCGCAAGCATTATTGCGGTTTTTGCCGAAGCGAAGTTTATGCCGCCCTGCATCCATACCGCATAAGGCTCTCTGAGGGGAGCATCGGCGGAAAGCTCGATTGATGAGCCGAGTATAAACGCTCCGGCCGCCATTATAACCTTGCTGTCATATCCCGGCATATCCCAAGGCTCGGGAGTGACAAAGGAATCAACGGGTGCGCCCGCTTGAATGCCCTTGCAAAATTCTATAAGCCTTTCGGGATTTTCAAGGCATATCGCTTGTATTATGTCGTGTCTGCTTTCACATGAAGTCGGTGTGACTTTGAAGCCGAAGTTTTCAAACATTGCGGCGGCAAATACGGCACTTTTAAGAGCGTGACCCACCACGGTGGGAGCATTGAAAATGCCCATAAACATATTTCTGTTTTCACCGAGAGTACAGCCGACCTCTTTGCCGAGACCCGGAGTCGTGGCACGATAGGCGCAAAGCTCTACAAGCTTTTTCTTTCCGGCAATATAGCCTCCTGTTCTTGCGATTGCACCGCCTGCATTTTTGATAAGCGAGCCGGCCATTATGTCGGCGCCTGCCTGTGTCGGCTCTGTTTTTTCGACGAATTCACCGTAACAGTTGTCCACCATTACGACTGCATCACATTTGGATTTAACAAGATCTGCTATTTCTTTTATCTGTGAAACGGAAAGGCTCGGACGCAGGCTGTAGCCTCTCGAACGTTGAATATAAACCATTTTCGGCTTTGTTTTGAGAGCCTTTTCTATTGCGGGAAGATCAGGCAAACCCTCGGAATCAAGGTCAACTTGTTTGTATTTCACCCCGAAATCCTTGAGCGAGCCCATGCCGTTGCCGCTTAGACCGATAACGCTGTGGATTGTGTCATAGGGAGTTCCCGTAACGCAAAGCATTGTGTCACCGGGGCGAAGAATGCCGAAAAGAGCAACGCAAAGGGTGTGAGTGCCGCAAGTAAAACTGTGACGTACGATAGCATCCTCGGCTCCGAAAGCTTCGGCATAAATGGCGTCAAGCTTTTCTCTGCCTCGGTCACCGTAGCCGTAACCCGTTGAACCCGAAAAATCCGCCTCGGAAACTCGGTTGTTGATAAAAGCGGCAAGCACCTTTTGCTGATTGTATTCTGTGATTTCGTCGATTTCGGCAAATTTGGCTGAAGCCTTCTCGGTTGCCGCCTTAGCCGCGGCAATAATTCGATTGTCAAAATTAAAAAAGTTTTTGTTCATAATTTCACCGTTTATATATCCTGTTCAAAGATTTGAAAAATTCAATATCCGCATTCAAAAGTTGCTCTTTTGTAACACGGTAGCTCCAATTGCCCTCGGCAACACCCGGAGTATTCAGACGTGTATCCGAGCCGTACATAAGAAAATCCTGTATCGGAATTATTGCCAGCTCGCTCACACTTGCAAATATGCTACGAAGTAAGAGGGGAGTAGCGCCTCCCCAATCACCGCCGGAGAAGCCGCAATAATCGAGCATTCTGCGGCGAGATGCATCGTCACTTTCCCAAAGACAGCCGAAAAGCGTGTTGTTATCGTGAGTCCCCGAATATGCCACGGAATTTTTAATGTAATTATGCGGCATATGGATGCTGTCGGAATCGTCGAGAAAACCGAATTGAAAAATACGCATTCCGGGGAAGCCGCTTTTTTCAACCAAAGCACGAACCTCATCGGTGATATCGCCCAAATCCTCGGCGATTATCAGCTTATCTTCGTTGCCGGATTTTATCGCATTGACAAAATCAATTCCGGGGCCCTTTTCCCAAGAGCCGTTTACGGCTGTTTTTTCCGAAGCGGGCACTGCCCAATATGATTCAACCGCTCTGAAATGGTCGATTCTCACGCCGTCAAACATTTGCAGAGTATGATTCATCCGTTCGCGCCACCACAGAAAATTGTCCTTTTTCATTTCTTCCCAATCGTACAGCGGATTACCCCAAAGCTGACCGTTGCGGGCAAAATAATCGGGAGGAACACCCGCAACACGTAGCGGATATCCTTTTTCATTCACTTGAAAAAGTCGGGGATTTTCCCAAACATCGCAACTGTCATCCGAGACGTATATGGGAATGTCGCCGATAATCATAACGCCCTTTGATGCGGCATATTTTTTGATTTCGGCCCATTGAGTGAAGAATTCATACTGTATAAATTGCCACAGCTTAAGCGTTTTTGCATCGGATACGCTGTTATCTTCCCATTCCTGCCACGGCTTTTCACTGTTTTGACTGCGTAACGTCATGAAGCGGCAAAAAGAAGCTATGTGTGGATGCGTGGAAACGAAATCCTCAATATCGTCTCGGTAATTGCATCTTTCGCTTGCTTTTTCGAGCAAGGCGAGCCGTTTATGTGCAAGTACGTCAAATTCGCAATAGTACGGTGTGGACTGCTTTGCCTGTGCCAACTCATTTGCGGTAAGCAAGCCTTTATCGCCGAGAATGTCAAGATCTACAAAATACGGATTACCGCCGAAAGCCGAAAAGGATTTGTAAGGCGAATTATAGCTGTCCGTTACCGTGAACGGAAGCACCTGCCATGCCGAAAAGCCGCAATCGCTCAGAAAATCAATAAAGTCAATTGCGTTTTTACCGAAACTTCCGACGGAATAATCGCCGTACAGCGATGATATGTGCATCAAAATACCGCTTCTTCTCATTGAAAAACTCCTCAAAGTATATTTATAAAATGATATCATAAAGAAACGGAAAAATAAAGTATTTTGCAAAGAAATCTTGATATTTTTTATGAAAAAAGGTAAAATGGAATAAATATCCCGAACAGGCTATTTTTACCGTAAAATTATAAACTGAATCGAGAAGACTGCGTAAAGCAAAATTACTTTACGCCTTGAACAACTCGGATTACATCTTGAAAGGATGAATACAATGCTTTATTCGGAGCTTGAAAAAGCCCGTGATTTGTTGTATAACAAGACTCCGCTGGGATTTTACAATTGCGGAAGGCTATGCGACGGTCTGTGCTGTCGGGGCGACTGTAAAGGTATGTGGCTTTACCCAAATGAAGCTGAAATGTTTGCCGACAAAGAAGAATTTGAACTTTGCGAAGCACAGGGAAATTACGGTTACCCCATGCTTTTATGCTCGGGCAACTGTAATCGCAGGGAACGACCGCTTGCTTGTCGAATATTTCCGCTGTTTCCGCTTGTGACAGAGCAGGACGGCAAAATAAAAATTACGGTAATACTCGACCCGAGGGCGAGAATCTGTCCGCTTTCAAGGGGCGTAAAGCCGATTGATCGTTCCTTTGTAAGGGCGGTAAGACGTGCGGCAATGTATCTTGTACGGGATGCCGAAACCCTTGAATATATGAAAGCCGTAAGCCTTGAACTGCTTGAAATAATTGAACTGCAAAATAAATTAAACCGAAAAACGGAGTTGGTTTTATGAAAAGGATCTTCAGTGTTTTTATACTCGTTGCCGTAATGTTGACGTTTTGTTCCTGCCGTCGCCTTGATAATGCACAGCTTGAGGCTGCATTTGCATGGACAGCCGAATTTGATTATGCCGATGCCTCACGCAGAATTTCAGCCGCTTCGGGACTTGAAGTTACAGAAGATTTCTTACGTGATTTGGGTGAAGAAAAAAGCAAGTTGCTTACCGACAGCGTAAAGGATGGAACCTTTACCGACGGGACTTGGCGTAAAGTCACGGGCTTTACGCGCAATGTTGTTTGCGATATTCTAAACGGGAATCTTGACAGCGATAATATCTTAGATTTCGGTAATAACGGTGCCGATTCCTTTACTGTTTCCTTTGTCGGTGACATTCTTCTTGACCGCAGATACGCTACAATGGTTCATGCGGCAAAAATGGGCGGCGTGCTCGGAAAATGTATTGACAGCAGAATCGTTAATCACCTAAAAGCTTCGGATATTTTTCTTATAAACCATGAATTTTCAACAGGTAGCAGGGGAGCGCCGCTGCGGAATAAATCATGGACGTTTCAAGCTTCGGCAAGCGACCTTGATATTCTTAAGGATATGGGTGCGGATATCGTCTCGCTTGCCAATAATCATGTTTTCGATTACGGCGAAGAGGGCTTTAATGACACCCTCGATAACCTTAAAAGCGTGGGGATTCCCTATATCGGTGCGGGAAGAAATCTTGATGAAGCAAAACGCCCGTATTACTTTGTTATCAACGGATGTAAGGTCGGAATAGTTGCGGCAAGCCGCGCGGAAAAGGTTTCGTTTACCCCCGTTGCAACTGAGAATACATCCGGAGTTATGGGCACTTACGACAATGCCGATTTTCTCGAAGTTATACGCACTGCCAAGGCAAATTGCGACCTGCTTTTTGTTTATGTGCATTGGGGAACGGAAAATTCCACCGTGCTCGAAAAAGCGCAGACGGACGGTGCGAGGGAATACATTGATGCGGGTGCGGATGTCATTGTCGGCGCGCATACTCATTGCTTGCAGGGAATGGAATTTTACAAAGGCAAACCTGTAATTTACAGTGTCGGTAATTTTTGGTTCAACAGCAAAACGCTTGATTCCTGCGTTATGACTTTTACGGTTGACGGCGATATGAATGTAACAACTCAGCTTCTTCCGCTACAGCAAAAGGGCTGTGAAACAACGCTTCTTACAGAAAAAGATGATGCACGGGCGCTGTTTGACCGTGTGGAGAGCTTTGAACCGCAGGGTGTCGAAATTGATGATGACGGAATCGTTACCCCAAGAAATCAAGAAGAATGATTAGTTCGAAATGTTGAGTTGCCGTTGCGAAAATGTTAATTTTTCGTGAAAAGGTTGACATTTTGCCGCAAATGTGTCACTAATATATTATGTAGAATACAAAAAGGGGAGTATTTCAATGAAAAAATTGATAGCGGCTCTTTTGATATTGGCATCGGCGGTGTCGTTTGCTTCTTGCAGTGTCAACAAAAAGGAGTTGACCTACGAGGAACGGCAGGCGTCGATTGAAGCGAGAGAGTCCGAGAAAGTTGCGGAATCCTTAAGACAAGAATCCGAAATAGCCGAAGAAATGAGCGAGCTTGAGGACGAAATCGGCAAGACTGTCAAGGGCAAAAGAATTGTCGTAAAGAGCGTTTACTCCGATAGAACCGAATACGGCGTTCTTGAATTTGACAAAAATCAAAAGCTGAAATCGCGCAAGAAATATATGTATTTTAACGATAAGAGCGGCTATGGAGCTGTTAAAAGCAATAAAGGTCTGCGCGAAACTTTGAAACTCGTAAAGGACGATAAAGACAGCAGACTGCTGGTGTTTGAGCACAAGAACATCATTGAATCGAGCTATGATGATTGGTACAGCAATTTTAAAGTTGCCGAGTACAATATAATTGAATAATATCGGAGCTGCCGCACAAAAGCGGCGGCTCTTTTGCAATCGGAGGATATATTATGGAATATAAATTTATTATTTGGGATTGGAACGGAACGTTGCTTGACGACGTAGGCGCGGCTTTGGCGAGTGTCAACGATATGCTTGAAAAAAGGGGAATGCCGCTGATAGACCTTGCCCGATACCGTGAATGCATCGGGGTTCCCATACGAAAGTTCTATGAAAGAGTTTTCAACCTTGAAAATGAAAATTATGATTTAATGATAAAAGAATATAATATTGGATATGCCCGATATGCGGCGGCTTGCGGACTTTCCGACGGAGCAAGGGAGGCTCTTGCTTATTTTTCCGAGAAAGGAGCACGGCAGGTTATTGTTTCGTCATCACATACCGATATAGTCAGGTCGGGCGTTGAAAGGCTCGGAATCGGTGAATATTTTGATGAAATTCTCGGAGCACGGGATTACCTTGCCGCTTCAAAAACACAAAGAGCCGTTGATTATCTGCACAGAAGCGGCGCGGAAAACGGCACTGTTCTTGTTGTCGGGGATCTTGAGCACGATGCCGAAACCGCAGCCGAAATCGGTGCGGATTGCGTTCTGCTTGCAAGCGGGCATGAAGTGCCCGAAAGATTGGCGAAAGCCGATGCTCTTGTGGTTGACAGCTTGCGGGAGATCTTTTCACCCATTTCAGGGGAGATGCCCAGTTAGGAATTAGGTTGTAGGCGGTTAGGTGTTAGGAATATGGACTCGGCAAGAATAGCAGAAACTGATTT
>CAYNUD010000046.1:0-11649 GCA_964400315.1 uncultured Clostridium sp. | reverse complement strand
TATCGCTACCAACGGATTTTGAGTCCGTCACGTCTGCCAATTCCATCACACCGGCTTGTATCTTGCTTATTATAACGCATGCTGAAGCAAAAAGCAAGAAAAATTTTTCTTTATTTTCCGACATTTTGATAAAAGAACGGTATTAACAGTTTGTTTACTTGAAATCGGAAAGATATTATGGTATATTAAATTGAATTTATATATTCGGAGGATTCGGCAAAATGTCTGAGCTTAACAACAAAAAGCGTTCCGGCATATCCCGATTTTTTGTCGGGAATTCTTATTGCTGGGCAGCTTGTCTTTGCACCGTCGGCATAATGATGCTTGTTTACTATTGCTACGATCTTTTCCCGTTCGGAGATACGACCATACTCAGAATGGACCTATACCACCAATACGGTCCGCTCTTTGCGGAGCTTTATGACAGAATTACAGGCTTAAAGAGCTTGATTTATTCGTGGCAGACAGGTCTAGGCTCGCCGTTTCTCGGCAACTATTTTAATTATCTTTCAAGTCCGAGCGCGATAATAATGCTTCTTCTCGGTCATGAGAATATGCCCGAGGCGATTGCGGGAATGATTATCGCTAAGGCGGCTCTTGCGGCGGCGGCGTTTACCTATTATCTCAAGAAGTCACAGGGCAGGCACGATTTTATAACGGCCGCTTTCGGTGTGCTTTATGCGATGTGCGGTTACTTTGTCGCCTATTATTGGAATGTAATGTGGATAGATGCAATGGTCTATTTTCCTCTTGTCATTCTCGGAATCGAGTATATCATTGACCGTCACAGTGCAAAGATATATATTCCTTTCCTGGCACTCACCCTGCTTTCGAACTATTATATGGGATACATGACCTGCATATTCTCGGTTCTGTATTTCCTTATGTACTATTTCGGCAAATATGATTTTACAACTCTTGACGCAAAAACGCCGTACACCTTTGACGAAAACGGCAAAAAGCTTATTAAAGGCAAGGATAAGTTGAAAAACAGTATTTTCCTCAAGAGCGGTTTCACTTTTGCGCTTTCGAGCCTTGCCGCCGCCTGCCTTGTTGCGTTTTCGCTTATACCGACCTATATAATATTGAAAAGCTGCTCGGCAACCTCCGGCACAATGCCGCAGGATTTTAAGTCGTATTATGATATTTTCGATTTCCTTGCGAATCATCTTGCAAGCGTTAACCCGACTATACGAAGCAGCGGAGACGATGTATTGCCCAATGTGTATTGCGGAATCGCCACCGTTATGCTCGTGCCTTTATATCTCTTTACAAGGAGTGTTCCACTCAAGGAAAAAATCGCCAATGTCGGTTTGCTTGGTGTGTTGTATCTGAGCTTCAATATCAATGTCCTAAACTATATTTGGCACGGGTTCCATTATCCTAACGATTTGCCGTATCGTTTCTCCTTTATGTATTCCTTTATCTTGCTCACTATGGCATACAAAGCGTTTGTACGGCTTAGGGAGTTTACGGGCAGACAGATACTCGGAACGGGCGTTGCCCTGCTCGGAGCGATAATATTGATTCAAAAAATCGGGTCGAAGAATGTTGAAGATATCACGGTGATAATCAGCATCATTTTTACCGTCACGTATTGCCTTGTTTTCTTCCTTATGAAGGATGAAAAATATCAGCGTTCGGCAATTGCGGTTTTGCTTTTGTGCTGTGTGATAGGTGAAGTTGCGTGCGCAAATACCGACCGTTACAGCATGAGCCAAACAAAAGAAAGCTTTGTGGGTGATTATGCGGATTTCAGAGAGCTTAAAGAAAAGCTCGACGAATACGGCGGCGGTACCGAGTACCGTATGGAACTTACGCATAACCGAGCAAGAATGGATCCCGCATGGTTCGGATACAACGGCATTTCGACATTTTCTTCAATGGCTTATGAGAAGCTGTCGAATGTTCAAAGCGATCTCGGACTTAACGGAAATTATATTAACAGTTACACCTACAATCTCCAAACTCCCGTTTACAACATGATGCACTCATTGAAATATATCGTTAAAAACAGCGACGATGTGACCTTGGAGAATGATTATTACAATGAGCTGATGACATCGGGCAAGTTTACCGCATACGAAAATAAGTATTGGCTCCCCATGGGAATGGCGGTGAACAGTGATATTAAGGAATGGATGACGGACTATAACAATCCGTTCACCGTTCAGAGCGATTGGTTTGAATATGCAACGGGTGTTTCCGACGTGTTCACCATGATGGATATATCCGACGTTTATTACTACAACATGGACGAGATAACCTCGGGCCTCGACACGGGAGATATCTACTTTACAAAATCGGGAAGCGGCAAGGGTGAGCTTACTTTTGCTCTTACCGTTCCCGAAACGAAGCATTGCTATTTATATGTAAATTCGTCGGCGTTTGACAGCATATCCATAAGCAAGGGTGACTTCAGTTACACTCAAAATACCGATGAGCCGTACATTTACGATTTGGGAACGGTTACTCCCGAAGATACGGTGAATGTTCTTGTTTCGATTGAGGACAGCGAATACGGTTACATTGATTTTTATCCTTACTGTGTGAACGAGGGTGCTCTGAATGAAGGGTACGAAAAGCTCAACAGAGGCAGACTTAATGTCACTTCGATGAACGACACCGAAATTGTCGGCACTGTTGAAAGCGATAAGGACTCTGTTTTCTATTCCTCGATACCTTACGATAAGGGCTGGACGGTTAAGATTGACGGCGTTGAAATCCCCGAAGAGGACTATTTAGCTCTTGCCGAAGCGTATCTATGCTTTGAGCTTCCCGCAGGCAAGCATACCGTTGAATTGTCGTTCAAGCAAAGAGGGCTTGCCGAGGGCGTGATTATATCGGTCGCTACCTTGTTGATTCTCATTGCCGTTGCGGTTTATGCTTCACGCAAGAAAAAGAGACCTCTGATGCTTCCCGAAACGGTGAGTGTTGCGGCGGAATTTGTACCGCAGGATATGCTGACCGAGCCGACCGAGCCGATCGAGCTTCCCGAGCTTGCCGTGGAGCTTGAAACGGTCTCGGAAGAGACGGAAACCGAAGATATCGGTGTCATCCACGATACACCGCAGGATGCAGAAGAACCGGAAGCACAGTCGAATGAACAACCGAATGTGCAGGATGAAAACGCAGAACAGAAAAACGAAGAAGCCGAATAAACGGTAAAAAAACGGACAGGTACGGCATAATGCCAACCTGTCCGTTTTGACTGTGTACTTATTTCCAAATGAACCAGATAAGTAAGTATCCCGTGATTACCGCCGAAAGTGTGAACGGTATGCCGTACTTCATAAAGGTGGTTGATTTGACCTCATGACCTGCTTTGCGAAGAATACCGATACCGGCTATGTTCGCGCTTGCGCCTATCGGAGTAAGATTACCGCCGAGCGTTGCACCGCAGAGCAAACCGTAATACAGGAGCTTCGGTTCAATGCCTATATCCGCGGCAATTACGGGGACAATTGAAAGCATAGTTGCCGTATAGGGGATGTTGTCGATGAAAGCCGAAAGAATAACGGACATCCAAACAATTATGGTATACACAAGGAACACCGAGCCGGAGCCGAGACTTGCTATTGCGTTGCCGATAACATCTATAACGCCCGCGCTCTTGATTCCGCCGATAACAATGAAAAGACCGGTAAGAAGAATTATGGTGTAGTAGTCGATTTCCTTAAAGGCGTTTTTAACAATATCTTTGTTTTTCTTGATGAAAAATTCACGGATAATGCCCACAAGGAAGAATGCTATGCAAATAATTCCGTTTGTTATATCGGGCTTGTAAAGCTGACCTTCTGCGGCGCCGTCCTTGTAAGGGATAAACGAAACGGCGATAAGCATCACGACTGTGCCGACGAGCAGGAAGGTGGGGAATTTATCCTCAACCTTTGTTCTTCCGGTGAATTCAATGGGATTGTTGTCTTTTCGGAACATGAAGAGAATGATGAGCGCGCTGACAACAGCACCTGCTTCAACGACCCAAAACATACCCATTTTACCGTCGTCAAAAAAGAAATCCGAGAAGTCAAGGTTGGCGGCTTTGGCGAGCAAAATCGAGGTGGTGTCGCCTACGAGCGTTGCCGCACCCTGCAAATTCGAGGAGATGGCGATACAAATTATTGAGGGAACCGGTGAAATGTCGAGCTTTTTGCAAAATGCCATTGCGACGGGGGCTATCATCAAAACGGTTGCGACATTGTCGACGAATGCCGAAACGATGCCCGCAAAGAGCGAAAGCGCAACAATTGCCCATTTTACATTGGGCATTTTTGAAATAAGAATATCGGACATGAGCTGCGGCATTTTCGATTCAATGAAAAGGTATACCGTACCCATTGTACCGGCTATCATCATGATTACGTTCCAATCTATCTCGCCGAGAGCATCTGCTATGCCGTAAGAGTACACGGAAGAACCTATGTTGAAAAAGCCTTCGCCGAAAGCATTGGGCGCTACGGCGGAAACAATGCCGAGACCTATGAATATCAGTGCCGAGCAGACGGTGACATAGGGACGGATTTTTTGGAATGCCATCATAAGAATGTAGGTGACGGCAAAAATAATCAAAGCCGTCAAGGTTATTTTGTCCATTGATTCATCTCCTGTTATTAAGTTATGCCTAAATTATATAACCTTTTGCGCGAAATGTCAACAATTTAGCCGAATTTTATTAAACTGATATGTATTTTTTGATATAATGCAACGGAAGAAAAACAAAAAACGGACGAACAACACCGTGCCCGTCCGTCCAAATTTATCTGAGCTTCCAAGCTATATCCGAAAGGAAAAGCTGTTGCCTGAGTGATTCAAGTGTTGTGTCCTTTGAAATGCGGACGAATTCGATTCCCGCCATTTCGGCGAAGTCCTCGAGCATTTGAGCGCTCGCATCGTAGGAAAGAACGGTGTGGTGCGCTCCGCCTGCGGCTATCCACATTTTTGCGCCTGTGCAAAGATCGGGCATTGCTCTCCACATAACTCTTGCCACGGGAAGGTTCGGCATATCCATTATCGGCTTAACCGCTTCGATATCCTGCACTATGAGACGGAGCCTGCCGCCCATGTCAACAAGCGAAGAAACCGTACCCTTGCCTGCCTTGCCTTCGAAAACGAGACGGGCTGGGTCTTTTTCATTCATACCAATGCCGAGAGGATGAACCTCGATTCTGGGTTTGTCCGCTGCGAGAGTGGGACAGACTTCGAGCATATGAGCGCCGAGTGAATATTCGTTTTCGGGCATAAGGTGGTAGGTGTAGTCCTCCATGAATCCGCTTCCGCCGCACATACCCTCTGTCATGGCTTTAATTATGCGGGTCATTGCGGCGACCTTCCAATCGCCCTCACCGCCGTAGCCGTAGCCCTGCTCCATTAGTCGCTGACTTGCAAGCCCGGGAAGCTGTTCCATACCGTACAGATCCTCAAAGGTGTTTGTGTATGCTTTTGCGCCTTCGCGGTCAAGCATACGCTTTATTGCTATTTCCTCTCTCGCCTGATAGCGGACCGCATCGAGATTATCGGTACAAAGAGTGTATTTTTCTTTATAGATTTCAACGAGAGAGTCGATTTCGTTCTCGCCGACGGAATTCATTTCCTTAACGAGATCTCCGGTTGCCCAAGTGTTGACCTGCCAGCCGAGCTTTATTTGGACCTCGACCTTGTCGCCCTCGGTAACGGCAACGTTTCTCATGTTGTCGCCGAAACGCATTACTTTCAAAGCTTTGCTTTCCGCATATCCGACGGCACTTCGCATCCAAAGACCGAGTTCTTTAAGCACGGGTTCATCCTGCCAATAGCCCATGATGATTTTTCGGGGGAGTCTCATTCGCGCGCCGATAAAGCCGTGCTCTCTGTCGCCGTGCGCGGCTTGATTGAGATTCATGAAATCCATATCAATTTCGTCGTTGGGAATTTCACGGTTATACTGTGTGGCAAAATGACAGTAGGGCTTTTGCAGAAGTGAAAGTCCGTTTATCCACATTTTACTCGGGCTGAACGTATGGCACCAAGAGACAATGCCTAAGCAGTTATCATTGTAATTTGCTTCTTTTACGACCGCAGTTATTTCTTCTGCGGTTTTGACCGTTGCTTTATAGACGAAGCGGCAGGGGATATGCTTGCTCGAATCTATTTTTTCGGCCATTTCCCGCGCTCTTGCCGCAACGGTTTCGAGAACCTCGGGACCGTAGAGATGCTGACTGCCGACTATAAACCAAAATTCTTTATTTTTCATATTACGTATTCCTCTTTCAAAAGGCTTCAACCGCCGCTTTTTCTGCGGAAAGGCTGTTTTTGTAGTTTTCAAGGAATTTCTTGAATCCCGCAACATCCGCAGGGTCGGGTTTTACCTCAAAAGCATCCTCGTTTGAAAATACCTTGTCGTTTAAATAATCTTCGAGAGATTCATCGGCACGCTTGTTTTTCATATATGAAGCAAGCAGAGCAATTCCCCAAGGGCCGCCCTCTCCGGCTGTTTTCATGACGGAAACGGGAGCTTCAAGAGCGGCGGACATGATTTTTTGACCTGCAAGAGGAGCTTTGAAATAGCCGCCGTGACCGAGAAGCTTGTCGAGTTTGACTTGCTCATCGGAAAGTATTTCCATGCCTATGCTGAGAGTTGCCGCGGCAGAGCAAAGCTGTGCTCTTGCAAAGTTCGGCAAATCGAATTTCGCTTCGGGTCCGCGCAGAAACATAGGTTTACCTCTGTCAAGTCCCGTGATGACTTCACCGGAAATATAGTTGAATGCAACAAGACCGCCGCAATCTTTGTCGCCTTCGAGAGCCGATTCGAACATTTTGTCAAGCACGTTGTATATACTGACATCCATGCCGAGAGCGTTGCACATAGACGTAAAGATTCCCGCCCAAGCATCTATTTCGCCCGAACAATTGTTACAGTGAACCATTGCAACGGGCTTGCCGGAGGGAGTTGTTACCATGTCGATTTCGGGATAGAGCTTTGACAGCGGTTTTTCAAGCACGACCATGAGAAATATTGACGTACCGGCGGAAACGTTACCTGTTCTGACGGCAACCGAGTTTGTTGCAACCATTCCCGTGCCCGCATCGCCTTCGGGAGGGCAAAGAGGCACGCCGGAGAGAAATTCGCCCGTCGGGTCAAGCAGAGCCGCACCTTCGTCGGTGAGCACGCCTGCATTTTCGCCTGCCGATGCAACACGGGGGAGAATGTCGGAGATTTTCCAAGAAAAGCCGTATTCCGCAGTGCAGTTATCGAATTTTTCGAGCATGGAGGCATCATAATCGTTAATAGCACTGTCAATGGGAAACATTCCCGATGCTTCGCCGATGCCGATGATTTTTTCGCCGGTCAGACGGTAGTGAACGTATGCGGCGAGAGTTGCAATGTAATCAATGTTTTTAACGTGTTCCTCTTTGTTGAGAATCGCTTGATAAAGATGGGCTATGCTCCAACGCTGAGGAATATTGAAATCAAAAAGAGCGGTGAGCTTTTCGGCGGCTTCTGCGGTTATGGTGTTACGCCATGTTCGAAACTCCGCAAGCTGATTTCCCGCTTTGTCAAAGGCGAGATATCCGTGCATCATGCCGCTGATACCCATTGAACCGACTGTTTCGAGTTTTACGCCGTACTTTTCAAAGACGTTCTTTTTTAATGCGGCGAATGAGGCTTGAAGGCCCTCAAAAACTTCGTCGAGTGAATAGGTCCAAACACCGTTTATGTATGAGTTTTCCCAATCGAAGCTGCCTGAGGCAAGCGGAACTCCCGAAAGGTCGACGAGAACGGATTTGATTCTTGTTGAGCCGAATTCGATTCCGAGTGAGGTTTGCGCATTCAAAATGACATTCTTTATGTTATCCATCGGTACAAACACATCCAATCATAATAGTATAGCTTTATAATAGCAAATTGAACAGTTGCAGTCAAGAAAAACAGTGCCGTTTTATAAAAAACAAATGTCGGACGGCCTAAAACCGCTTTTTTTGCCTAAAACAAAGTGCTCTTGATTTTTGAGACGGTATATGATAAAATAAAAACATGAAAAGTTCAAAGGAGCAATGCAAATGAAAAGAATAATTGCCGCCGCTTTGGCGCTGATAAGCGTTTTGTGCCTGTTTTCTTCATGCAAAAAAGAGGATAAAGTGCTGACTTCGGGCGATTACAGCTATGTTGTGCTTGAGGATGAGACGGTTAAAATAACAAAATACAACGGTACACAGGATATTCTCGAACTTACAATACCTTCCGAAATTGACGGAAAAACGGTTACCGTTATCGGTAAGGAGGCATTTGCCGGTGCAACGGGGCTTACCATTGTCAATTTTCCCGAGGGACTTCTCGAATTGGAGGAGCGTGCGTTTGCCGACAGCTCCGTTAAAAAGGCGTTTTTGAATGATTCGAGACAGCTTAAGGAAATTCCGTCCGAGGCGTTCCGCAATTGTCTTGAGCTTGTTCAGGTCGATATGCCCGCAAGTATCGAGACCGTTAAAGATGAAGCGTTTTGTTACTGCCTGAATCTCATGTCGGTAGTGTTCAGAGGTAATACTGCGGGAATCGAACGTCTTGCGTTTGATGCTTGCCCCAAGATGAAGATATATACCAAAGAGGGCATGGATAATATAATCCGCTTTGCGGAAGAAAACGATATAGAATGGAAAGTTGTTAATATCTGATTTCGAAAAATAATAAACCGGTCTGTTACTTCATATATATTTTTGAGGTGACAGACCGTGATTTTTAGATTGAATGAGATGCTCTCCGCTTTTGTTTGGGGCACGCCTATGCTTGCCGTTTTTCTTTTGACGGGACTGTATTTGACGGTTCGTTCGGGATTTTTTCAAATCACGGGAATAAAAACATGGCTCGGCAAAACCGTTTTGGCGCCGCATGAAAGCAAAAGCAAGGCATCGGAAGGCTCGGTAAGTCAACGTGGGGCGCTTTTTTCCGCGCTTGCCGCCTGCCTCGGCACGGGCAACATTGTAGGAGTGGCAACTGCTGTTTGTTCGGGCGGAGCGGGAGCGATATTTTGGATGTGGATATCCGCTGTTTTAGGTATGATGACCTGTTGCTGTGAAAACGCTCTCGGCATACGCTACAGAGTTCGTTCCGAGGACGGCTCATGGCTCGGCGGTCCGATGCTTTATATCGAGCGGGGTTTAGGAATGAAAGGGCTTGCGGCGGTCTATGCCGTTTTGCTCATCGGAGCATCGCTCGGTATGGGAAACATGACTCAGGCAAATTCCGTAGCTTGCGGACTTGAAACGTTCGGAGCACCGAAAATGATGACTGCCGTCGTGCTTTGTGCTTTTTTGCTGATAACCGTATCGGGCGGGCTCAAACGAATAAGTTTGATTTCCGAAAAACTCATACCGATTTTGTCCTGCATTTTTATTTTGGGATGTTTTGCGATTGTTGCCGTGAATATCCGCTCTCTTGTGCCGTGCATAAAATTGATATTTAAGGAAGCTTTCAGCGTAAAAGCCGTTTCGGGTTTCGGAATATCAAAAGCGATGCGTTACGGCATATCGCGGGGCGTATTTTCAAATGAAGCGGGTCTCGGAAGCAGTGCCGTAATTCATTCCTGCGCCGAATGCGAAAGTCCCGCACAGCAGGGGATGTGGGGAATCCTCGAAGTGTTTATAGATACTGTCTTAATGTGTACCGTTACCGCAGCGGCACTTCTTACAAGCGGAGTGTGGCAAGAGAATCCGTCTCTTGACGGCATTGATTACTGCAATGCGGCGTTTTCAAGCGTTTTCGGCACGGCGGGCACATACTTTTTGAGCGGTTGTATAAGCCTTTTTGCTCTTGCAACGCTTATGGCGTGGTCATATTACGGAAGTCAGGGAGCGGTGTATCTTTTTGGCGAAAGGGCAAAGAAAATATATAATATAATTTATGCTTTGACTGCGGCGGCAGGCTGTATGTTGAGGCTTGAAAGCGTTTGGAGCATTTCGGATACCCTTAACGGATTAATGGCGATACCGAATATTTTTTCACTGTTGTTGCTCTCGGGCGAAGCTTTGAAATTGCTCGGAAAGGATAAAAATGAAGTTTACGGAAAAAGACCTCTCTTTGCTCACAGACGAGTTGAGAAATCGGGGAGATGAAAAATATAAAAAATTTAACGACAGCCTTATTCCGGGAATCTCCGAATCTTCTTTGGGAGTAAGAATTCCCGATGTTCGGAAAATTGCAAAAAGAATTGTAAAATCCGATTGGCGCGGCTTTTTGGAGCTGTCGCGGGGGAGCGATATATACGAGATTCGTTTGCTTCGGGGTATTGTCACCGCTTGTGCGCCTTGTGAAGCGGAAGAACGTTTTGAATTGCTGAAAGATTTTATTCATGAAATCAATAATTGGGCAATTTGCGACTGCGTATCGGGTGAGCTTAAGGATTTCGGAAAGAATCGGGAAAGAGCATACGCTTTTACGGTTCCGTATCTTGATTCGGATAACGAATTCGAGGTACGTTTTGCCTGTGTTGCACTGATGAGATGGTTTACCGACAGCGAACATATCAATGAAATTCTCGGGCTTTACGAAAGGGTAAATCATGACGGCTACTATGTAAAAACGGCTGTTGCGTGGGGCGTTTCGGTTTGTCTTGTGAAATTTCGTGATGAAACGCTTGAATGGCTGAAAAATTGCAATCTTGACGATTTTACATTCAACAAGTCGTTGCAGAAGGCGATTGAATCCTACCGTGTTTCTTCGGAGGATAAAGAATTGTTGAAAAAAATGAAACGATAGTATATTTGCCGCATCGGTTCATCTGCCGATGCGTTTTTTTATTTATAAAATTTACAATATGTTAACCGTTTTCGACGGAAAATAGTATAAAATAAAACAGAATATACAGAATATGATTTTCGGAGTGTTTTGCTTGCTCGGATATATCAGGGCGTATAAGCCCGAAATGAAAATGAAAGATTATGAGCTTTATAGGGGAGTTTACTGCTCGCTTTGCCGAGTGCTCGGCAAAGAATACACTCCGCTTGCCCAGCTTTTTCTCAGCTATGATTTTGCTTTTGCGGCACTGCTGAGACTGTCCGTCGGCAACTCTTGCCGATTTACCGCTAAAAGGTGTCCGTATAATCCGACGAAAAAATGCATGATTTGCGGCGGCGGAAATGAAATTGAAATTTGCGCCCATGCTCTCATCATAACCGTTTATTATAAATTGCTTGACGACTTGCACGATAAGGGTTTTCTTCACCGTGTGGCGGCGGCTTTACTTTTTCCTGCCGTTGCTCTCATGCACAAAAAAGCACGCAAATGTGTTCCCAAAGTGGAAGAAGCCGTCAGCCGCGCCATGAAAGAGCAAGCGCGGGCGGAAGCGGATATGCAATGCGGTATTGATCGTGCGGCGGATCCGAGTGCGACGGCTCTCGGGGAGCTTTTTTCGCTTGGTTTTACGGGAGAACGTGCGCAGGCGCTTAAAAGGCTCGGGTATATGACGGGCAGATTTGTTTATATTCTTGATGCGGTCGACGATCTTCAATACGATATTCGCAAAAAAGGATTTAATCCTTTTATCAAAGAAAAGCCGGAATTAACGACCGAAAAGGGGCGCAGAGACTTCGCCGAAAGAGCCGAGAGAGCGCTGAATCTTACTCAGTCGCAGGCAGTCGAGGCGCTCAAAGAGGTTAAGCCCGAACGGTTTGGAAATATTC